>JBEKWY010000022.1:0-47161 GCA_049512575.1 Candidatus Acidiferrum sp.
TCCTTGACGACCGGCGCAAAGCCCTTGGACCGCGAGTCGGGACTGATCTTTTGGCGCGAAGGCCAACCGAAGCCGCCAAACGAAGTCAGCATGCCCTATGCGCTGTGGTATCGCGTCGGCCCGGATTACCTCAAGGTCATGAAAATTCCTCTTCTTCGCGGGCGCTTCCTCACCGCGCGGGATGACGCCAATTCCCCTGGCGTCTGCGTCATTGACGAGGATTTCGCGCAGAAATTTTTCAGCAATGAGGACCCAATAGGGAAGCGCCTTAATTTCAGCCTCGTGTACAACCAGCCGCTGCAGATCGTCGGGGTGGTTGGCCACGTCAAACAATACGGCCTCGATGAAACTGTCAACTCCCCTATGCAGGCGCAGTTCTATATGTCGCCTTTGCAACTGCCCGACGACCAGCTCAAGACCTGGGCCGTTTCCGCCGCGGGCTACGTGATTCGCACACAAAGTTCGCCGGGGGCATTCGCTGGCGGCGTTCGCGATGCCTTGCGCGAATTCAACAGCAAAGCTGTTTTGTATCAACCGGAAACCATGGACTCCGTCGTTGCGCGCTCGCTCGCTTCGCGTCGCTTCGCCATGATTCTGCTCGCTGTCTTCGCTGCGCTGGCACTCGTGCTTGCAAGTATCGGAATTTACGGGGTGATTTCCTATGTCGCCGGCCAACGCGCGCATGAGATCGGCATTCGCATGGCGCTGGGCGCACAAAGAAGCCACGTGCTCAAGATCGTCCTGGGACAAGGCGCGCGCCTTGCGCTCCTCGGCGTAGCGATCGGTCTCGCCGCCGCCGGGGGTTTGACGCGCCTGATGTCCAAGATTCTCTACGGCGTCAGCGCCACCGACCCGCTCACGTTTTCCGCCGTCGCCATCGTGCTGATGCTTGTCGCGCTGATCGCCTGCTACATTCCCGCGCGCCGCGCGATGCGCGTCGACCCTGTTATCGCGCTGCGGTGCGGCTAGCCTTCGCAGATCGCGCGCAACCCTTCCTCGGAACGATCTTGGGAAAACATCCGGCGCTTCGGTGACACTCCCGGCCGTCGCTCCCGAGTAACGGGCTACTCGGAAGCAATCTCTCCGGCGATTCAATTCCACTTGCCTGGCAAGTCGCCTAGCCGGAAACTGACCAATTATCTGATAGTTATGCTGAAGTGTTATTTACTGTAACATAAATAGAGTCCCTGGACTGGTGCCAGTAAACCGTACTGTGCCAAGGGGAGCAAAGGGCAGTGGTCTATAACTGTCCCCCGGGCCAGATGTAATTGCCTTTTCTGATCCCTAACCTAAATGCATGCAAAGACGCGCGTCGCACGTAGATGTGCGGCTCGCACTTATTTTGGCCGGAACCCGCCGGTGAACTCAACCCGGACGCGGGATTTTCCACGGGGGCTTACGCGTGCGCCGATCAGCTTGTGCCAAACAGGTGACGTTCTGCTGGGCAGCGATACTCGTATCGCTTACGCTCGCGGGTTGCTCCGGAGTAGTGAATTCCAGCAGTTCCGCGAATAATTCCAACGACCCGACGGCGCCTTCCATCACCACACAGCCCGCGAATCAGAGCGTCACCCTGGGGCAGAGCGCGAACTTTGCGGTCACTGCTGGCGGCACCGCGCCGCTGACCTATCAATGGCAGAAGAACGGCGCGAACATCGCGGGCGCCACCTCGGCCAGCTACTCCACGCCAGCAACCGCCACGACGGACAATGGCGCGAAGTTCGACGTACCAGCCCGGTGGCTCCGACCATCACGACGCAGCCCGCAAACCAAACCGTTAGTTCGGGACAAACGGCAACGTTCACCGTAGTCGCCAGCGGGACTTCTCCGCTCAGCTACCAGTGGCAGAAGAACACTGCGAATATCGCCGGGGCCACCGGCTCCTCCTACACCACGCCTGCAACGTCAACTTCGGACAACGGATCGCAGTTCTGCGTAGTAGTCACCAATTCCGTCGGCACCGCAACCAGCAACTCGGCCACGCTGACCGTTTCATCGACATCCAATAATGCCGCGCCCAAGATCATCACGCAGCCTGCGAATCAAACCGTTACCGTGGGACAAGCGGCGACGTTCAGCGTGGTTGCCACCGGCACACCCGCGCCGACTTACCAGTGGCAGAAAAATGGAGCCAACATCAGCGGCGCTACCTCGGCGAGTTATTCGACTCCCCCTACCGTTTCCGGCGACTCTGGCTCGACGTTTGACGTAATTGTGAGCAACTCGGTGGGTAGCGTCACCAGCAATTTGGCGACGCTCACCGTTAACCCCGCGACCGCACCAACTTCCGGCGTTGACGTCACCACCTATCACTACGACAACCTGCGTTCGGGCCAAAACATCAACGAAACGACGCTCACCCCCGCCAACGTGAATCAGACGACGTTCGGAAAGCTCGGCTCGTTCAACGTCGATGGCCGAGTTGACGCCCAACCACTCTATTTATCGAACGTCGTCATCCCGAACGTCGGAACGAAAAACGTTCTCTACGTTGTCACCGAGCACGACTCCGTGTTTGCCTTCGACGCCGACAGCGTGAACGGCAACACCAGCACCATCCTGTGGCAACACTCGGTGTTGGCCTCCGGAGAAACCTCCAGCGACGACCGCGGTTGCGGTCAAGTGACGCCGGAGATCGGCATCACCTCCACACCGGTCATCGACCGCACGCGCAACGCCATCTACCTGGTTGCCGTGTCCAAAACTTCCGGCGGGAATTACATTCACCGCATCCACGCGCTCAGTCTGACCACCGGCGCCGACCTCTTCGGCGGTCCGACAACAATCACTGCAACCTATCCGGGCACCGGGGCCAACAGTTCCAACGGAAACGTTGTTTTTGACCCCAGCCAATACAACGAGCGGCCCGGCCTGCTGGAGGTCGGCGGCACGGTCTACACAACGTGGGGCTCGCACTGCGACGGCGGTCCCTATACTTCCTGGGTGATGTCCTATAGCGCCGATACATTGCAGCAGACCAGCGTGCTGAATCTCGTGCCCAACGGCAACGAAGGCGGCATCTGGATGGCAGGCACCGCGCCCGCGGCCGATACCTCCGGCAACATTTATTTCATCGTGGGCAACGGCGACTTCGGAACGACGCTCGACGCCAATGGATTTCCGGTGAACAAGAATTGCGGCAACTGCTTCGCGAAGGTTTCTTCGACCGCGCCGCTGACGCTGCTCGACTACTTCACGCCGCTGAACACGGTATCGGAGTCCAACGCCGATACCGATTTCGGCTCCGGCGGACCGGTGCTGTTGCCCGACGTCGTCGATTCCACCGGCACCACGCGCCATCTGGCGGTAGGCTCCGGAAAAGACGCCAACATTTACGTCGTGGATCGCGACAACATGGGCAAGTTCAACGCCAGCAATGACAACAGCATCTATCAGCAGATCAACGGCCAGCTGGCCGGCGGCGTATGGGCGAAGCCAAGCTATTTCAATGGCACGGTGTATTACGGAGCGGTGGGCGATTCCATCAAGGCGTTTCCGATCGTCACCGGAAAATTGGCCACGACTCCCTCATCGCAGAGCGCCCATACGTTCGGTTATCCTGGCGCGACGCCGAGCATCTCCGCGAACGGTTCGACCAACGGCATCGTCTGGGTGGTGGAAAATAGCAACAATGGCGTCCTGCACGCCTACGACGCCACCAATCTTGCTACCGAGTTGTACAATTCAACCCAAGCCGCGAACAACCGCGATCAATTTTCCGCCAACAAATTCATCACGGCGGTTGTCGTCAACGGAAAAGTCTACATCGGCACGCCCAACAGCGTCGCCGCGTTCGGCCTGCTGCCTTAGGTGACGGATCCAATCGAAAAAAATCTGCAGATCACCCAGAGAAAAAGGGACAGGCGCGATGCCCGTCCCTTCCAATACGACCCGCGATTCGTTTGTGTGATGCTCACTTTCGCGTCTTCAAATCCTTCAGCAAGTGATTTACCAGTCCGTTGATCTCGTCCTGCGTGAGCGAGAAGGTATCCCGCCGAACCGGCTTTTCGCCCACCGCGCGATAAACCAGATGCTTCGTGGCCTGCTGCGTCAGGTCGAACACAATCGTTCCTTCGCGGAAGTGAATGCGCTCGTAGCCGACCATCGGCGGACCATAGCCCCAGCCTTCCCAGCAGCGGTATGGTCCACAGACCAGTCCAGGATATGCGCCTGGATAGACGGGCTGCACCGCGTTGCGCTGCTCTACGGCAAAGTGGTAATCCACCAGAAAATCCGCAGTGGCCGGATCGCTGACTTGCGCCAATCCTTTCGAGGTCAAAGACTGCTGAATCGCGTTCTTAACTCGGTCGCGGACGATCTGGTTGTCCGCCGGTACGTCGCGCGCCACCGGCCCTGCGGGCTCGTTGCGCCCCACCGTATCCCGCGAAAGCACCCTGCGTGAATCGCGTGCCGCCATCGGTTCGGCAACCGGCTGCCACGCCCAGGTCGCACCTCTGCGAATGCGAATATCCGGGTCGCGAGTCACTTGCACGTGGTCGTCGCATCCCGCAGCGACCAATCCGCACAAACACGCCGCCGCGACAACCAGCGACATTTTCTTCATTTTAGGAAAAGCTAAAGACGCCATTGGTACATCCTCCAAGCGGATACAATTCCTATCCGTACTATTCAACCCCATAGTGCATGGATAGTTGCGCGGGAGGGAGAAGCTGTGCCGCGATGGCCAACACCTAAATTGGCGGCCTAATCCCAGTCTTTCAGCTGCGGCCAGAGTTGTTGCAGGTCCATTTTCAGCCCGCGTGCCAGCAGGATCGGCCTGTTTTCAATCGGTATGGCGTACGGATTATCGAGGTCGGCCACCGGCTCCACGGATGCAAAGACTTTTCGCGCGTCCTCGATCCTCGCGGAGCCGACCAAAATCACAATCTCGCCCGTGTACTCGCGCGGGCCCCAAAGAAAATAATTCTGATGCGGGCAGATCGCTTTCGGCAGTCCGTATTGCGGTCCGAAAAAATCGATCGCGCCGGCTTCGCCATAATTATTCGCGTAAATCGCCGTCTTGCGCTGCTCATTCTCCGGCAGAGAATGATAGACGCGCGCCACGGCCGCCGCCATTTCCGGCCAGCCGAATTCGTCGGCGAAGTGTTGCGGCAGCGCCGCCCCCATGTGCGAGTGCTCCGAGCGCGGAACGGAAAATGGTAAGTGCTCTTGATAACGCAGAAGCGTTTCCACCGGCAAAACCGGCAGCGTAATCGGCATCTGCGTCGCGATTCCCAGAATCAACAAAACGAAGCAGCGTGCCTGCACGCCCGTCCGCCATCTGGGACGCAATTCGAACCACCGCGCGCGTAATAAAAGTTCGCTCGCGACGCCCCCCGCGGCCAGCACCACAGGATACGCAGGCGCGGAATAATAATTCTTTCCGTGGGCGAGCAGGAAAAATCCGATGGTGATCGCGAAGGCCCAGCCAAATGCGCGATAAGTCTTTCCCACGGCGGAAAAAAGATAGAACCACAATCCCGCGAGCCAGAAGGGCAAGCTGAACGGCGACATGAGCAGGACTTGCTGACCGAGGAATGCCGCTGGCGTGAGCACCACGTCCCGCCCCGAAGCGCGGATATTGCGCATCAGTTCGAGAAACGGCCAGTGATGCTGAACGTTCCATATGAGGTTCGGCAGAAAAATCAGCAGCGCCACGCCGCCGCCCGCCAGCAGCCAGGGGGTAAAAAGCAGCCTGCGCTGCGCCGTTAGCAGCAGGCCCGCCAGCAGTGCAAACGCAAATATCGCGATGGAATACTTATTTTCCAGGCCCAATCCCGCCACGGCTCCGAACGCCAGCCACAACTTGGAATTTCCAGTGTTTATCATGCGCAGCAATACGAAGGCGCAACCGGTCCAGAACAGGGGTTCGAACGCATTCATCGCAAACTGGTGATCGATGACATACCAGACTCCGGGAGTCGCCGCCAGCATCGCCGCCAACGGCGTGCCAAAACGCCGCGCCCCCAACTCGCGCGCAAACGCCGCCGTCAGCAAGATTCGTCCGCAACCCGCCAGCCCGGGCCACACCATCAGCGCCCGCAGCGAAGTCCCCAGCGTGTGTCGGGCGATCCACGCCATCGCCGCGATCAGCGGCGGCTGGTCCACGTATCCCCAATCGAGATGGTCCGAGCAAGCCAGGTAGTACAGCGCGTCGCGAAAATATCCGTAGCGCGTCGCCGTCAGCATGTGCAAGATGAAATAAATCGCCGCAATCAACGCAGGAAAGAACCACCACGCTTGTGTTAGCTCACGCCCTTGGTTTTCAGCGGATGACATGGACCGGGAGGATAGCAGACGACGCGAAATCCGCGAAACACGCGGCGCTTTTTCGCTTGACGCTCAGGCTTCCGACGGTACCACATTCCAATCGGCCGGACGAAAATCGACGGGCCAAAACTCCGGCGCGGGGCTGTCAAATTCGAACGCAATTCCAAACTCAGGGCCGGGCAAATGCTCCACGCGCACTACGCGGCAGCGTTGTTCCACGTTTGACTTCATGTTCGTCAGAATAATCGGCTGCCCAACCAGCAATTCCATCTTCAATTTGAACAATCCCCCGTGGGCGTTCACGGTTATGGTGCGCGTCACTTCCTGCGCCTGTTCGTGATCGACTGTCTCCGTCGTCACGATCACGGGCACGCTCAGCTTGACGCGTTCACTGCGGCGCTTTTCGTGACTTGCTGGGATCTCCAAAAAGCTCTCCTTATCTCCGCGACTACAACTTCGGCTGAGTTACTATGCCGGCGGAAACCAGCCTTCTCAATTGCTGCTTCCGTCGTATTCGCTTGAAGTCAGGGTCTTGCAATCGTTCTTCTTGTTTCCGGTAACATTCCAGAAAACCGCCCAGGAAATGGAATCCTCTCGTGGGACTGGTGGCGCCCACTTTTACGGCTTTAAGAAAAACAAACAGAGGATGACTCCAAGTGTGGTATTCGCCCTGCCCGCGCTTCCGAGACAGCTCCCTTGCCGAGAGGCCTTCGCCCGTCGGACGTCTGTGGATCACGCGATTTTCGAAGAAGCTTCTGGTTTTCCAGCCGTGCTTCCAGGCGTACACCTCGTCGATGGTGTCCCAGCCCATGCAGGTGCACAGGCTTCCGATCTCCTCCAGGCATTTCCGGCGATACATTTTCAACCCGCCGCGAACGTGGTACTTGGGAACTTTTTCCAGCACCAATCGGCCTTTTCTCTTCTCGACGTACAATCCGCCGCCGGCGATTCCCAGTTTCTCGTCTTTGGCAAATTCACCAAATATTCTTACGACATAGTCGGGACCAAATTCGAGGTCCGCGTCAAAACGGGCCAGAAAATCATAGGGATAGTGCCCCGCCACTTCGAGGGCTTGCTGAATCACGGCTTCTCCGCCGGGTTTGCGGCTGTTCCGCTTCGGAAGGCTGATTAGTTCGATAAACGCATATCGCTGTGCGTAAGCCTGGACGATTTCCGGCGTGGCGTCCGTGGAACCATCATCTATAATTAACCAGTGCCCGGGCAAAACAGTCTGTGCGGCGATGGATTCGATCATGCGGCCGATGAACTTCTCCTCATTGTGAACCGGGCTGATCAGGACATACGTGGGCCGCGGGCGGGTAAATACCTCGTTCTTGGTGCCAACGGCTGGCAGCGTCGAGCTTGCGGCTTGGCGGCTAAGTGTTGGCATTTCTGCTCATCCCGGCATGCTTCAGAGGCTCCCGACACCAGTAACAGGCGTTCCGCCTAGTACTTCTAGTACTATGTTACGAGAAATGGGTCGCAGTGTGGAGGTGAGTGCGCCAAAGAGTAATGACGTTAATGGAATACTGACCACAGGGGTGGTTCCGAGCCGTCCGAAATCTGGGATCCGGAATTCCTGGAAATGTGCTAAATTACCCCGCTTCTAGCTGTCGCGGAGGTGTCCGCGTGTTCGAACTTAGGCCTGCTGCTTACACCCTCTTCCTTTGCGTTTTCGCCTCCTCGTTGGTCTCTGCGCAACAATTTGCGGAAATCAGTCTGGCAGCTTCGACGCGTACTGTCGCTATTCAGGATGCAGTCCCGTCATTGAACGATGAAGGTGCCGACGTTGATTCTCAACCGGCAAGCGTCTTCCAGACCACTGTGCGCAACCTCTTTAATGAAGCGAAATTCGCGCAGCTCGAAGAAATCGCCGACGCCGCCCGTTCGCAAAAATCCCGGTTTCCGGGTGGCGCCTGGAAGCTACACAGTTTCTATGCTGTCGTGCAGGGCCCGGGGTCGCTGACAGCCACGGACGCGGTATGGAATGCCCACATGCAGCGCCTGCAAAGTTGGATTGACTTCAAGCCCGATTCCAGCACTCCGCGCGTGGCCCTGGCGCAGTCTTATTTGCGGTTTGCATGGAAGGCTCGCGGCAGTGGACCAGGCAGCAAAGTGACTGCCGACGCGTGGAAGCATTTCCGTGAGCGGGTGCAGAAGGCCGAGGAGATTCTGGAACAGGCTAAATCAGTTTCCTCAAACGACCCGCACTGGTACCAGGCGATGCAAACCGTGGCTCTCGCCCAGGGATGGGACCAGAAACGAGCCGAGCAACTCCTCGTCGAAGCAAATGCCGTCGAGCCCGGCTACTACTACCTTTACAACAGTCACGCGAACTATCTGCTGCCCAAATGGTATGGAAAGGCAGGAGATTCGGAAGCGTTTGCGCAAAGCATCGCCGACCGTGTCGGAGGACCAGAGGGCGACTCGATTTACTTTCAACTGGCACTGAGCCTCAACTGTTGCAAAGCAAAGGCAGAGGCGCCCGCTCTTTCCTGGGATCGCGTGAAGCAAGGCTTCGCTTCGTTGGAGCAGCTGTACGGCGTCACCAACTTCGAGCGAAACGCTCTTGCTTTTATGGCCGTTCGCCAGGGGGATCGGGAATTCGCGCAGCAGCTTTTTGCGCGTATCGGCGACAATTGGAATCTGCGAGTATGGGGCAGCAAAGATAAATTCGAGAGCAGCAGATCGTCCTTAAGCCAGGGCGACTGAGATTCCCAGTCTGCTTAGATTGAATTGATCCCAACCGCAGCTCCTGGTTGCGCAATTCCCTTGAGCCCCGTCGAGTCGTTCCGAATCAACGCAGTTATCGAACTAACCCGCTACGTCTCGACTGTTCAATTTGCGTTCGAGCCGCGCCTGCACCTCGGGCCACTCCGAGTCCACTACGCTGAAATACACCGTGTGCCGTACGCGCCCGCTCGACGTGATCATGTGATTGCGGAAAATTCCCTCTTCCTTCGCACCGATTCGTAAAATGGCCGCCCGCGATCTCGCATTCAGCGAGTCCGTTTTCAATTCCACGCGCATGCATCCTAGCGTCTCGAATGCGTGCTGCATGAGCAGATATTTCGCCTCGGTATTCACCGCCGTCCGCTGCCACTCCAGCCCGATCCACGTGCTTCCGATCTCCACGCGGTGATGTGTCTTCTCGATATTCATGTACCGCGTGCTGCCAATCACTCGGCCGGTTGATTTGTCGATCTGCGCGAACGGCAGCGACACGCCATTCGCCTGCTCCTTCAGCGCCAGTTCCATGTAAGCGGTCATGTCCTCTGCATTCCGCACCGGAATCGGAATCCACCGCCACAATTCTTCTGCGAGCCCGATCTCGCACAATCCTGCGTGGTGCGCCCGCGTGAGCGGCTCCAGCCTCACGTGCACACCCTCCAGCACCACCGGTTCGACCTTCATCTCGCCAGGAGTCATGCCGGGATTTTGCGTTTCACGGCGTCTCTAGAACAGCGCCAATATGGACGACCGCCCGCCGAGCTACCTTAATCACCAATAGTTTGCCACTCTACAAAAGTGCCGCGGACCCAAGACTGAGGTATGATAGATTCTTGCGAAACTATACTTTAGGATGACGATGCCGACCGAGAAGAACGGAAAAGTACTGCTGAGGATTAGACCCCGCGGCTTTTGCGCGGGCGTCGTGCGCGCCGTGGACATCGTGGAACTCGCGCTGGAAGCTTACGGCGCGCCGGTCTACGTGCACCACGAAATCGTGCATAACACCTATGTAGTCGAGCAGTTACGCCGCCGCGGCGCGATTTTCGTCGAAGCCATCGGTGATGTACCCCATGGAGCCGTCCTGGTGTTTAGCGCCCACGGCGTCCCGCCGACTGTGCGCGACGAGGCCAAGGAACGCTCTCTGAAAGTGATCGATGCCACCTGCCCGCTGGTCACCAAAGTTCACTTGGAGGCGCTCAAGTTTGCCCGCGAGAAGCGCACCATCATTCTGATCGGCCACCGCGATCACCAGGAAATCGTCGGCACTTCCGGCGAGGCGCCCGACCGCACCATCGTGGTGGATTCCGTCGCCGCCGTGGATGCTCTGGAAGTCGCCGAACCCGACAAGCTTTCTTTCCTGACCCAAACGACGCTCAGCCTCTACGACACCCAGGAAATCGTCGCGCGCCTGCGCCAGAAATTCCCGGCCATCAAGGGTCCCGCGAGCGACGACATCTGCTACGCCACGCAGAATCGCCAGGAAGCCGTCGAGCAAGTTGCCAAGGACGTCGATTTCATTCTGGTCGTCGGCTCGCCCAACAGTTCGAACTCGAATCGTCTCGTCGAAGTGGCCCAGCGCAGCGGCGTAAAAGCTCAGCTCATCGACTCCGCCAAGGACATCGACCCGCAATGGCTCGAAGGCATCGAGCGCGTTGGCCTGACCGCAGGCGCGTCCGCGCCCGAAGTGCTCGTCGAACAAGTCAGCAGCCGCCTTGCCGAAATCGGATTCACGGATCAACGCGATCTCGATTTGATCCGCGAAGATGTGCGCTTTACTCTGCCGCCGGAGCTGGCCACCATCGCCGCCGCTCCGCGCAGATAAATTTCAGCGTAGCGAGCGCACGCGAAATGTAGGCGCCGGGCTTTAGCCCGGCGAGGGGATCGGCAGCAGAATCCAAGGGCCATCTGTCGGGCCGCTCGGGCCGAAAAAACGGGCGAGCTCAATACTTAAGCCGTAGCCCAGCCTCACGCTGGGAAACAAATCACAAGGAGCCAAACTTTGGCGGTCAAAATCGTCCGTCAGCCGAAGAAGATTGCCTTGATCGGTGCGCCGTCGAGCGCCGCCGCATTCCTGCCCGGCAGCGAAAAAGCTCCGGCCGCCCTGCGCGCCGCGGGAATCGTCGAGCGGTTGCAGAACGCTGGCTTCGAGGTGACGGACTACGGCGATTGCGCTCCCCGCCTGTTCGCCGACGATGAGGAGCACCGCCGCGCGCGCAATCTTCCCGCCATCGTCGCCGGGCTCAACGATTTAAAGGTGCATACCGAAGTCGCCGTGAAAAGTGGTGCTCTCGTTCTCGTTCTCGGAGGGGATTGCGCCCAATCGATCGGCCTGCTCACCGGAGCCCGCCGCTACTACAAGCACATCAATTTGTTGTGGTTCGATCGCGACGCCGACCTGAATACGCCCGCCTCCACTCCATCGGGCCGCATCGACGGCATGGTAGTCGCCCACATCATCGGCCGAGGCGCCCCCGAGCTAGTGCGCTTCTGGGGCGAAACCCCGCTGGTCCGCGAGCCCGACGTAACGCTATTCGGAATCACCCGCCTCGACCCGCCCGAACAGGAATTCCTGAGCAAGTCTCCACTGCGCCACATCACCGCCGAACAGATCGCCGCGAAGGGTGCAAGCGCCGCCGCAGCCGAAGCGCTGACCCACCTCCACGCCGACTCCCGCGAATTCGTTCTGCATGTAGACCTCGACGTAATCACTCAAGACGAATTCCCGTCTGTGAACGTGCCCGCAAGCGGTGGGCTAAGCCTCAATGAGGTCAGCTCCGCCCTGAAACAATTTGCCGCCCACAAAAATCTCGTAGGCCTCGACGTCGCCCAATACAACCCCGACAAAGATCCCGACGGGTCCAACGCCAAGAAAATTGTCGACCTCATAATCGAAGCCTTTTCAGCCCGCTTGGAAGCGGCGACATCGTCTGCGCCCGAAGCGACCACGGCCGCAGAGCCCGCAAGCGCCGCAAGCAGCGAAGTCTCCCCCGCGGACCATCCCGCTGCCGACGCCCTAAACTCCGCCGCTCCAAGCACCGACGCCGCGGAATCCGGTCCCGTAGACCTCTGATTCAGTCCCCCCGCCAATACTGCCCTATCGGTATCTTGCATTACTAGGTTAGATGTCGTACCCTCCCGCCCACCGACGGATTGTTGCGGTTAGCTACCCGCATCGGACAGGGCCTGGTGAAAAAAGGCGGCGCACTGCTCGCGATCATCCTCGCCATCAGCGGAATTCTCCGCGTGGCCGGACCAGGAAGCGCATCGACGCCCCCTAGTGAGGCCCAAGAAAAGAAAAAGCCAGCGCAACCTGCCAAGCCCGTTACCACGACATATCCCGATGAACTCCGCAACACCATCGAGGAGTTCTACGGCGTCTGGACCGAAGACGAGGCCGCTGAAAAGAAAGTCACCACTCCCTGGAACGTTCCAGAAGGCTCTGGCGCGAACGTTCGTTTTGTAATCGCCATTCTTCCCGACCCGGTCCACACCCATCTCGCTTTGACCTTCGACCGCGGCATTGAAGCGTTGCAGCAGGCGGCGCAACGAATGGGATATCGCTTTGACCGTGCGATTCTTCCCTGGGATGTAAATCCATCTACCCCGCCGGACGATCTCGATAAGCGGCAAACGGCTCTGCAAGAACAACGAGAGCGCGAATCCTATCCGGGGCTGCTTATTTTTCGCGAAGGTGCGAAACATCGGGAGAAGCGCGAAGAAGCAGAAGGTGAGCAGTATGAAAACGATCCCCATCGAACTCCCCCCGAGTGTCACGAGGAGCCGTTGTTCGTGCTGGTTGTCGGAGAAAGTCCCACAGGCGGACTACGAAAACACCAATTCTTCAAAGCCCTCCAGATGATGAACAGCATCAGCGGAGGTGCCGGCGGTAAAAGTCCGCTAAGGATCCTGGGTCCTACGTTTTCCGGTTCCCTGCAGTCACTCGATGCCGCGCTACGGGTTGTCTCGAGCCATCAGCCGGAAAGGAAAATCTACGTCTACAGCGGATCGGTGACCGACTCCGAGAGCATCAAACGCTTTTCGGGCGAACCATTCGCGCCTTATTTTTCTTCGTTTCAGGAAAATGACGACTACGCTCGTGATCAGTTCATTCAATTTGCTTGCTCCGACGATTATTGGCCCCACGAGATCGCCACCCTTTCCGAGGACGAAACCGTTTTCGGTAGCCTTTCCGCTCCCAAGTCCACCTCCGATGGCTCTTCCGAAAAAGCCTCGCGTGGACGTGCCGAAGATCCTGCGGAGCTGCCAGCTTGCAAAAACAAGCACCCCGGCAATGGCAATAAAAATAAAGATGTCAATGAAGGCGAAGAAGATCTCGTCCGGTTGCATTTCCCGCGAGAGATTTCCTATTTTCGTACCGCATATCAGAAACAAATTACCGCCCAGCAAAAGCCGGACGTTAGTGCCACTGGCGCTGGCACCCTTCAGCTTGATCTGCAAGAGGCGAGAGGCGACGATGATTCCGTCGCTCCTTACGCCACCGCGCAGAACCCGTTGTCACAAGAAGCCGTGATGCGTGGCATCCTCTCGGAACTGCAAAAGCACGGCATCAAATTTACGATTTTGTATGCGTCCGATCCAGCCGATCAGCTGTTCCTCGCGCGCTATCTGCGCACCGGTTATCCCCAGGGCCGCGTGGTGATCACCGATCCGGATCTGCTCTTCAGCAGGGAAGACGACACCCTGTTGCGCGGCGTCATCGGCATCAGTGCTTATGCGTTAGTTCCCGGCCTGAGCGACAGACTGAATCCTTGGCACGATTCTTCGGAACTCCACCGTGACCACCTTTTCGTTAGCGATACGAGTGTTGGCACCTTTAACGCCATGCTCGGTCTACTCTCGGTGACGGGCGATCCTGGCAACACGAACGTTCCGCTTGCACGATATGACTCCTACGGAATTCCGTGGGCGGAATGTTCCACGGACATCAACGCCTGCCAGGCGAGACCCGTGCTGTGGTTGACCATCCTTGGAAGGGATGGTTTTTGGCCGCTCGTGGGACTGGCCTCCGCCGATCTGCATGCGGCTGATAAACAGTTGCCTGTCGCTTTTCTTGGCGACATCTGTAAGTGGGCCGAAAGCACGCTAAAGCCAGTAAAGCCACCCCCTCATCCGCTTGCCGCAGAGGTAAAGCCGCCGCATCCGCTGCCGGGAGCATGGAAAATCGCGTATTGGTTGTGTCTGCTCGCGTTCATGATTCACACTTTCTTGAGTTGGACAGGTTCCATCCTTTCGGACTCGGAAGCGAGTACGCAATTCGCGCGCACCCCGGAGTGGCGAGACGCGGTCATCGTCGCTCTCGGAGCACTGGCTCTGGCTACCGCCTTCGTCGTGATCATGTTTATAAAGAGTCCGATCCCGTTCTGGGGCCAAGGTTATCTTTCCCTTTGGATTGTGATTGAGTGGGTTGCGTTTCCCGTGTTCGTTGGCGCGACGCTCTGGGATCTGAGCAAGTTTCGCGAGAAAAGATATGTAGCTCTCTTCTTCGCCGTTGCCTTGACCCTGATCGTCTGCTGGCAGATCCTCGCCTGGTGTCTGCCGCCCGCTTGGCCGCATTGGCTGCATGTTCATCGAATCAGTGTTTATTGGTCCACGCGGGTGCCGCACCTCTCTTCGGGTTTGTCGCCCGCATTGCCGGTGCTGCTGCTGCTGGGAGCCGGCTACTGGTGGATGTGGCAGAGCCTGCGTGGCGTTACCCTTGTGGATCTTCGGAGACCTCGATTGCCGCAAAAAGCAGACCTTGGTCCCTTTTCGTACCGGCTCAGCGAGATCGAGGCGGATGAACTCCGAATGGCCGCGCATCCCGTCGTTTTCACTCGGCGGGTGTGGGTCATGATTGTTCTTCTGTTAGTCGTCACTTTGACTACTGTGTTGGACTGGGGTCATCCGGTGCAGACCGTGGAAGGTGACGCTTACGATTGGGGATATGCCCTGCTGCTCGGCTTGATGATCGCGGCCTTTCTTATCTGTTTGTTTAAGCTGGTCTGGACCTGGTCGAAGTGCAGTCAAATACTTGCTGGTCTGGATCGCCTTCCGCTCCGCGAAGCGTTCAGCCGCATGCAAAGACTCTCCTGGCGTTCGATGTGGAATCCAGGCGGAAGCACGCTCCGCGAAACCTACAAACTGATGTCGCGCGGAATCGAAAATCTGACCCGGCTGAAGTCTCAGATCCAGGATTGGCGTGCGCCGCTTACCGACGCGGCTCGACGCCGAGCGATCGACCAAATCGACAAAATAACCACGAAGCGGGAGGATGCGCTAAAGATTTACGCGCGTATTGTTGCCGACGAGAAAGAAGTGCGTACGAGCCCGGACGATGTTGGGAATCGGTCTGTCGATCTCGCCGGGTGGGTTGCCAGAGCCGCTTTTTTCCTTAGGATCAGACTTTTTCCCGAGGCAGCAAAAGAGCGGCACCGGAAGTGCCAGGAAAAAAGCGACGATCTGCTGCTGTTGATGAAAAGCATTGAAACCATACAGGGAGAAATGGCGAGAATGACGGCACGCTTGATTTGTGAGGTGCTGAAGCCGTTATGGGATGAAGAAAGTGCGGCCGTCGTTTCCGAAGACAAAAGGATCGTCACGACTGCCATATCTCCGCTCCGGGTGCTCGCGGAAGAATACTGCGCCCTGACCTATGTCAACTTTCTTGTGACCGTCTTACTGCGCATGCGCACTATGGTTATCTGCGCCATTGGAATGTATGTTTTTCTCGTGATCTCGATGAACGTGTATCCCTTTGAGCCGCACCCGGCGCTTCAGACGCTGGCCATCGTGCTACTGCTGTTGCTGGGCGCCGTGGTGGCCTACGTTTATGCCGAGATGCATCGCGAAGCCATACTCAGCCGCCTCACATCCACGGGAACCGGCGAGTTGGGATGGGATTTCTGGTTGAAACTGGCATCGGCGGGGGCTATTCCCGTGTTCAGTTTGCTGGCGGTGCAATTTCCGGCGATCAACCAGTTTCTGTTCTCCTGGCTTGAGCCTGCGCTGCAAGCCGTGAAGTAGAGCGCGCGCAACGCGTCCTGCTGATCCGTCTTTCTCTTTGCTTCACGCACTCGATCCATTCTTTCTTCTTTCGCTCTTTCAGTTGCACAGCGGTGATTTGGCCGCCCTTTTTATCGAAGGGCGGCGGGTATCTCAGTGTTTGCTAAGCGATTCGGTGCGTTTGCGGATGTAGCGGGCGAGGCCTAGGAAGCTTAGGTTCAGGGCGGCGGTGAAGGCGTGGTGTTCGGCTTCGACGTGGCCGAGTTTTTCGTCCATTTCGGCGCGGGATTTTTTGATGAAAGCGGTCATCGCGGCGGCCTCGCGCGCTTCGGAATCTTGCGCGGCGGGATCGCCGGCCGCCGCCGAGAGGGCTTCTTCGGCGACGGCGCACCAGTGGTGGAGGCGTTCGCGGAATTCGGCGATGTGAGCTGCGGGATTGTCGGCGTAGCCGTAGTGGGTGAGGAAGAGGCGGGCGGGCCGATGGGCGAGAATGGCCGCGAAGGATTGATCCCACAAAGTGAGATCGATGTCGGGCGGCGGCGTGGCGGGAAGAATGTACGGGCCGTTGTTGATGCGGATTCCGGCGGTGTCTCCCACGAAGGCTACGCCTGCGGCGTCGTCGAAATAACTGACGTGATGTCCGGCGTGGCCGGGCGTGTACACGACTTCGAGCTTGCGAGAGCCGAGCGTAAGGGTTTGTGTACCCTCCATGATGTGAAGATTTGCCGACGGGACCGGCAGGGTTTCGCCGAACAGGATCGGGAGCTCATCGCCCCACAGGCGTGTGGCGCTGCCGAGAAGTTTTGCCGGGTCGACCAGGTGGCGCGCGCCGCTGGCGTGGACGTAGACGGACAGGCTGGGATTTTCGCGCACGAGAGCGCCGGTGGCGCCGGCGTGATCGAGATGAATGTGCGTAAGCAGGATGGCGTCGAGATCGGCGACGCTCAGGCCGTGAAGGCGGAGTTGCTCGCGGAGCGTCGCGAGCGTGGATTCCGGGCCGGGGTCGATGATGGCGCGATGATTTTCGGATTCGAGCAGCGCGGCGGCGATCGATTTCGGATGGCCGACCCAGTTGGTGTCGAGTACTGTGATTTTGTTCATGCTGGCTTTCGCGACGATCGCGAATCGTGCGCTCCGACTACGTAGGTTTATGGCGAATGCGAAGCTTCGGCCCTCAGCGGCTAAAGCCGATGGAGAGAAAGCTTCCAGGGCACGGCTGAAGCCGTGCCCTGACGTGGCTACGGAACAGAGACTGTAGCGCGGTTTATCTGGCGGTCCAACCTCCGTCGATGAGAATGGTGTGACCGGTGATGAGCGATGCGGCGGGCGACGCCAGGAATACGACGGCGCCGGCGACGTCCATGGGTTCACCGATGCGGTGCAGGCCGGCGATGCGCTCGATGACGTCGGCGCGAAACGCGGGATCGGCGAGGGCTTCGTCGGTACCGGGCGTGGAGATGAACGTAGGCGCGATGGCATTGACGGTGATGTTGTGCTTGCCCCACTCGACGGCGAGGCATTTGGTGAGATGCGAGACCGCGGCTTTGCTGGCGCAATAGACGGATTCGGTCGGCAGCGCGACGAACCCGGCTTGCGAGCTCATGTTGATGATCGTGCCGCCGCCTTCGCGAATCATGATTTTGGCGGCGGCCTGGGCGGCAAAGAACGTTGCTTTCAGGTTGATCGCGAGAGTGGCGTCGAATTCTTCTTCGGGGACGTCGAGGGCGAGATTGGTAAAGCCGCCGCCGGCGTTGTTGACGAGGATGTCGAGGTCGCCGAAATGCGCGGCGGTGCCGACGACGGCGCGAGAGATTTGTTCGAGGTCCATGACGTCCATCTGGAGGGGAAGGGCACGGCGGCCCAGGGCTTCGATTTCGCGGGCGAGTTCTTTGCCGGTGTTGATGTCGCGCAAGCCGAGGGCGACGTCGGCTCCGGCGTTGGCTAGGGCCAGGGAGATCGCGCGGCCGAGACCGCGGGCGGCGCCAGTGACCAGGGCCACCTTGCCGGTGAGATCAAGTCTGGGAAAGTCGGTCATCGCTGGTGGTTAGCCCCCTCTGGGATTGATGCCGGGTATGAGAACACAGGCGGACGGTCTTGCGCCACTGACGCGGGCGACGTGCGGAGGAAAGAAGGATCGCCACGGAGGCACGGAGAGACGGAGGCAAGGAGGCAAGGAGAAAAGGAGACACGGACAGAGCGGGGAAAGTTGGTTAACAGTTTGCCCCCCTCCCCCCACCCTTTTTTGTAAGTGCGGATTCTAAAGGACTTTAAGTCCTTTGTTTTTGGATCTGCGGATTGTAAAGGAGTTACGCGGCTATTTTTCGGAAGTGCGGATTCTAAAGGGTTTACGGGTGAAATGGTGTTTGGCGGCGGGCCGTCGGGGGCGCCAGGGCACGCGCGAAGCGTTCGAATTAATAGTTGAGATAACACGGAGGAGGGTAACATAGTGGTTACTGTTTGTCAAGGACCATTTTGGGACGGACAGTGAACTTCGGCGTCGACCGGCGTGAACGCCCCGTCGGTTCCCGGTTCCCGCCACCATTCCTTCAAAATGCGGGAGAAAAAAGAAAGACCCACCCTTGCAGAACCCGCAAGGGCGGGCCACCCGCCTCGGACTGTTTGAATCAGCACAATACGAGGAGCATACGGTGCAATGCGCCGACGGGGACCTGGTGGTTTTCTATACGGACGGCGTCACGGATGCAATCGATACACGGTGCGAGGACTTTGGATCTGAGAGACTCGAAAAAGTAGTCGCCATGAATTCCGGAGAAACCGCCGAGCGGGTGGTAAGTTCCATTTTCCTGGCGGTTGGTTCCCACGCTGGGAATCTAGATGCGTTCGACGACCAAACCGTGGTTGTCGTCCGAACTTGAACTTGTCCCTATTTTCGCGGCGGCCGAACTCCACAAAGGTAAGTTGGCGCGTCAGAGAGCCGGGGGGACGGGAAAACTGGAGTTCGGTGGGTTTTTGAGAAGAACAGTTCAGACTTTAGGGCCGAGAACTAGCCGCGTCGCATCGTTTCGTGTCCCGCGGCGGGCGGACGACTTGCACAATGAATTCAACAAGATGCAACTTTCTTTTGATGACCACTACCTCGCGGTTGCTTATTTCGCGTTCCGATCAGAAAGACGTGAAGGGGGCCATGTACTTCCGTTCTAAATGCCGCTTCAGATAGCGTCGCGCGTGGAATGTACGTGCCTTTACGGCGGAAATGGTCAGGCCGAGCAGTCGAGCGGTTTCCGCGCTCGTGAGTCCTTGCAATTCGCGAAAAAGAACCACGGTTCGCAAACTTTCCCGGAGATGTGAAATCGCTTGATGAACAGCGGCGCGGCGTTCCGTTTCGGCGAGGGCTTGTTCGGGCGTCGGCGTTGTATCCGCGGGATCGAAGGTGGAACGCACGTCATCGCCATCACTGTTGCCTTCCAAGAGCGGTGTGTTTGCGCGCCGCTGACGCAGCAGCATCAGCGCCTCATTAATGGCAATACGGGTCACCCAGGTTGAAAAAGTCGAATCTTCGCGAAACCTACCGAGGTTGGCGAAAGCACGCTGAAACGCTCGTTGAACCGCGTCTTCCGCATCTTCCTGATTGCGGAGTATCCGGAAGGCAGTGCGACAGATCTTCAGTCGATGACGCTCATATAATTCTCCGAAAGCACCGGGGCACCCTGACTTTGCTTCTGCTACGAGCAATCGTTCGTCGGTCGACGCCGCTTCGGGAGCGCTGAGCTCCCTGTCTTTCCGTCGCCCCGCAATTGGTGCTGCCTCTTGAACATTCATCGCTTCTTGTCTCCTTTCTCACAATCCTTCAAGCGCTTATATGCACTCACGCGATTAAGCCAGCAGCGCAGATGGGAAACAATTGGACGAAAGTATCGGCGATACCTTTGTATTAGCGGCCGCGGGTGATGACGCTGACGGTCATTTTTCGTGAACGTTCGGACATCCGAAGACTCGTCCGAGCGATTCGACATCCGGGTGAAGGCGTACTCACGAAAGACCGCATCCTTTCTCTCTCACGCGCTTCTAACGAAGAGAGAAAGAGGCAATCGAGGCATGGAAAGCAATCAAGGGGTCAGACTATGATTCGCGCTAATGAAATCAGAAAAGGTAACGGCCAAATTGAATTGTCGCGGACGGTTCTCGAAGCGACGGCATTGCGCCCGAAAGAGTATGTAGTCGCTGCCAATTTGGCGCGGTTGGGCACACCTAACGAACTAAATCTTTCCGGCTCTCAAGTGGTTGTGGGGATATATGTCTTGTGCACGGCAGGCCTGTTGATGTGGACACTTCTAAGGCTCTGGCTCTTTGAACAGTAGAGACAGTTATTCGCCGCGACTTTGCATGAATTGACCACAAGCGTCCCAGAAAAAATTGCGGGAAAAAGCTGAGTACGGCTGGGCGGGTTGAAGAGTCAGCCTTTCGCCGCAAGTGTCAATTGCAGTCTCCCGGCCATTTTCACCAAATCGGCGAGAGAATTGGCCTTCATCTTTTGCATCACCTGGCCTCTGTGTGCTTTCACGGTGATCTCGCTGATGCCGAGTTCCCCACCGACTTGTTTGTTTAACAGGCCGGCGACCACCAATGCCATGACTTCGCGTTCGCGATTGGTAAGTGATGCGTAGCAGTCCCGCAGCACCAGCATCTCAGCCTCGCGGGCCAGTGCGGTGCGGCTGCGCTCAAGGGCATTCCGGATGGCGCTCAGCAACACGTTGTCGCCAAATGGCTTGGTCAGGAATTCCACAGCGCCCGCCTTCATGGCCTGCACGGTCATCGGCACATCACCGTAGCCGGTGATGAAGATGATTGGCATGTCAATTCGTTCGATGGCGACGCGTTTCTGCAGGTCGAGACCGTTAAGGCCCGGAAGAGAAACATCAAGAACGAGGCAAGAGGGAACAAAGACTCGTGGGCGCGCAAGGAAATCCTGTGCCGACGCGAATGTTTCGGGCTGCCAGCCCTCGGTACGGATCAGCGATTCCAGCGATTCACGTACCGAGATGTCATCGTCGACAACGAACACGATTGGTGCGGCGGCGTGCAACACGAGCGATGACCCCACTCCATGACCAAGTGCATTCGCTAAATTGTACACCCCCAAGCCAAGGCCTTGCTCCGGATCGTTCAGCTGACACGTAGCGCGGCATCGACCGCCTTCAGCAGAGCCACATCGCTAAAGGGCTTGAACAAGCACTCTACTGCACCTTGTTCGAGCAGCCGTGGGCGGAGGGTTTCATCTCTGTTTCCGGTGATGAAGATGATCGGAATCTTTTGTCCCCGAAGCTTTAGTTCCCGTTGGAGGTCCGGGCCGGTCATGCCTGGCATGGCGACGTCGAGGATTAGACATCTGGTCTCATTGATGTGATCAGACGCCAAGAACTCCTCGGCCGACGAGAACACCTCTGCCGAAAAGCCCAACTCTCGCAGCAAGTCGGGCAGCGACTCCCGCACAGACTCGTCATCGTCAACCACCGATACTAGTGAGCGTCCGGACATCGCGGATTCTTCATGACGCGCTTTTGCATCCTTTGCGGCAGGCGTTCGAATGGCGCTCCAATACGCAGTCTTGGTCAAGATGTTCCGCCAGCATGATGGGGCTCGTTGGCCATTGCGATGCTTTTCTGGGCCAGACTCTATACGATGAGCATGCGCTGCTCTACGTGAAACTGTCTATTGTGCTTTGGTATTGGTTTGCCACCGAGGTCAGCACCAGGGTACCCTGCTTCCGCAACGGGTTTTGCATTCCTTTCTCCACCCCGGATCAGAACGACGTCCGCCAATCCGAACAAAAACGCACCTCGATACTTTCCGCATATTCCCTGATACAAGCCCTGGCCGCCACACGGCCACGGTCAACGCGATTGGCATGCCGTCATCCGTGT
Organism: Candidatus Acidiferrum sp.; assembly: GCA_049512575.1. Classification (GTDB taxonomy): domain Bacteria; phylum Acidobacteriota; class Terriglobia; order Acidiferrales; family UBA7541; genus Acidiferrum. Next base: position 21,888 of record JBEKWY010000022.1, read on the forward strand.
GCCTGCGTGAACGCCGCTCGTCGCGCCGAATGCTAGCAGGGGAATCTGCGCCTACTGCGTGATAGCCCATGGCGAAGTTTGGGTCCAATTGGACGGCATGTTGGTGAAAGGCAAAGCCGTTGCCTCCTCTTTCTCGCAAAGGACCTTCCTACCGAGGCTATACGCCTTCAGTGCTTGGAGGGAGGATGTCGTGGTCTCGGCCAATGGGACATCATATTCTCTGCAACCGTGCCGATCCGAATCCAGGACGAACTTTGCTTGGCTTGACGCAACCGGGCGCTTTACGATTTTCACCTTTGCGCGGCTTAGCTACTCGCCGGATTTTTGTTTCGTCGGCTGCCCAATGCTTTCGCGGATCCGCGATCATTCGGATAGTTGGCTGTTGAAGATTCGTTGTCGCTCAGAAATGCAACATGTGCATTAGAAGGCCCGCGAGGCTCGCGCCGATAAGAGGGCCAACCACAGGAATGCCCGCGTAGCCCCAATCGGAGCTTCCCTTACCTGCAATAGGAAGAACCGCGTGAGCGATGCGCGGACCAAGGTCGCGCGCCGGATTGATGGCATATCCTGTTGTGCCGCCCAGCGAAAGACCGATGGCCCAGACCAAGCAGCCCACAAGGTATGGTCCAAGCCCAGCAGCTGGACCATTCTGCGAGACGGCCTTTGCAAAAATCGTGCCGGCTATGAACACCAGGACAAAAGTGCCAACGATTTCGCTGATGAGGTTCGCGCCGACGCTGCGAATTGCAGGCCCAGTACAAAATACGGCCAGCTTTGCGGAGCTATCCGGCGTTTCTTTCCAGTGGGGCAAATAATGAAGCCATACGAGAGCGGCGCCAACAAAAGCACCCAACAATTGCGCCGTCACGAGAGGTGCGAGCTTGGAGTAATCTCCGGAGGAGATGGCAAAACCGAGAGTAACAGCTGGATTGAGAAAAGCGTCCTTACTGCCGCACGCTATCGCAGCGAACACCCCCGCCATTACGGCGAAGGCCCAACCGGTGGTGATCACCATCCATCCGGAATTCTCCGCTTTTGAGCGTTTCAGGAGCACGCCCGCGACCACGCCGTCGCCTAAAAGAATCAAGATGAATGTTCCTACAAATTCTCCAAAAAAAGGTGAGATCATATCTCTTCTCCGATGGAAATGTGTGCCTGCCTGGCGTTGTTAAAAACTACGCGGTCGCCTTGAGTTCGCGCTCTTCCACCCAACCGAAAGATCGCGTTACGGCTTTTTTCCAATTTGCATACAACTGCTCCCGTGCGTCGCTTTCCATATGGCATTTCCAGACATGGTCTACGCCCCACTGTTTGCGCAATTCCCCCAAATCCTTGTAGAAACCAACGGCGAGTCCGGCGGCATAGCTGGCGCCGAGCGCGGTGGTTTCCTTGATCAGTGGGCGGATGACGTCGCGATTGAGAATATCTGCCTGGAATTGCATCAGCAGGTCGTCGTCAACCATGCCGCCATCGGTACGGAGGGAGTCTAGCTTCCGGCCGGAATCCAGTTCCATAGCTTCGAGCACTTCGCGCGTTTGATAAGCAGTGGCTTCCAGAACCGCGCGTGCCAAGTGCCCTTTGTTCGCGTAGCGCGTTAGCCCTACGATGACTCCACGGGCGTCTGTCTTCCAATATGGTGCGAAAAGCCCCGAGAAGGCCGGCACAAAATACACGCCACCGTTGTCCTTGACCGTCCGGGCCAGTGTTTCAATGTCCGAGCTTTTTTGGATAAGTCCAAGGTTGTCACGCATCCATTGCACCAGCGCTCCCGTGACGGCCACGCTGCCTTCCAGAGCATACTGCGCAGGATTCTGCCCAATTTTGAACGCCACTGTAGTGAGTAGACCGTACTTGGAGAGAACCGGCTCCGTTCCGGTGTTCATCAGCAAGAAGCAGCCAGTGCCGTACGTATTTTTCGCCTGCCCGGGCTCGAAACAGGTCTGCCCGAAGAGCGCTGCTTGCTGGTCGCCAAGGATTCCCGCGATGGGGACATCCTTTACTTCCGCCGGCTGTGCGAGCCCATACACCTCGCTGCTCGACGCGATCCGCGGCATCATCGCTTCCGGAATTCCGAACAGCTCCAGCTGCGCCTTGTCCCAGTTCAGCGTGGCCAGGTCCATGAGCTGCGTTCGGCTGGCGTTGGTCACATCCGTAACATGAATGCCGCCCCGTGGGCCGCCAGTGAGTTTCCACACCAGGTAGCTATCGATATTTCCGAAAAGGAGATCTCCCGTCTTGGCTTCCTCTCGAGCTCCCGGTACGTTGTTCAAAATCCACCGGATTTTTAATCCGCTGAAGTAGGTCGCCAGCGGCAGGCCGGTGAGTTTGCGAAAGCGATCTGGTCCCCCGTCGCGAGAAAATTCGGCCACAGCATCCTCTACGCGGGTATCCTGCCAGACTATGGCGTTGTAAACGGCGACGCCTGTCTTGCGATTCCAGACTATGGTTGTCTCGCGTTGGTTCGTAATCCCGATGGCAGCCACATCCTTCGGGCGAATTCCGCGCTGCTGCATGGCGTCGGTCATCACTTCGTGAATGCGCCGCCAGATTTCCTCCGGGTCGTGTTCCACCCATCCCGGTTTCGGAAAGATCTGCTCATGCTCTTTTTGCGAGACGGACACGATGCGTCCCATAGAGTCGAAGATGATGAACCGCGTGCTGGTCGTTCCTTGATCGATGGCACCCAGATAAGTCGACATGGCTACCTTTCCTTTCCCTTTAAGCCGCCGTCGAGCGCCCGGCCGATGAACCGTTTGATCGTTCCTGTTCCAGCCCAGCGCGCTCCAGCAGATGATTGATTTTGCCTACGTAAGCCGTAATTGCCGATTTGGTTTCTGCGTCCGACCAGCGCAGTTCTTCCGCCATCAAAGAACCCACAGCCGGCGCTGCCTGAACGGCTTCTCGCCACGAATAAAACTGGACGCCAAGCCGGCGGGCCAGAACGTCTTCGATAGTGGCGGCAAGTTCCTCGCGGACGGTATAGATCACTTCAGCATGAATCAGCGGCCGGTCGGCAAGAATCGGCTGCGTCAGGCCGGGATTTTCTTTGGTGAGCTCCAACACCTTCCACGCTAGCGTCCCAAACTTGGCGGCCAGGTGATGCGCCGTTTCCTGCGAAATCGGGTAGGCGGCCGTGAGCTTTTGCCCAAGATCGGTGCTGAATCCATCTCCGCCGGCAAGAAGATGCAATCGCGTGGGAGATTCTGTGACGGGCGTGCCTAGGGCTTTCTGGACGGTATTGATAGTGTCCTCGGCCATGGCGCGATGCGTGGTCCACTTGCCGCCCATGATGCTGATCAAGCCGCTGGAGGGGTCTACTTCGATCACATCATCGCGAGCGAGTTTTTTCGTGCTTTCGTTTTCGCCAGCGCTGACCAGCGGCCGCGCGCCGGCAAAACCGCTGACGATTTGCGAAGGCGATATTGGGTGTTCGAGATACTTGTTGAGCTGGCCGAGCATGAAGGCGATGTCTTCGCGCGTGACGAAAAGCTCATCCTCCGGTGATACCTCCTGCTCGGTGGTACCGACGAGCAAGCGGCCATTCCACGGAACCGCGAAGAGGACGCGGCCGTCATCTGTTTTTGGGACCAACATAGCGTCCTGCGTCGGGAAAAGATCGAGCGGTAATAAGATGTGTGAGCCTTTACTGAGACGCATGCGTTTCGGCACCGAGTCTGTGGCCATGGTCCGAATGGAATCGGTGAAAGGACCGGTGGCATTTACGAAGACCTTGGCCTGCACGGAGAATTGCGCGCCAGTCAACTGATCGCTTACCAAAACGCCAGAGAGATGTGCGACGTTGTCTCGGCCAAAATCGACTACACGAGCATAATTGAGCGTGCTTCCGCCAGCTTTCGAAAAGGTCTCAACCAGAGCAATGTTGTATCGCGCGTCATCGAATTGGCCGTCTGCGTATTCGACCGACCCAATCAAACCGTCCTGTTTTAGTTCCGGCATGCGCTCCAGGGTTTCCTCGCGCGAAACATATTTGCTCGGCGAGATGCGTGCGGAACCCGAGAGCCAATCGTAGATCTTCAGCCCGATATCGAGATACGCGACGTCTAGCCAGTGATAGCTGGGCACCAGAAATTCGAGTTGCCGTGTGAGATGCGGTGCGTTGTTCAACATGCGAACCCGTTCGTGCAGGGCCCGTACTACCACGTGGTATTCCTTGGGATCCACGCCCTTGATGGCTTCTTCGAGATAGCGCACACCGCCGTGAATGATCTTCGTAGCCGCGCTCGAAGTGGCCCCCGCAAAATCTCCTGCTTCAAGCAGGACGGTACGAAGCCCGCGAAGCTGAGAATCAAGCGCACAACCTGCCCCGGTCGCGCCGCCACCAATCACGCAAACGTCAAAGGATTGCCCAGCGATGTCTTGTAGTTCTTCCGTTCGGCTTCTCATCGACGCACCTCTCCTCGATCAAAGGTTCACTTTTATCCGAAATCCGAAGACGGCCGCGTTGGGTATTCGGGAGTTCCCGCCGACATCCCAGTAGTATTGAAAGACCGGTTGCCAGAGCAGGTACGGTTTTATCTGAGCGGCGTAGTTCAGTTCAAGGGCTTTCTCCGAGCCAAGAAGAGGAGGCATTCCCGGAAGAATGCCGGCGGATTGAAATGGATCGCCGATATGAGTGTAGACAACTCCGAGCGCAATACCATCCTGTGGCCGGCTGGGAATCGGTCCGTTGTAACGCACACCCAAGGTAATCTGACTGTTTTCTTTGTTGAGTTCGTCTGGGCTCCAGTCAAAGGCAAAGGTGCTATCCAAACCACGGTTCGACCCTGGTTCCGATCTATACAGAGCTTGGTTCGCCTCTCCATAAATCAGGTAATTGCCACTACTCTGGATTCCCGCCGCGTTCGTGAACTTGCCGGCGTTGTAAGCGGCTCCAAACTTATAAATGCCGGGATAGGTCTTGCGATTCAAAGGTGACGTTTGGCGGTACAAGTCCTGCTCATCGTGGGTAAAGCCAACCTCATACAAAAAGACTGGGGTATTCCGGATCGCGAAATGGAAACCGTTTGGATCCTGCTGGTAGGGATTGCGGTTACCGGCCATAACGGCGGACCTGACGTAGAGAGTGCGCCAAGGATAGGCCCGGATCTCAACGGCAGGTGTGGCGGCAGGATTGAACGATTCATATGTCGTGGAGAAGAGGTTGCCAAGGGCGTAGTCGAGTGGTTCGATCAGGTAAGAAGCACCGTATTCCTGATTGCCGTAGAAATCGAGACCGGCAAATTGTCCTGCCTTGATAAAAAGACGATTGCGGAGAAATGCCTGCTGAAGCCAGAAGGAGTCCAAGCGTGTTGTGTGCGCGCTAACTAAGCCGCTCGGATTGGCAAGCGTTCCGATATCCGCGCCGAGATTGGCGCCAAACTGCCAAAGTCCCGTTACATGAAACGTCAAACCATCCCATTCGGCGAGCTTCCCGAAGTCGACGTCCATCGTTCCGCGAACACGCCCCCATCCGGCCTGGGTTTGCTCCAGGCCGCCAACAGGATTTGCCTGCAGATCGGCGACATAGAAGAAGTCGAGCGTAATTCCCCTCGATGCCAACGATGTTCTTTCTCCATCCCAATCGCCAAACAGGTACTGGCGGGGCCGGGAAATGGAGTCGTCATCAGACGGAGCGGTTGTCGTTTGCGCGAAGATTTTGGGCGCTGAGCATAAAAGCAGCAGCACGGCCAGACAAATGATCCTTTTTATGCCTTTCGCGTGCCTGTCACTTTCAGAACCAATCCAACGAGATTCATTCCTCCTTCTCATAACTGCTACCTCACTTTCCTTATTTTTAAGTACGAACCGGGGATCGCGACAACGAGCCGAGTAATTCCCTGGAGCCCTGTTCTGCTCCCGCGACGACTGCGGTTGTTTTTCTCGGCCATGTGTGCTCCTCGCCGGAAGTTTCGACGGGATCAACATTCGCGATTAAGCTTGTGGTGCGGATGCAAAACAATTGGACGAAGGTATCGGCGACACCTTGGTATCGATCAGTGCAGCGAACGGATTCGCGCTTCTGTCGGAAATTACTTAGTTGCGAATGAAAAGGAGACTTACGAAATTTGACCTAATCGCGGCGAGAGGAAACTGGAACGCGCTAAGAAAACTGCATCCCTTGTTCCCCGCGGTCATCCAACTCGAGAAACCGAGGAAAGCAACGAACGAGTTGAGAGCAAAAGAGTCTAGTGACGATTAGCGCCGGAGAAATAAGAACAGATGAAGGCCAAATTCGACTGCCGGGGCAGCTGCCTGCAGCCGCTACCGTCACCATTGTTCGCTGCGAGAAAAAGCTTGGTCCAGCGGGAGTGCCCTTCTGAAGCGAGTCCGCAATAGTTGCGTTGATAATCTTATTGTCGCTGTTGGCACACCTAATTGAGATCGCTTTGTGGGCGGCAGCGTTTTATGATCTGCGGAGAATTCTGTCGTAGACGGGTGGTGAGAACGGCCTAGGGGGATGCTCTTCTTTTTTCCGATACAACGGTATTTGAACCGTTGCGTCGTGCTCCGCAAGCTTGTTTGAACCCTTCTCCATGGTTGTCTCGTGGAGCGACCGATAAGGGCGACTTCAACCTAACATGCTGGGACGCTATTGGCAGAGATCGCGTGGGCTGAGCGGGTTCTTGGCAGTAGGTGAGGTACTTGGCAGCATTTTGGGCTCGGGCCGCGTGAGCGCAGTTGAATAAGTTGGAACCGAGACACCAGGTTTATGCCTGGTCGGCCGGGGGTCCTCGCGAAAGACAAAAAACGAAGGGGAAGTCATGACGCATTCCCCTTCCTTCAACCTTTCGTGACACAAATTCCGCGGACTAAGAGGCGGCGGCCGCCTTCTGACCGATCAGGTTGAGCAGAGCCTTGGCTGCCGAAGTGGACGACGCTGGATTCTGGCCAGTGATGAGTCGGCCGTCAACGATGGAAAACGGCTGCCAGTTGGGGAGTTTTTCGAAGATGCCTCCCAGCCGCCTCAATTCATCCTCCACGAGGAAGGGCACAACGTGGGTGAGGTGCACCTCTTCCTCCTCGTCGTTGGTAAAGCCGGTCACCCGTTTACCTTTAACAAGCGGCGCGCCGTTGTAGGTCACGTGACGAAGCACGCCAGGCGAATGGCAGACCAAAGCCACGGGTTTGCCGGAATTGTAGAAGGATTCGATCAAGGCGATGGAATCAGGGCTTTCGGCGAGGTCCCACATGGGGCCGTGCCCACCAACGTAGAATACCGTGTCGTAGTCTTCCGGTCTTACACCAGCAAGCTTAGTCGTCTGCGAAAGTGCAGTTTGCGCCGTCTTGTCCTGTTTGAACCGCGTCATGGCGGGTGTCTGATTTTCCGGTAAATCGCTCTTCGGATCGATCGGTGGCTGCCCGCCTTTCGGTGACGCGAGGGTTAGCTGCACACCGGCATCCCGGAAAACAAAGTAGGGGGCCGCAAACTCTTCAAGCCAAAGGCCCGTTTTGCGGCCGGTGTTCCCGAGTTGATCGTGGGAGGTCATCACCATCACTATTTTCATATTCCATCTCCTCTGTTCGTCGTCATGCACGTCCGATTGGACGACATACCGCCATCAGAACAGAAGCGTCGGAGGCGAAACAATTGGACTAAGGTATCGCCGACACCATCGTCCAATTGTTTCGCCTCCCCGCTCCTGGCTTAATCGCAACCGTGTATCGCATCCGAATCAATCGGGAACGCGCAATGCACAATTTCGTTGAGGAGGGCTCGCCATGGCCATCGCAAGAGTTTTGCACACCCCCCATTTCCGTAGCGCGGACGGGGCGAGGGACCTCGATACAAGCGAGGCACGAAAAGTCAGATCGCTGCTCGAGAGACTCGATATGAAGCGTGTGTCGATGCTGGAGTGGTGCCGAATTCTGCGAGTTCACCATGAATGGACGATATTCCAGGCCATTCGATTTGCGCTGTGGCTGGCACGCTAAGTCGTTATCATGCTTCCGAGTGAGGATGCCGGACATCCGCGGTTGCTGCCCTGCCGGTGGGAGAGCGTAAAGGCTTGAGACCATCGGCTGGTCAATTGCATCAAAGGGGGAGATTTTGGATCGTTGTAGCCCGCCTAAAGGAGAGGTCCGGCGAGATTCGTATGCGATTGTATGTCTCCTTGTTCTGGGTTTGGTAGTTTCCACGGCCGCCTAAACGCGGCGGGCGGTTGATCGAATCGGCGTCCCTCAACAGGTGTCAATCGAAGCGGAAAGGTAACGTGAATCATATGCGCCAATTACGCGACCTGCTGCAAGAAGCACAGCAAAATGAAGTTGCCATCGGCCACTTTAATGTTTCGGACCTCGTCCTATTGAAAGCGGTGTTCGCCGCTGCCCGGGAACTGAACGTGCCCGTCCTGGTCGGTCTGTCAGAAGGGGAGCGTGAGTTTGTGGGAACTCGTCAAATTGCTGCTTTCGTGCGAAGCCTGCGTGAGGAATTCGACTTCCCCATTTTTCTCAACGCCGATCATACACACTCGCTCGCGAAGGGGATCGAAGCTGCAAAAGCGGGCTTTGACTCGATTGTCTTCGACCTTTCGGCCTTGCCCATGGAAGAGAATATTCGTCAAACCAAGCAGGCTGTAGAAGCGTTGAAAGCGATCAATCCTTCCATGCTGGTCGAGGGTGAGATCGGGGACATCGGAAGCGGCTCCGAAATACACGATTCATCTCCCGACCTGTCGAAGGGCCTTTCGACACCCGAAGAAGCGAAGCAGTTTGTAGAAGCCACGGGAGTGGACATCCTGGCTCCAGCGGTGGGGAATATGCACGGCATGCTCAGGAGCATGGTCAAGGGACAAACAAAAAAGCATCTGGAGATCGAGAGAATAATTGGCATCAAGCAGGCGGCGCGTGTTTTCTTAACACTACACGGCGGCTCAGGAACCGATGACGCAGACCTGCGGAAGGCCATCGGAGCGGGAATCAATATTGTCCACATCAATACAGAACTTCGGGTGGCATGGAGACGTGGACTGGAGCAAGGATTAGCCAAGCAGCCGGATGAGGTTGTGCCCTACAAGATTCTTCCCTTCGCCGTGAATTCCGTAAGAGAAGTGGTCGGCTCGCGCTTGAAGCTCTTCAACGATAGACATATGGCTCAGGGAGCCTAGCTCCGCAGTCCCCTGCACGGAAACAATCACGGACTCGCCGCCCCAGCGATCTCGCGCTGCCACTGTCCTGTAAAATGAATTTTCCGCAAAATCTTTGCATCCAGAGAAGTAAGGGATGAGTCCAATGGCCAGCATCCGGTTACAAGTGCTTCTAGCAGGACTGTCCCATTCTTTTGGATGAGGTTCTCCGCTTAGGTTTGAGCCGTCGCCGCTAGGTCCGGACATAGGAGCAACAAAGTGAAGCCAATCCGAGTGGTTATCATCGGGGGAGGATTTGCAGCCGTACAATTCGCAAAAACTCTTCGCGGCAAACTGCGCCCATCCGACTGCGAAATTCTCCTTTTCAACCGCGAGAACCACATGGTTTTTCATCCTCTGCTCGCGGATGTCGCGGGTGCCTCCATCAATGTAGACGCAGCCGCCGCACCTCTTCGCCAAATGCTCCCCGATGTTGGCTGCCGTACCGAGCGCGTGGAACGAATCGACTTGCCCGCCTCAGAAATTGAATATGACGAGGGCAACGGCGTCCGGACGCGCCTGCATTACGACCATGTGGTCCTCGCCTGTGGCGCGGACAGCAACCTCGGCATCATCCCAGGAATGACGGAGCACGCTTTCGCTTTCAAGGTCATGCGCGACGCCATCGACCTCCGGCAACACGTTGTCCGTCAGATGGAACGCGCCGAAGCAACCACTGATCCCGAACGACGCCGCTGGTTCCTCCATTTCATCATCGTGGGCGCCGGGTTCAGCGGGGTCGAAGTCGCCGGCGAACTCAACGAACTCGTTCGCAGCAGCACCCGCTTCTACCGCAATTTCCGGGAAGAAGATGTCGTCGTAACCATGGTCCATTCTCAGGACCAGATATTGCCCGAAGTGGCCCCTACGCTTCGCGATTTCGCCCGCAAGAAAATGGAAAAAGCCGGCGTCACCATTCTCTTGAATTCCCGCGCCGTCGCCGCCACGCATGAAGGCATCGAACTCAAAGATGGCCGCAAACTTCTTGGCGCCACCATCGTTTGTACCATCGGCACCACCGCTTCTCCTCTCGTTCAAAGCCTCCATGCTCCCAAAGAAAAGGGACGCATCCGCACGACTCCCGAAATGCGCATCGAAGGCCAGACCAACGCCTGGGCCCTCGGCGACTGCGCCCTTATCATCAACGACTTCGACAAAAAACCGTCGCCAACCACCGCCCAATTCGCCCAACGCCAGGGCCGCCAAGCCGCCCTCAATCTAATCCGCACTCTTCACGGGGAGCCAACGAAACCCTTCAGCTTCAAAGCCCTCGGCCAACTCTGCTCCATCGGCGGCTACTCCGCCGTAGCGGAAATGTTTGGCATGAGGTTTTCCGGGTTTCTCGCTTGGTTTATGTGGCGCGGCGTCTATCTCTTCAAACTGCCGACGTGGTCCCGCAGATTTAAGGTGGCCCTGGATTGGGCCTGGGACGTGCTCTTCCCGCGCGACCTCGGCTTTCTCAACACCGATGCGACCCTGGAGGTAACTCACGCCTACTATCTCCCCGGCGATTACGTCCACCGCCAAGGTGAATTGGCGCGCACCTTCTACATCATCGATGAAGGCGAAGTCGAAGCCCTGAAAGCGACACCCCCTGATCCGGAACCCAAGATCGTGGCTGTCCTAAGCAAGGGCGATTTTTTTGGCGAGGCTACACTCCTGGGAGATCACCCGCATGAAACCAGCGTTCGCGCACGAACCGTGGTGCGTCTCATGCAGATTAGCAGTGGACTCTTCGCGCAGCTCGCTGGGGCCTCCACTCCGTTGCGCGACCTGCTATCCCGCACGCTGACTCGACGCTCCGGCGATTTCTGGCGCCGGCTGCCCCTTGCCAAGTCGCTTTTGTCGGACGAGTCGTTGGCCTCGCTGTTAGATCCTGTTCCCGCCAAATCTTTAAGCAAGGACACCACCTTCGCCGACGCCGTCATCGCTCTGAACGAAAACGCCGCTGGCGAGCTCTTAATCCTCGATGAGAAGCAATGCCTGTGGGGCACCCTCGACGGTAACAGCCTTTACGAAATGATCGCCCGCATCGCCATTATTCCCCCCGAGTCTCGCGGCGACGTAACCCGCCGCAAACTCAGCGATCTGCTCCCGCCTAATCCCCTGTATGTCTCTCTAGACGACTCCATCCCAGTCGCCACCGCCACCATGTTCGATCACGGCATATCCTGGCTCCCGGTCGTTCACTCCCAAAACGACCTGCAACCCGTTGGGTGCCTCCGCCGCGCAAGAATTGGCAGCCGCATGATCCAAAAAATCAGCCAAGCCAAAGCCGCTCACGCCCAAGCCCAAACCGCCAGCTAAATCCGCCTCCTTGGTAGGGGCGGAGCTTGCCCCGCCCGATGATCGGCCGGTCTCCAGGCTGCAGAACAACTTCCTCGCGGCGCGCCGGCTTCCAGCGCGTTCCCACATGAAACGTGCTCTCGCAAGTAGTTCCCGGCCACCCCATTCGGCCCGATGCCCCAGAATATGGTGAAATGGGGGAGGCGTCTATTGGACTTAAATATTGATACGGCACGGAATAGAAAACAAAAACGTGGCTCCGGGGCCTTCATTCCGCATCGCCCAAAGGCGTCCTCGATGGCTTTCCATGATGGAGCGGCTGACGCAAAGTCCAATGCCCATGCCGTCGCTCTTTGTCGAATAGAAGGCTTCGAAGAGCTTCTCCTCGACTTTGGAGTCTATGCCCAACCCTGTATCTCTGACGCTTAGGCGCACGCCACCGCCTTCGTCGCTTTCTGTCTTGATGAGCAATTCCCTTGGACGATCTTCGACCGCACTCATGGCATCCGAGCCATTCCGTATCAGATTCAGGATCACTTGCTGAATCTGAATCCGATCTCCTAAGACAGGTGGCAGACCGGCGGCAAGGTCCAGCTGTGGAATGACCCTGTTCCGCTGCAACTCACTCACGGAGAGCGCAATCACTTCCTTAGCCGCTTCGTTTAAATCGAACGACTCAAATGCGGCGCTTTTCTTACTGAAGAGCGCCCTCAGCCGTGTAATCACTTCAGAAGCACGACTGCCGTCGCGAATCGTTCGTCTCGCGGTTTCCCGTGCTCCTTCCAAATTCGGAGGATCGGCTTCCAGCATCCGCAGGCACGTACTGGCATTGGTGACAATGCCGGATAGCGGTTGATTGACCTCGTGCGCGATCGATGCGGCAACCTGCCCGATCGTCATCACCCGTGTCATATGCGCGAGCTCCGCCTGCGCCTGGCGTAATCTCTCACGCACCTCCTCGGCGCGCTTTTGTTCTCTTAAATCGAGCACGAAAGCGACACCCGCGTTCCCGCCCTCTTCGAACAAAGCGGCGCCGACCAGTACGGGCACGCGACTGCCGTCTTTCCGGATGTACTCCTTCTCGTACGGTTGGGCACTTCCGTTCGCTCTTAGGTCAGCCACGGCGTGTTCGTCACGCTCGCGCCATTCGCGCGGGGTAAGGTCCGTCCAACGCATGCGACCCCAGACAAGATCTTCACGGTCGTATTCCACAATGTGGAGGAACGCATCATTGGCCTCCACAATTTTGCCGTCCAGATCCCAGATGAAGATTCCTATAATATTGGCGTCGACTAAGCGCCGGATCCTGACTTCCAACCCTTTGGCCAGCTCACGCACCGCTGCCTCCGCCTTTTGGCGTTCGGCAACTTGGAATTTAAGATCGTCGATTGCCGTTACAGTTTGATACGCGGAAGAGGCGAATTTTCCCAGTGAGCCCATGACCCGGTCATCTTCGGCGTCGAACTTGCGACGATCACTATGCATGATCCCCCAGATGGTTCCGACCGCCTCGCCGCCAACGTAGAACGGAACCAGCAGGCACTCTTCGGCTGCCGGATTGACTGGCAGCAAATAGGGGTAACGCCGTTCAAAATGTCTGAACAGCAGGGCACGATTTTGATCGAGCACATCTCCGCATGGGCCAAAATTGCGCGGAGTCCCTCCGCCAACATGCGGATTCCACATGCCGGCGATAGCGGGCCAATAGAACCTTTTGCCGCAAACGTCCGGTTTTTTGCCATCCCTCGTCAGCAGGCTAAGGCCAGCGGAGTCACACTGGGTGATATCCAGGATCGTATCAGCCAGCGTCTGAAAAATGGTGCTTGGGGAATCGTCGAGCGCGCTCATCAGCGCCACGAGCGCGCGGTTTTCCTTCTCGTAATCTGGCGGGCGCGACGGGCGACAATTTAGCTCCTCCGTGCAAAGGATCGATTCCAACGAAGCCTCGCCCGTTGAAATTGAAGTTTCCACTGGAACATCATTTTGCGTTTTGGCAGAGTCGGTCACCTTCCCACCTCCATAAGGATGTTCATCCCGAATCGAAGGGTTCCAATCTCGATAAAACCGGAGACCCGCAAACCCACCCGGCCGATTCGATTTCTTAAAATCGTGTGCGGTCCTACACAAAGCTGGGTCACGCTGCGCCAGATCTGGCGCCACCTCGACATCCCCCCTCTACTTTGATAGGCGCAAAGGGGCAGAGGATTTTGTGCGCCACGACAAACATTCTTGCGTTCAGATCAATTCCCCGTCGCCCAGGTATCCCCGGTGGTGTTCCGCGTGTTCTGCGACACCGTACTGGAGCTTGATTCCGCCCTGGCCAAACGCGCTTTTTGGGGGCGTTCTAGCACTCCGTCGTCGTCATAGTGAGGCTGTGAAAGCTTGCGAGGTTGACCCGATGCTGCGCTGCTAACATCGACCATGCGATGTGAGATAGAATCTGACCGAATGTCTGAAGATCAGCCCGTTACGACTCTACTGCGTGACTTTGCCTCAGGAAATAAAGGCGCGCTCGATCGTCTGATACCGCTCGTGTACCCCGAGCTGCAACGGCTCGCACGGGGCTACATGCGCAACGAGCGTACCGGCCACACTCTGCAACCGACGGCCCTGGTCCACGAAGCCTATGCCCGGCTGGTACAGCAGGATCAGCCGGATTACAACAGTCGAGCGCATTTCATGGGGGTAGCGGCGCACATCATGCGTCAGATCCTTATCGACCACGCACGTGCGAGTAACGCTGAAAAACGCGGCGGGAAAGCCGCCAAAGTGCCGCTTGATGAGGTCACTGACCCGGCGGCAGAACGACCCTCTGCTATGATCGCTATTGACGATGCGCTGCGGGAGCTGGAGCGCAATGATCCGCTCAAGGCACAACTGGTCGAGATGAGGTTTTTCGGAGGCATGACGGCCGAGGAGTCCGCCGAAGTTCTGAAAATTACCGCCGACCAAGTTCGGCGGCAACTGCGTGTCGGCCAAGCTTGGCTGCAGCGAGCATTGGACCGCACTTCCGAACCTAAGAAGAGTTGACGCCGGCCGCTAGAATCCGACGCCTTTCTTCGCCTCTAGTATAAGGATGGTATTTTAGGCCGAGGAAAACGCCTTGCCGCACGAAAATTGGGACCGGATTCAGGAGCTCTTCCTGCAGGCCGCCGATGTGCATCCATCGGAGCGCGCCGCTTTTCTGGATCGCTTGTGCGGCAGCGATACCGAAACACGCATGGAGGTCGAGTCGCTTCTCCGTGCGGACGACACCGGCGAATCCGCAGTGTCCGCGGCCATCGAATCTGAAGTCGCCTCGATTCTCGATGAATCTCCGCCTGTCGATACCCGATTGGGATCCTATCGGTTGCTGAAGGAGATAGGCCGCGGTGGAATGGGCACAGTGTATCTTGCGGAGCGCGCCGACGGTCAGTTTCGAAAGCAAGTCGCCGTCAAAATGGTACGGCCGGGTATGGATACCGAGTTCATCCTGGTGCGTTTTCGCCGGGAGCGACAGGTCTTGGGCCGCCTCGATCATCCCAATATCGGACGGCTACTCGATGGAGGCACGGCGACCAATGGCACTCCTTACTTTGTAATGGAGTACATCGACGGTGACTGGATTACGCGCTATTGCGAGTCCAAAAGTCTTGGTGTCGAACAGAGGCTTAGTATATTCCTTCGCATCTGTTCCGCTGTCCACTACGCTCATTTGCAGTTCGTTGTGCATCGCGATCTCAAACCCGGAAATATTTTGGTGGACTCCAAAGGCGAACCCAAACTGCTCGATTTCGGTATTTGCAAACTGCTCTACCGCGACGCGGATGGCGCGGGCAACGGCACCATCACTATCGGCACGGGCCTACTGACGCCTCAATATGCGTGTCCCGAACAGGTTCGCGGCGAGCCTGTAACAATCGCCTCCGATGTCTATTCGCTTGGGGCGGTGTTTTACGAATTGCTGACGGGCGCGCATCCTCATGTTTTTCCTGAACTCACGCCACAAGTGGTCGAGCAAGTGGTGTGTGAACGGGACGTGATCGCACCGAGCGAAGTAGTGCGTCGGGATAACGAAAAACTAGCTGCACGATTGCGTGGCGATCTGGACACCATCGTTCTGCATGCCATGCGCAAAGAGCCGTCGAGGCGCTATGAGACGGTTGAACGATTCGCTGAAGATATACGTAGGCACCTCTCGGATGAGCCCATTACCGCGCGGCCAGATGATTTCATGTACCGTTCGCGCAAATTTCTTCGTAGGAACCGATTAGCGGTAGGAGTAGGGTTGGCCCTTTTGATTGCTTTCTCAGCTGGATTATTCAGCACCGAATTGCGCAATCGGCTGGTACCAAGTGGAGCTAGGTGGGCTCCTCCGCCGCTCACGAATGATAATCAGTTCGGTTCACGACTGCAGCGGATCGAACTGCTGGTGGTACTGGGGGATTCTTATGCGCGGGAACATAACTGGAAGGATGCGCTTCTCGCTTACCAGCAGGCCCAGACGCAGATCCCTAATAACCTTACTCCTGATGACCCGGCCCTACAGCCCTGGCGCGACCGGATTTCCGCAGGAATGGCCCTGGCGCAGGAGCAACAGGGCATGAGCGAAAAAAAAGTGAGAATTCCGTGATCGAAACCGTCCAGGTTTTGCGCCTTAGTGCGTGGAGTTCCATGTGACCCCGCGACAGAAGCAGATTATCTGCGAAAGCTTCCCTTTGATCCGAGAAATCGCTATCCCTGTCTCCCTGCTCTTCTACGGACGCCTCTTCGATCTAGACCCATCGTTACGCCGGCTCTTCAAAATTGATCTGAAAGAGCAGTCGAAAAAGCTGGTCGCCACGCTCGACGCCCTCGTGGAGGGCGTCGACGATTGGGAGAAGATCGTCCCCGTCTTGCGCGAATTGGGACAGCGCCATGTCGGTTACGGAGTGAAGGAACAACACTATGACACAGTGTGTTCGGCGCTGGTTTGGGCCTTCGGTCAAGCACTGCAACCTGGCTTCGACGACGAAGTGCGCGCCGCCTGGACCGCCGTTATCCGGGCCGTCAACGAACAGATGAAGATCGGCGCCGCCGCGGTACCTGCCACCGAGCAATAGCCGACACCTGTCCCTCCACGGACTTCACCCGCAACGAAGAACGGCGCGATTCTCGGTAGTGAGGGTCTCCATGGGTCAGCATTGCTTTGACAGAGCATGGAGTCAGAAACACATAAAGACTTGCACAAGCACTGAGAGGCATTTCGCACCCCCGCCGCTTGACCCGCAACCTCATTAACGCTTGGTTTGTGAGGATGCGAAGCAGCCGCATAAACCGACGCCGTCGTCCAATTGTGCGCCTTCCATGCTTCTGGTTTGATCGCTTTATGTCACCGATTCAATCGGATGTGCATGAAGTACTTGATGTCGGGGGCAGGCGCGGTTCAACGCTTCTCGTACGGGTGAAAGATGTAGTCCTTCGCCTTCACGGCCGTATGGCACGCGTTTCCGCAGTTTGAGGGGCTGGGATCGGCGGTGAACTTGTCCGATGGGGCCTCGTAGTTGAACAGCGCGTATCCCCATCCCCCGCTCTTCGGAAATCTCTTGCTGTCCTTTTCCATCACGAAAGCCTGGGTAAAGACATCTGGCACATCCACGACGAAGGGGGCCTCCGTGCTCTTCTTCGGCTTCCACTGGAGCTTCACGATCCTGGAGCCTTCCGGGAAAGGCTGGCCGTTGCCCGGAACGCCCGCCTTGTACGCATTGATCATCGTCGGATTGGCGACGATCACCTTGAGCACTTCGTCAGTCCGGGCAGAAGAGACCACCGCCCAGTCCTCGTATCCCCGGAAGTCGGAGAACGCGATTCCGCTCGGCGTTTTCAGCGAGTACTTGTCCGGCGCGTGGTCCTGCGCGTAGATGACCGTGGCGCCGAGAACGGCGAGCACTGCCGTGGCTATCACAATCGTGAGCTTGCTTTTGCGCTCCATGGCTGATCCTCTCTTAAGCTCTTAAGCAGAAATTCCGTTTTAGCTGCTTGATTGGGCGCAGCACATCACACCGTCCAGCTGCCCATCCGAACTCTGGCCCACGCCATTTTCACGGCCCTCGACGGTGTGCGTTTTTGCGGTGCACAAGACTTTTCTCTCTTCGGACATCCTTGGTGCTGTGCTCATTCTTTTCTCTTTGAAGCAAACTTGATGATTTACACCAGATGTCTCCTCTGATTCAGAGCACGGGCCACTGGATGCAAAATTTCCGCGATGACTGGGCTATTGCGGCCAAACCAGGCGCGGGCCCCAGCTTAGCAGCCATCCTTACCGCTCACTGAGGGAATTCGCCTTCATCTTTTATATCACTTGCCCACGATGTGCTTTTTCTGTGATCTCGCTAATGCCGAGCTCGTCGCCGACCTGTTTATTCAATAGACCGGAGACGACCAACGCCATGGCCTGCCGGTCGCGACGGGTAAGATATGCGTAATAGTCACAGAGTTGCTGTAACTCCGCTTCGTGGCTGAGAGCTGCTCGTCAAAATGCGCGTTAGCACGCGTTCCGCAGCATGAGGAGAGAAGAGGCCATCTTCTGACAGATATCAGTGATGGCCTGCGAGTTCGGGGAGCCCTGGTCCTCGAAGGGTTGCTGTAATGGCCGGATGGAATCATCGGTGATGCGCGCCGGTGTGTCCTCTTCGTGTGCGATCCCTGCGGCAATGTGCATGAGTTCATCGCTGTATTCGTTTAGAAAATGGTCCAGCGCCTGATTTTGGTGCTGGGTCAATTCGGAGTCGATCTCTCGTCGCTCACGATGTGAGATAAGACTGAGTTCCAGCAGGAAGATCGAGCGCAACGCTGGCTGAGCCCTCTGAATCCGCTCCCATTCGGCAACGTCTTCCTCGCGCCGATGGCGAAACTCGAACTCAAACCGCGCGGCATCCGTCTGCGATTCCAGACTGGCGAAGTTGTCATTGATCTGACTGCGGAGACGGATGATCTGTGAAACGGCAATGGCTCTGTCGCGTACCACCGGACAAACTCCGAGCTGTGCCAGCATCCGTACGTTCCGCACCAGCAGTTTCTGGAGCTGCGCTGCATCGCTCTTCGCCCCGAAGCGGTCGAAGATAAATCCCATGGCGAGAATACCTAGTAACACGCCAAGTACCTTATCGCGCGCGATCGTAAGGTCCGTCTGGATCTGGGCATCCTGCAGGTTGACGAAGTAAAAGGAGAGCGCCATCTGCACGCCAAAATAGGAAAGCCGCGGACTGGAGGTGGCGAACCACGCGGCGATCGCGGTCCCTGTCGCAAAGAAGAGAGCAAACCCGAAGACGCTGTCGATACCGGGTAGGATCAGAATCTGCGCCGAAATCCCCAGGACCAGCCCTCCGACAACAAAACCGGCAAGGCGGAGAAACTGCGCTTGGAGCGAAGTGCCGATGGTGCTCAGCGAAGTAACGATGCAAGTAAGGACGCTTGTTGTACCGATGCCGGGCCAGTCGAGCGCGTTGTAGAGCACGTAACAAACAGTAGCAGCGAGGCACCCGGCAAAGGCGGAGCGTATGTATTCCGGGTTCTGGAATGCATCAGGCACCAACAGAGTGCGCCACCAGTCGCGCCTTGGCGCGTTCTGGGAACCATCGACGACCTCATCGCGTTGAAAGACTTCGGGGATGAGTGCGACGGTTCGTTCCATCTCTTGAAGCATCGGCAAGCTAGAGGACGGCTGCCCCTCGATAACAGCAGGAGACGCGGAAATAACCCCTGACTCCCGGAGCTCCGTTCGGATTGCTCCGAGCCTCTCAGAAAGCGCGCGTAGACGGATCGCGTCGTCGTCGCCGGGCCGGGGGCGAGTGCGCTCGAGATTCGCGGCAAGACCAATGAGCCGGCCCGCCAGTGAAATGAGGGCGCTGCACTGCGCCCGCCGGGTGGGATCCAGGCCTTGGCGCTGCAACGCCATTCTGAGTCGGCCAGTGCCGATCATATCGTATTGAAGAATTCTGTTGCGGATCGACTCCGCCGGGGCATGCAGACCGGCGGTGCTTTCCACTACCTGCTGCACTGCGAGCAACAGATTGTCCACGGAGGCGATGAGCGGGTCGGAGCGATCGAAGATGCGGTATAGCGCTTCGGTTACCACAGTGACGCCAGCACCTACGACGATTACCAAGACAGGCCAGAGAGTACCCTCCACTTGGAGTTCGCTCGGCAAGGTGCGGTCCCATACCGGCATGGCAATACCAATCGGAATTGCGAAAGCCAATGCGGCTGCGTAGTTAGTCGTCGTGCGCAGAACGAAAAAGATCAGATACAAACTTCCGATTACCCAGATGAAATGAGTAATAGGGTAACCGCGGAACAGCATCATCCCGAGCAGGGTGTAGAGGCTCGCGCCGACGAATGCAAGGACGATCATTCGTCCCCCACGCCAAGTTGCCGCGAGATTTTCGCGAGCCAGGAGAATCGCAAAGAGAGCAGCCAGGAACGCGTTAGGAATGCGGAAGGTCACCGCGATGATCATGACCAGCGTCGCCGCGATGGTCATGCGGGTGACCGTGTTCACCCGTCCTGGATACGGAGCGACTTCCCACCGGATGAATTCCCGAAACCAAAGCCAAGAGGCAGTCCGGCTGGCTGGCGGCTGGCGGAGCTCAGTGGCTCGGGTCGCCATATCAAGGCTTCCGTTTGTATCCGCGGATAACTACGACTGCGGATTCCCCCAGGCGAATGACCTCAGACGGCGGCGACTGAATCCGGATGCGGACGGGGTAGCGGCTGGCCAAGTGTACCCAGCTCAGAGTCCGTTGTACGTCGGGAAGGCCTGGCGTGACTCGGCCCTGGAACGAAGGGTCGGGTGTGACACCGTACCCCACGCTCTCGACGACCCCCTTAAGCCGCAATCCGGCATCAGACATGACGTAGACGTCCGCGGTCATGCCCGGCTGGACATGCTTCAGCTGCGTCTCGCGGAAATTCGCAACCACCCACCAGACGCGAGTGTCGATGAGCGTGAAAATCTCCTGTCCTACGTGAGCATAAGCACCCTCGGAAATGACGAGGCTGGTTACGCGTGCGTCGAATGGAGCGTAGACGCGGCACTGGTCGTAGTTGTATTGGGTGTTGGCGATTGTGGCGGCCCGTCCCTGCCGTTGGGCCACCAAGGGGTCGAGGGTAAGTACGCTGGACTGAGATTGGTGAAGCTGTGCCGTACTCTGGTCTGCCGAGGCCTCGGCCTGTGCCAGGGCGGCCAGCATCGAGTTGAGGTGGGCTCGATTGAGGGCCAATTGCGATTCGGCTTCGTGCACGGACTGCGCGCTGGCCTGCTCTGTCGTACGCGCCTGGTCCACCTGGTCGACGGTAACGAACTGCTTGGCGAGCAGGGGCTCGACGCGGTGCAGGTTATTTTCGGCGTATGCCGACTCGGCCTTCGCCCGATCGAGCGCAGCCTCGGAGTGGGCGACATCGGCCTCCGCCTCACGGATCAAGGCTTGCGCCCGGTCGACGTTGGCGCCGGCGCTGCGGGTTGCCGCCCCGGAGGCGGTGACGGCGTGTACTTCGGCCCGAATGCGCCGCTGTTCGTCGACGATCTGGCCTTCGAGGGCGGCCTGGTCCGACAGTGCGTGGTCAAGGGCGTACCTGTAGGGGCGATCATCGATTTCAAAAAGGAGGTCGCCCTGTTTAACGCGCTGGTTGTCGGCGACGTTCAGGTGCAGTATGGGCCCCTCGACAACGGGCGCGATTCCGATGTAGTTGGCAAAGATTTCGGCGTCATCGGTCTGCGGGTGCAGAGTTGCGACCACGTAGACAGCGACCAAGCCGGCCACCGCCAGCACAACCATGGCTGCGGTGAAGACGCGACCGTACCAGTGAAGTTTTGCTGTGCGACTGTCTTGCTCAGGCTGGCCAGTGTCTGCATTCGGCATCGCGTTCACCTAGCTGTAGAACAGCAGCCACAACATGCACGCGAGGAAGATCGCCGTGCTGAGATATAAAAGCACAGGTGCAGCCAGATGTTCGGCAATAGCAGTGCGAGCGATCAGGGCCCGTGCGCCCGTCGCCAGTACCAGACCACCCGCGGAGCAGAAGATCCACACCGGGAAAAAAGAGCCGAAGATGCTGTATTCGGGCGCGTGGGAGCAACCAACCAACACCAGCGGCGCCACCAGGCATACACCGGGGAGGGTGCGAAGTGAGGTCATTCGGCGTCCACCGCGCTCCGTCGATTCAGTATTCATGTCGAGCAGACCTCATATGTTTCGCATGTGTCCAATATTGGTCCTAATCGTGCTCACCACCTCGTCGATACGGCCTGAGAGCACCAGCCCTCCCGCGGTCAACCCGAACACCACGATCATTTCGCGCTCGACACGGACGGGACGAAGCCACTTCCCGCTATGCTAACCCCGGGCACGGGCGGTCACTGGACACCCCCAATCCTGCGCTTCCATTGGGCCACAGGTTTGAGGACCGAATCTATTGGACGAAGGTATCGATCAATACCTTCGCATCAGGTGATCACGATGGCGCCTGCACATTTTGATCGCGGACACATAGCATTGAAGTTCGCGATTGCGGTCGGCGAAAAGACGCCGAGCCTCGTCAACTTGCTGAAGAGAAATCGGGCCTGTGCCGCCCGTGAAGATGTTGTCCGCCGGTACTTTGGGATCGATCCGATACGTTGGTCCAATAGACTCGGCCCCCCACTTCTGCCTTAATGGCCGCTGAGTCCGAAAGAATCGTCTTCCAGTTTGGCGCACGCCGACGAGGTGCTGGTGGCAGAACGCGAGATAAGTGCGTTTGTCAACGCGGTGAGGGAGTTGTTCGGTCCAGAGTCAGGCAGCAAACGCATCCGAGGAATTGTAAGAACTCGGCGAGGCACAGGTAGTTCTTGCGACGGCGTCCATACGGGAGGGGCGTGGCTAGCGATTGCCGAGGTGTCGCTGGGGATGAGCGGGAAGAAGTTTCGATTGGTCGAATACAAGGCACCATTGCTATTTTTGTCGCTGCTTCTCGCCTTCTCCGCGGCGAGAGTTCAGGCGCAATGTGCCGCTAAAGTGTCTTCCCCCGCAGATGCCGCCGGCTGCGCCGCTCGCGAAACCCCTCGCGAGGGAACGGCGATTCTCGATCCAGTTCACCCCTACACCCTGGCCGAGCTGATTGACGTTGCCGAGCATCACAATCCCGCCACGCGCACGATCTGGGAGCGCGCTAAGCAGAAAGCCCGCGAGCTCGGTGTGGCAAAAAGCGCCTATTATCCTGGGTTAGAGGGTTTAGCTGTTTTCGGCGACGAGAGATTGATAAATCCGTTCCCGGAGCCGCTCGCTCCTCGCGGCTACGTCATGGTCGAGGTACCCATCGTCCGGCCTGAAGTCACGCTCCAATACCTCATCTTTGACTTTGGCAAACGCGAGGCCAGCGTGGACTTCGCGAAAGCGGAAAAACTCGCCGCGGGTGCAGACGTCATTCAGGTGAATCAAGCGCTGGCGTTTCGCGTCGCTAGTGCGTATTACCAGCTGACGACCGCACAGGAAAGGTTGCAAGCTGCGCAGGACACGTTGCGAACTGCACAAACCACGCAGGATGCGGCTGAAAACAGACTGAACAACGGGCTCGCGACTCTTCCTGATGTTCTCAACGCCCGGGCCGAAACGTCGCAGGCTGTGTTCGACGAGGAATCCGCGGACGGGGACGAAAAGGTTGCGCGCGTCACACTGACCGAAGCGGTTGGAGCTGATCCGTCTCCCAACATAGTGATTGACAGCCAGAGGAGTGCGCCGTTGCCGGAGAGCCTCACAATGTCCATCGAGGCTTTGATCGATCGCGCGATGAAGAATCGTCCTGAACTCATGGCGCAAACTCTGGAAATCCGCTCCGCTGAGGCTCGCATTCGTGCAGCCAAGGCAGAGTACAAACCGCAGATCGTTCTCTCGGGATCGGTTGCGCAGACCTCCGTGTGGCCCACGGCGGATTACGGCCAGCTGGGTTCCGCGAGTGAGCCTACCTGGTCCGTCGAACTCGGCATCCATTGGCGCATCTTTGACGGAGGTGTGCGCAAGAACGAACTGTTGATCGCCGAATCGAAACGCCGGGAAGCAGCGGATGAATTTACGGCGATACATGATCAGACGACGCGCGAGGTCTGGACCGCTTACATAGCATTCCGGACGGCCTTGCGAAAGCACGACGCCGCTGTGGCACTTCTCGAGTCTGCCAACGCCTCTTACTCGGCATCGCTCGATGCATACAAATATGGAGTCAAGAACCTGGTCGATGTTGTTACCGCGGAGAAGCAGCTGGCCCAAGCTCGACTATCCAGTGTCTCCGCACGATCAGAATTATTTCTAGAGGCAGTCAACCTTGAATTCGCCACCGGAAATCTGCTGAGGAATCAACCGCCAGCGACAAAACTTCAATCTCTGGACGGACATCAATGATTTCGCCCAGTCTGCAAGTGCCTCGCCAAAAATCGTAATCATACGAAGGTATCGAGGATACCTTGGTCCAATAGACTCCTTTTCGCGCTCATGATGTCGTGGGTAGCGTGCATCGGGCATCGAAAGATTTGATGACGCGATGAACATGCGTTACCGGCCGGCTATGCCATTCCGATGACGTCAGACTACACCCACCACTACGGAGGCTACGATGAGTCTTATCGATAAAGCGTTAGAAGCAAACCGTCACTATGCAAAAAAATACGATCCAACGCTGGGGAAACGCCCGGCGCCCAAAGTCGCAGTTGTAACCTGCATGGATCCACGGCTCTCGGATCTCACTGGAATCTTGGGTCTGCCGCAAGCAGATCTCGACGTTATCCGAACCGGCGGGCCCGCGGTAACAGAAGATGTTCTCGGTGAGCTTGTCGTTTCCACCCGTATACTCGGAACCAGAGAGATACTGCTTCTCAACCACACCGGCTGCGGGTTTACGACATTTACAGACGACGAGCTGAACGCGAAGCTGAGCGCTTCTACCGGAGATGCTTCGCCGGCCCCAATGCGCTTCTTCTCCTATAAGGACCCCGAGGAAAATACCCGGGAGCAGATCAAAAAAGTCAGGTCGCATCCCTGGATCGCAAAGGATGTCCCTGTGCGAGGCTTCATTTTCGACGTGGATACCGGTCTCCTGCGGGAGGTGCGGCCAACTGCAAAGCATACTGCTGCGTGAAAGCATCTGGGCTTGCCGAATTTGAGCTCCAGATCGTCGGGCTCCCCGGAGCTTCAGCGGGCAAATGACGCTGCGATGAAGATTTCTGGATGAAGTGGGGCGGCAGAGAGGATCGCGGTATTCCATTGCAGACCGCGTTTTATCTCGCTCCACGAAGTCCGGCCTGCGAGGCTTCGGGCAAGGTAATGAATGCGATCGCCGACGGCACTGCCGGGGTTTCTTGGCGGCTGTGTCGGCCTTGCCGGTGAGATCAAATTTGGGAAATTCGGTCATTGCTGCTGGCTAGCCCCCCAGGATCGATGCTGGGTACAACAACACATGCGGACGGTCTTGCGCCACTGACGCGGGCGGTGAAGAGAAAAGCAGGATTGCCACGGAGGCACTGAGGCAAGGACGTAAAGGAGGCAAGGAGGCAAGGAGACACGGAGAGGGCTAGGAAAGTTGGTTAACAGTTTGCCCCCTCCCCCCCTCTTTTTGTAAGTGCGGATTCTAAAGGACTTTAAGTCTAATGTTTTTGGATCTGCGGATTCTAAAGGAGTTATGGGTGCGTTTTTCGGAAGTGCGGATTCTAAAGGGTTTAGGGCGATAGTGCGCTGGGACGACAGGAATTCCGAGCGGCTCGATTGAGCGCGATGCGTTCGAATTAATTGTATGGATAACACGAAGAAGGATAACATGTTGGTTACTATTTGTCAAGGACCATTTTGGGACAGAAGCTGCTACTAGAGGAAATCCAACGTGAAG
>JBEKWY010000023.1:0-45578 GCA_049512575.1 Candidatus Acidiferrum sp.
GGTTTTGGAATTCGAGGAGGACCGCACGGTTTTGGCGTTTTTGCACGCGTGCGCGGCGAGCTTGGTTTCGGCGTGCCAGCGATTGTTGCCTTTGGGGCAGAATGCGGCGACGCGAATT
The DNA here is from genome assembly GCA_049512575.1 of Candidatus Acidiferrum sp. Classification (GTDB taxonomy): domain Bacteria; phylum Acidobacteriota; class Terriglobia; order Acidiferrales; family UBA7541; genus Acidiferrum. The sequence goes on from JBEKWY010000023.1 coordinate 119, forward strand.
TTGTGGGAGTTGAAGCCGGCGGTTGTCGAGACGATGAAGCGGAGTGCTGAGTGCGCGGTGGAGGATGCTGCGTGTTTCCTGCCGCTGCTGGACTGGGGCGCGATGGAGCACCCTGCGCTTGCGACAAGGTTGTTCATTAGTTGAGGAGCTTTGGAAAAGCGCGATGGAGATTGTGGGAACGGTCGCAGGAGTAGAGCGCGAAATTGCGCCGGGCGTGATCGGCAAAGATCGAGATCGCGTTGCTGCTTCGCTGCGCCTGGATTTCGAGTTTCATCCGCCGACGGGGCAGACGATACTGGTGACCAGTTATCAGGAGCCGCCGTTGAAAGTAGTGCGAGCGTTTGCGGTGGAAGGCGGGGCGGCGCTGGTGCATTTGCACAATGTGTCGGGTGGTTTGTTGGGCGGGGACCGGTTGGAGCTGGCGGTGAATGTTGGGGCTCACGCGCAGGTGCACGCGCCGAGGCGCTTGCGGCTTTGCAGTCGAATGAGATTTACGTCGGTGAAGGCGGATTGCTGGAATATTTGCCGGACGCGGTGATTCCGTTTGCCGGCGCGCGATTTTCTCAGCGGACTTCGATCCGGCTGGCGGATGGAGCAGGATTATTCTGGTGGGAGATTTTGGCGCCGGGACGCGGGGCACGAGGGGAAATTTTTGAATACGAGAGCGTGGAGTTTAAGACTGATTTGGTGGCGGAGGGACGTCTGGTGGCGGCGGAGCGCTCGCGGCTCGAGCCACGAAAACGAGGCTTGGCGGCGATTGGGAGGCTGGGTGCGTACCGGACTTGGGCATCGTTCTATGTTTGTTGCGCGGGGGTGGAAGGTGCGCAATGGCTTGAGATAGAGAAGGAATTGCGCGGGATTCTTGGATTGCTTGGACGGCGGGAAGACACGCTCTGGGGGGTCAGCACGCTTGCGGGGAACGGATTGATTGTGCGTTGTGCGGCGAAACGGGGGCGCGACGCTTTGGCGGGGCTTCATGCGGTTTGGAGCGCGGCGAAATGGAGATTGTATGGGCGGGCGGCAGTTGTACCTCGGAAGGTAAATTGAATTCTCGATGGCGGGCGGGGCGGGCCGGCGCGGAAGAACACGGACGGTCACGCTAAAGCGCGCCCCTACATTGGTTATGCCGATCGATGAGGTTTAGGCGAGGGTTGCATTGCACTTAACACCGCGGGAACAGGAAAAGCTGATGATTGTGGTTGCGGCGGACCTGGCGCGGCGGCGGCAAGCGCGCGGGTTGAAGCTGAATTACGTGGAGGCCGTGGCGATTTTGTCGGCAGAGGTGATGGAGGCGGCGCGGGACGGGAAGAGTGTGGCGGAGATCATGAGCTTTGGCGGGAAGATATTGTCGCGGGAACAGGTGATGGACGGCGTGGCGGAAATGATTCACGAGGTGCAGGTGGAGGCTACGTTTCCGGATGGGACGAAGCTGGTGACGATTCACGATCCGATTCGGTGAGAGCGTGGGTCGAGGGAAGATGAGCGTGGAGATAAAAGAATGAAGCCGGGTGAGTATTTTCTGGATGAGGCGGCTGGGCCTGTGCAGGCTAATGCAGGGCGAACGGTTGCGCGGCTGGTTGTGCGAAATACCGGCGACCGGCCGGTGCAGGTGGGGAGTCACTATCATTTCTTTGAGGTGAACCGGGCGCTGGGGTTCGATCGCGGAGTGGCTTATGGCATGCGGCTAAACATTGCCGCCGGGACGGCGGTACGATTTGAGCCGGGCGAAGAAAAAGAAGTGGAGCTTACGGAATTTGGCGGAGCGAAAGTGATTTGCGGATGCAATGGAATGGTACAGGCCGCGCTTGACGCAGGTGGCGCGAAGGAGCGGGCGATTGCGCGCGCTCGGGACGCGGGCTTTCTGTTCGATCGTGAGGGAGACAAGCGTTGAGTTTGCAGATTCCACGACGGACGTATGCGGATCTTTATGGTCCGACCAAGGGCGACCGGATTCGCCTGGCGGACACGGAGCTGGTGATTGAGATCGAGAAGGATTTCACGCACTACGGCGATGAGATCACGTTCGGCGGCGGGAAAGTCATCCGGGATGGAATGGGACAGAGCAGCGGGGCGTTGCGAGAAGGCAAGAACGGAACGCTGGATGTCGTGATTACGAACGCGGTGATCCTGGATCACTGGGGAATCGTGAAGGCAGATATCGGGATTAAGAACGGACGCATCGTGAAAGTGGGCAAGGCCGGAAACCCGGACACGATGGATGGCGTTGATCCGGAACTGGTTGTGGGAGCGGGGACGGAGGTGATCGCGGGAGAGAATTTGATCGTGACTGCGGGCGGGGTCGACAGTCACATTCACTTTATTTCGCCACAGCAGGTGTATGAAGCGATTTCGAACGGGATCACGACCATGATCGGCGGCGGCACGGGGCCAGCTACTGGAACGGCGGCGACGACCTGCACACCCGGCGCGTGGAATCTCGCGCGGATGCTGCAGGCTGCGGAAGCGTGGCCGATGAATTTCGGATTTCTGGGCAAAGGAAACGCGGCGATTGGCGGCCCATTGGCGGAACAGATTGAAACCGGGGCTTGCGGATTGAAGCTGCACGAAGACTGGGGAACGACCCCGGCAGCGATTGACGCTTCCCTGAAAATCGCCGACGAGTTCGATGTGCAGGTGGCGATTCATACGGACACGATCAACGAAGCGGGATTTCTGGAGGCAACCGTCGCCGCGATTGCCGGCCGGGCGATCCACACCTATCACACCGAGGGAGCGGGCGGAGGGCATGCGCCGGACATTATTGCGATCGCTTCGCACGCGAACATTTTGCCTTCGTCGACGAATCCCACGCGGCCGTACACCGTGAACACCATCGCGGAACATCTCGACATGCTAATGGTGTGCCATCACTTGAACCCGCAGGTGCCAGAGGACGTGGCGTTCGCGGAGAGCCGGATCCGGCCGGAGACGATTGCGGCGGAAGATATTTTGCATGATATGGGCGTGCTGAGCATGCTCTCAAGTGATTCGCAAGCGATGGGGCGGATCGGCGAGGTGGTTACGCGCACCTGGCAAACGGCGCACAAGATGAAGGTGCAGCGCGGAGCCCTTAGCGGAGATTCGAGCCGGAACGACAACACGCGAGCGAAACGATATGTGGCCAAGTACACCATCAATCCCGCGATCACGCACGGGATGGCGACGGAGATTGGGTCGATTGAACCGGGGAAGCTTGCGGATCTCGCGTTGTGGAAACCGGCGTTTTTTGGCGTGAAGCCAGAAATGATTGTGAAGGGCGGCTTCATTGCGTGGAGCGTGATGGGGGATGCCAACGCTTCGATTCCGACGCCGCAGCCGGTGCTGTACCGGCCGATGTTTGGGAGTTTCGGAGGAGCGACGGCGACGACGAGCATCACATTTATCTCGCAGGCGGCACTTTCGGCTGATCTGCCACAGAAACTGGGTTTGAAAAAGATGACCGCGGCGGTACGAAATTGCCGGCAGATCGGAAAGAAAGATATGGTCCTTAACGACGCCACGCCGAAAATCGAAGTGGATGCGGAAACTTATGAGGTGCGCGTGGACGGAGAGTTAATTGGCTGCGAACCGGCACGGGTTTTGCCGCTGGCGCAGCGATACTTTTTATTTTGAGCCTTTTTGAGCGCCGAACGGTGCGGAGATTCGTTGACGGTTGCTGCGGGGAATGTATAGGATGGCTATCGTTGGTACTGAGGGAGAACGATGGCCAAGAAAAGCAGGTTGACGCAAGTTGCGGTGAAAATCGGGACGGCGGTCGGTAAGGCGGATCGCACGGCCCACAAGTTCGCCAAGGCAGGTTCCCTCGCGAAAAAAGAATTGGATGATATTTCGAGGCAAGTGGACGCACTGAAGCGCCAACTACAGAGAACGTCCAAGAGACTGCGAAGTGCGTTGCGGTAATGCCGCGGCGAAGACGCGCCACTTTCGCCGGAGTAGCGTTGCTGTTGCTTTGTTTGGCTTCCAGTTCGTCCGCACAGTGGAATCCGCTAAATCCCGTTACCAGTGTGAAGCAGCAGGCAGATGGATTGGTATTGGCCATGAAATCGGGGACGTTGCGGCTCCTGGTGTGCTCGGACTCCATTGTGCGCGTCACTTACTCGCCGGGCACCGGCATTCCCGAAACGCCGCAATATGCAGTGACCAAGCAGAGTTGGGCTGTTTCGCAATGGACGACGCAGTCGAGCGACGCCGACGTAAAGCTGGCAACACCGCTTTTGAAAATCACCGTCACGAAGAAAGACGGCGCCATTCTTTTTGCCGACGCTTCGGGAAAAAAGCTATTTCAGAATTACGACCGGACGCTTACGCCCGTCGAGGTGAACGGCGAAAAGACTTATCGCGCCGAAATGTTCTCCAACCTCTGGGACTCGACGGAGGCATTCTACGGATTAGGGCAGCACCAGGCGGGCGTGTGGAATTATCACGGTGAGTCCGTGGAGCTTTCGCAGGCGAACACCAACATCTCCGTGCCGATGTTTCTCTCGAGCAATGGATACGGCATTTTCTGGAACAATTCCTCGCGAAGCCGCTTTAACAATCGATTTCCGCATGAGCTTTATCTAAGCTCCGAAGTCGCCGACACTGTCGATTATTACTTCCTGTACGGTCCTGATTTCGACGAGATCATCGGCGCCTACCGCGAATTGACCGGCGCTGCGCCGATGTTCGGCAAGTGGGCATACGGCTTCTGGCAATGCAAAAATAAATATGAATCGCAGGCGGAAGTTCTGGGCGTAGCGCACAAATACCGCGAGCTACACATTCCAGTCGACAACATCGTCCAAGATTGGTTCTGGTGGAACACTATGGGGGAGCCGATTTTCAACAAGAACTATCCCGACCCGAAAGGCATGATCGAGGATTTGCACGAGAATCATTTTCACGTGATGTTTTCGTTCTGGCCCTACTTTCGCCCGGGTTCCCCGGTCTATGACGAAATGGACAAGCGAGGGTATTTCGTCGACAAAACAAAAGTGAGCGGGTTCCATCCGGCGGGCCAGGCGCTTTACGATGCCTTCAATTCGGCGGCCCGCGCTTACTATTGGCACCTCATTGACAAAGGTTTGTTCAAAATCGGAGCGGATGCCTGGTGGCTGGATACCGATGAACCAGAAACGGAAGGGCGCGAAACGAGCATTCTGGAAAATAACAAAGTTAAGCTCGGCAGCGGCGCGCGTTACGCGAATCTTTATCCCTTGATGACAACCAGCGCGGTTTACGAGGGCCAGCGCAAAACGTCGGACCAAAAGCGCGTCTTTATATTGTCGCGCTCGGCGTTCTCCGGCGCGCAGAGAAATTCGATTGCCGCATGGTCGGGAGACGTAGAATCGAACTGGCTGAGTTTTGCGCGACAGATCCCCGCAGGTCTGAATTTTGAACTTTCTGGCATTCCGTATTGGACGACAGACATCGGCGGTTTCATTATCGGAAATCCCGACGATCCTGCGTACCGCGAACTTTTCGTGCGCTGGTTCGAGTATGGAACATTTTGTCCGATTTTCAGGGTGCACGGCACGCGGAGCCCGAATCAGAACGAATTGTGGTCCTACGGTCCCGAAGCGCAGATAATTCTTACAGCTTACGACCGGTTGCGTTACCGCTTGATGCCCTACATCTATTCGTTGGCGTGGAAGACCACGAGCGAGGCTTACACGCCGATGCGGGCGCTGGCGATGGATTTTCGCACTGACACGCGAGCGCTGAACGTCGGCGATCAATTCATGTTCGGTCCGGCACTGCTCGTAAACCCGGTGACCGAGCCGGGCGCTACATCGCGCCGAATTTATCTGCCGAAATCGAAATGGTACGACTTCTGGACTGGGCACGGAGTGGATGGTGGCAGCGCCATCGAGGCAGCAGCGCCCATCAATCAAATCCCGTTGTTCGTGCGAGGCGGCTCAATTGTGCCGCTAGGACCAGACCTGGAGTACGCGACTCAGAAACCCGCTGATCCCATCGAGCTGCGCGTATATCGGGGGGCCGACGGGACCTTCACTCTCTACGAAGATGAAAATGACAATTACAATTACGAAAAGGGATCACGCGCCACGATTCGAATCGATTGGGATGAAGCGGCGCAAAAACTGACGATTCACGAACGCCAGGGACAATTCCCGGGCATGCTCAATGCACGAACATTTCGCGTTGTGTTTGTCGGCGACAATCATGGCGCGGGGATCGAGATGACAACTCAGCCGGATAAAGTGGTGGACTACTCGGGGAAGCCGATAACGGTCGCACGACAATAAACGTTTAAACTGTGGCGCAGACGTGGGTAAGGCAACCGCGAGCGCCTCGCGATCACCGCGGCTCCTTAACCTGCAGAATTTGATCGCTTCGCACGTCCTTCAGCGTTTGCACCTTTCCCGACGGCCACCGAATTTCGATTTCTTCGGCCACCTTCGCGGGACCCAAACCAAAATGAACTGGCGCGGCGCTGGACGAAGCATACCCAGCGGCGGTGCTCATGTGATTGAATTGCACGAAGCCACCCGCAGACACGCGGATTCGCGCGCCGATGCCATCTCGATTGCTCTTCGTACCTTGTAAAGATAATTCCAGCCAATGATTGGCGTCCGGGCTGTCATTCATCCAAATTTCCGCGGGCGCGCTGAGGGCGGTGACCACAACGTCGAGTTTTCCGTCGTGATTGAAATCGCCGACGGCGGCGCCGCGATGACGGCGGGGCGACTGAGCGGCAAATCCAGCTTCCTCGGTGAGCGCCGACCACTTGGTTCCATCGAGATTGCGAAAAACGGTGTTGGGCTGGTCGATCATCTCGCGCCCAGCCATGTTTGGCGATTGCACGTGGCCGCGGCTGACAAAGATATCTTTCCACCCGTCGTTGTCGAAATCGGCGATGTTCGCGCTGTAGCCTGCCATGGGACTGCTGAGCAAAGCCATGCCGCTTTTCGCGGTGATATCCGTAAATCCGGTTTTGCCGTCATTCCGATAGACGGGAAAGGTTTCGTTGTCCAAAGCGACGAGAGCGATATCGGGCCGACCATCATTGTTCAGGTCGCGGAAATCGGCGCCCATACCTGATATTACGTTTCCTTGTTCGGGCAAAGCGACTCCGGTGTCAAAAGCGACTTCTTCAAACCGCCCATTTCCTTTGTTGTGGAACAGAAAATTGAAGAGCTTGTCGTTGGCGACAAATATGTCGGGCAGGCCGTCACCATCGTAGTCAGCCACGCCCACTCCCATGCCCTTGCCAAGGTGCTCACGGATTCCGGATTGCGCCGAAATATCCTTGAATGTTCCGTCGCCATTGTTCAGAAACAACTGGTTGGGCAACGCCCTGTACATTTTGGGATGACAATACTCGGGCCGACCTTCGGATTTGCAGTCGGGTTCATTGTTCACGTCCCAGGCCATGTAGTTCACGACGAAAAGGTCCAGGAGCCCATCATTATTGACGTCCACCCAGGCGCCGCCCACCGACCACAGCGGGCCGAACTCCTTGTCCGACTGAGCAAGACCGGCTTTCGCGGTTACGTCGGTGAACGTTCCATTGCCGTTGTTGTGATAGAGAGTGTTGCGATGAACGCCGGCGACAAAAATATCCTCGTAACCGTCGTTGTCATAATCGCCGATGGCGACGCCGACGTCATATCCGGTCCCTGCAAGTCCGGCTTGCTCGGTCACGTCGGTAAAGGTGCCGTCGCCATTGTTTCGAAATAGACGATTCCAATATTTGGGCGATGTTTTCTGCAAGCTGACGATATCCGCGCCGTTGGTAAAAAAAATGTCCAGATTGCCATCGTTGTTATAGTCGAAGACCGCGACCCCTCCGGCCATCGTTTCCGGCGCATGCCTTTGCGGCGTTTCGGAGCTATCGAGAGAAAAAGCAATCGGGCGGAAGGAGAAATGAATCGGAGCTTGATTCACTTGGGCCGACGCGGTGAGTTTAAAGGTAACTCCGACGGCCGCCAAGAGAACGAGCAGCGCCAACAACGCTGAGGCAAGCAGCGATCTTCCGGGTCGGGCGGTCATCTATGTGATTATCATAACGGTCCGCCATCGCGACAACAAATCGTAGGCAACGCAAAGGGGAATATCCGAGCCCGCTGGAGGAAGGTCTTGATCGTGCCGCGCCCTGATGGGATATCGCAGCAGAACCGCATCAAATGCGAATCGCCGCCAGAACGACGGCTATACCGGCGGTAAGCACACCGGTGGTACCGACCAGAATCGCAGCCCGCGGAATGTCAGAGTCGTCTCCGGCGGGCGGATCAGCGGAGTCACCGAGCCAGATATCCGTAACGAGCACGCCCTTTGCCCAAATGGGACCAAGCAAGCGGCGCTGGATGCCTCCAGCGGTGGCGGCTTCGCTCCATCCAGAGTTTGGTCCGGGAAGTATGGCGTGTTGCCGCCATCCGACACGGAAGGCTTTCACCGCGGAGCATCCGGGAATCACGGTCGAAACAAACGAAAGCAAAAGCCACGTGAGCGGCGCGGGAATCAGATTCATCAAATCATCCAGGCGCGCGCCGCACCAGCCGAACTTGAGATAGCGGGGCGTCTTGTAACCCACCATGGAGTCCATCGTGCTCACCACTTTGAAAAGCACGATGCCGGGCAATCCCAGGACGACGTACCAGGCGAGCGGACTAATAAACCCGTCGGTAAGGTTCTCGCTCAGGCTTTCGATAGCGGCGCGGCGGCAGGCAGCGATATCCATGCGGTCGGTGTCACGTCCCACAAGACGCGAAATGGCGGCGCGCGCACCATCCAGATCGCCGCGCCGAGCCGCGGACTCCACTGTCCACGCATGCCGCAGCAGATCATGCAGCGCCAGGCAGGAGTAGGCCAGGAACAGATGGAACGCCAACGCTGCGCGATCGTTCCACTTCTGCAGACCGAACAAAATGGCGATGCTGCCGCCAACCCAGAAGATACTCAGAAGGAGAAAAAGCGCGATGCCACCGGCGTATCCATCGGCGCCCAATTCTCGCAGGCGATTTTCCAACCACGTGAGCGTGCCGCCCATCAACCGAACCGGATGAGCGGAATAGACGGGGTCGCCAATCAACAAATCCAGCGCCACCGCTCCGGCGAGCACCAAAGCGTCGGGACGAAGGACGCTCAGCTCCACTTCGAGGACCAGCCCAGCGCAATCGCCGAAGAAATCGCTCGCGCGGGTTGCTCCAAGTTGATGGCGGCGAGCTGCGCATAAAACCTTGTCCAGTGATCGGGCTTTGCTGAGAGATTGGCGGCGAGGGTCGTCACCTGTTGACGGAAGATGTCGTGCGCAGAACTCGCCGGCAATGTGCCGAAGCGAATGCGGTCGAGCACCGCGGCGATCGCAAACGCCACACCGGCCACTTTCGGCTCGAAGATCACCGAGTTCAAATTTTTCGTCAGCAGTTCGAACTCACGGGGCGTCAACAACTCCGCCAAGCTCGCCAGCAAAGTGGTCTCGTGCACGCCATACCTTCGCAAGGCATGAAAAAGAGAACGCGTGGCGCTCGGTTCGAGCCCGTTCTGCCAACGCAGAGCCTCGAGCGTCGCATCTTTCACCGCAACGCCGATCAGTTCTCCGAGCTTGGAGTGCGTGCTCGTACTCGTCAGAGGCTTGCCTGCACCCAGAGGCGCAGCAACGCAAAATTGGTCGGTGCCCGTGCCCGTGGCAAGATCCTTGGAATAGAGACTGCTTACGGCCAACCCCCGTAGCGCGGCAGTCTTCGCTTCGGTCATGGTGACGACAGCGCGGGCCAAGGCTCCGTGGGTCAGCGAGTGGTTGAACAGAAGTTCGGTATTGATGGTGCCACCTGCGGGAGGGATCTTTTCCCAGCCTTTGCCGGTCTCGCGCCACAAAGCCGCATCGCCCGCACAGGTCGCGTTGCCGTGGACGCCAGCGGTAACCACCGCTGTGACCAACGTGTCGAGGTCACGCCGCTGCACGACGGAGGCATAGTTCATGTTCGCCGCCGTTCCCATCGTTGCGACTTGGCTCGCATCCAGCCCCACCTCCATACATACCGCGTCGTGATACTCGTCGGCTCCCATGCCCACGATATGAGCGTGGCGTTCCCCGTGATCGGTACCCTCGCAGCTTTGGTGATTGACGAGGTAGCGAACATTTTCCGTTTGACCGCCGTTGCGCGCCGAGGTGCTGAGCACCCGATGCGGCGTTAACAGCTCGGTGATCAGGAAACGTCCGGTTCGCGTTAGGCGATATTCCGGGGTGACAAACAATTCTTCAAGATTCGAGGTGATTGCCATTCACTTTCCTGGTTTTGCCGCGGAGCGTCAGTCCTGCGCAGAGGCACCGAACGACGTTGAGAAGCTCGCAATGGGATCGGCACGGCGTCGATCGCTGCCTGCGAGACGACGTTTCGTTATATCACTCGGCGATGCGCCGAGGAAAGCTTGACTCATATCGGCCGCTGCCGTATAAATCGTACGACTCGGTTTTTGTATGGGAATCCGGTGCAAATCCGGAGCGGCCCCGCCACTGTAAGCGCGGAGGAGGGAAGCGAGCACGCCACTGGCGCAATCAGCGCTGGGAAGGCAGCTTCCATCCGAAGAAGCGCGAGCCAGGAGACCGGCTGAGTTCACGTCGATCCGAATCGGCCTCGAAGGAAAGGCCGGTAGCGATTCCGGAAGTAGATCGAACAATCCGTATCGTCTTTGGTGAGATTGGGCCTGCGTCTGTATTTTGTTCGAGACGCAAAACCCGTCTCGTTTCCTTTTCGATTCGCCGGGAATTCAATTCTGCTCGTCGATAGTTCCATTCTCAAGGCGGTTTGATCCGCGGATCGGAGTGAATGATTTCGAAGTGTAGTTGAGGTTAGGGAAGCAATTCGCTGGCGAGATGCTCGGGAAGCGCGGTGAAAAGCCGCCACTGCCCTGCAACTGTAAGCGGCCGTTTTTCGACTGCACAAAGCCACTGCCCCACAAGGGTGGGAAGGCGCAGTCGCTCAGAAGTACGCCGCGAGTCAGGAGACCGGTCCGCCAAGCTCACAGTCCGCTCTTTCTAGGGCGAAGGAGGACTTTTATGTTCGATTCGGCGGTGCCTCGCTTTCGGTTGATTCTGTCTTGGATGCTCCTGGCGATGTTGTTCGCGGTAGCCCTGCACGCGCAATCGAGTGGAAGTCTGCACGGACGAGTTGTCGATCCGCTTGGCAATCCCATTCCTGACGCGAAACTCGTTCTTCTGCAAAAGGATCGTGAAGTTGTTGACGGAACATCCGACGCGGATGGTTCGTTTGATTTGGCCGTTCCTGCTAGCGGACTCTACACTCCGCGCGTCGAAGCAACAGGATTTGCGACACAGAATCTGGCGCCGATTTTCGTGGCGGCCGGGAAATCGGAAGAACTAACGGTATCGCTGCGCATTGGTTCGCTTCCGCAGCAGGTTGTGGTGTCGGCCACTGGAACCCCCGTGCCCGAAGCGCAGGTCGGCGCTTCGGTAACCCTCATCGATAGCCACTTGATCCAAGCGCTGGACAAGCTGGACGTTTTGGAAGATTTAAGGTTCGTACCCGGTGCGCAGATCGTGCAGACCGGCCAGCGCGGTGGCATCACGTCGCTGTTCATCCGTGGTGGCGACTCCGACTTCAATAAAATCCTGGTCGACGGGATTCCTGTAAACTCCATCGGCGGCGCGTTCGATTTCGCGCAGCTCTCCAATAGCGGAGTCAGCAGCGTGGAAGTTCTGCGGGGCTCGAACAGCGTGCTGTACGGAAGCGACGCGCTGAGCGGCGTCGTCAACGTTACCTCACCGCGTGGCAGCACCCCGATCCCGGAATTGAAGTACTCCGTTGACGGCGGAAATTTTGGCACGTTGAACGAAGATGTCTCGCTCAGCGGCGCATTTCGTCAGTTCGACTACTTCTCGGAATTTTCGCGCTTTGACACGCAGGGCAGCTATCCCAACGACTTTTTTCACAACGCCACCGTCAGCGCCAACCTGGGGTGGAATGTCGCCCCGACCACCGGAATTCGCATTACCGTGCGCCGCACCACGACAGACCTCGGAAGCCCCAACGCGATCGCCTTTTATGGCATTTCGGACAACTCCAACCAGAGGAATCAAAATATGTACGTCGGCGGCACCGCCCAGCAGCAAACCACCGAGCGCTGGCACAACTCCGTACAATTCGCATTCGCCCAATTCTATTCTTTGTTCGTTACTCCGTTCCCCACAGGCGAACCCTTCGACCCGTTTGGAACCGGACAACCAAATTACCTGGGGAACGTGGTCACCATCAAGGGAGCCAACGGGTATAGTGTCACCGGCCAAGCCATTCTCGATTTCTTTGGCACTTATCCTGAAATCTCGCCCGACTACGAAGGACGCCGCTCTGTATACGCCCAGTCCGAGTATCGCTTCTTTCACGACTGGACCGGTGTCGCCGGTTTTCGCTGCGAGCACGAAGATGGCGAAGGAATCACCCGCAACAATTACAGCTCTTTTCTGGAAGGCCACGGAAGCGTGGCGCACCGGCTATTCCTCACTGGCGGCGTGGGGCTGGAGAACAATGCTGTTTTTGGTTTCGCGGCATCTCCACGCGTGTCGGCCGCTTATTATCTTCGCAGGCCGTCGGGTGCCAGATTTCTCGGTGAAACGAAGCTCAAGTTCAATTTCGGCAAGGGCATTAAAGAGCCAAGCACCTTCGAACAGGCGAATGCGCTGTTCGCGCTGCTCACGCCCGCGCAGATTGCGCAATTTGATGTTTCACCTATCGGCCCGGAAAGAAGCAAGACATCGGATTTCGGGGTGGAGCAAAGTTTGTGGAAGGGTCGTGCGATTGTCGGCCTAACCTACTTCTACAACCGCTTCTACAACCTGATCGCTTTCCTCGACCAACCAGAACTGGTTTCGATCGGGGTGCCACCCGATGCGGCGGCCGCAGCGCCGTTCGGAGCCTACGTGAATGCTTCATCCGATCGCGCTTTGGGAACCGAACTCGAATCGAAGATCGACCTGGGGCATGGTCTGATCTTCCAAGGCGCCTACACATACCTCGACGCCGTCACCACCAAGGCTTTCGGAGAGCCCGCAATCAATCCCCTATTCCCGAATATTCCCATCGGCGCGTTTTCGCCGCTGCAGGGAGCGCGGCCCTTCCTTCAAGCGCCGCACTCCGGGAATCTGATTCTGAGGTACAGCCGCAAGAGATTTAACACGGCGTTCAGCGGCTACCTCGTGGGCCGGCGCGACGACAGCACTTTTCTGGAAGACGGCTTCTTCGGAAACACTTTGCTTCTTCCAAACCGTAACCTGGCGCCGGGCTATCAAAAGTTTGACCTGAGTCTAGCTTATTCCGTGACCTCCTACGCCAGGGTCTATACCGGCATCGAAAATCTCTTTAGCGAACACTATCAGGCGGCTTTTGGATTTCCCGCCTTGCCGTTCACCATTCGAACCGGGGTCACGTTCACACTCGGTGGACACCAAGATTGGTGGAAATGAAGAAAACTCTGGCGCCGCCACGGCTTTTCTCGAGCGACTGATATTCGCCGACTATTGCTGCCAGCCTCCGCCGAGCACCCTGTAAAGTTGCACGAGACTCTGGTACTCGGTGCCGCGGGCCTGGGCGAGTGTGAGTTCCTCGGTAAAGAGCGAGCGTTGGCCGTCCAGGACTTCGAGATAGGTGGTCGTGCCGCCTTTGTAGCGCATATTGGAGAGGCGCACGGACTCCTGCAAATCCGCGACGCTATCCTCTTCGCGAACCCGGACCTGATGGAACTTCTGATAGGCGATCAGCCCGTCGGATACATCCCCGAACGCTTGCTGAATGGCTTGCCGGTAAGCGATCAGCGCCTGTTGATGCTGCGACTCGGCTAGGCGCAGGTTTCCGCGAAGAGCTCCCCCTGTGAAAATAGGCTGGGTCACTTGGGCACCGTAGGACCAGGTCCCGATTTGCGAGCTCATCAGCCCAGAGAATGCGCTGCTCCGCCCGAAGGCGCCGCCGCCGGAGCCGGTCAGCGAGATTTGTGGAAAGAATTGGGCTTTGGCGACTCCGATTTCGGCGTTCGCAGCGATCAGGAGTTGTTCGGCCTCGCGAATATCGGGCCGGCGCTCCAGTAGAGTGGAAGGCAGACCCGGCGGTACTTCGGGAGGAAGTGACTGCTCGACGAGCGGGCGGCCACGCGGCACGCCCTGCGGGTAGTTGCCGAGGAGAATGCTGATGGCATTTTCTTCCTGCGCGATTTGCCGCTCCAAGTCTGGAACGGCAGCATTCGCTGAATCGAGAACTTGCTGAGCCTGTAAAACGTCGAGCTTTGTCGCCACTCCGTGCTGGACGCGAAGATTGTTGAGCTTCACCGAGTCTTCCTGGGTCTTGACGGTGTCACGGGTGATTTGGAGTTGAAGGTCGAGTTGCAGGAGCGCGAAATAGTCGCTGGCCACATCGCTCACGACCGTTAATATGACCGTCTGCTGGGCATCCTGGGTCGCCAGGAGTTGGGCGCGCGCAGCCTCGGTCGCACGTCGCAGCCTGCCGAAGAAGTCCAACTGGAACGCTGCGTCGGCGGTCAGACCCAGAAAATTGTACTTGGTTTGGAAAGTACCTTCTTTTCCGCCTTGGAAAGCGCCGTCACCTTGGACCTGGGGAAATAGACTGGAACGCGTTACGGTGACCTGGGCGCGCGCGGCGTTGATGCGCTCGGTGGCCCGCAGCAAGTCATAGTTTTGCTTCAAGGCGATGCGGATCAGCTCTTGTAATTGCGGGTCCTGGAAGACCTGCCACCAAGAAAGATCGGCATAGGATGCCGTTTGAGCGGGGACCTGTGAGTTGTCGCCGAGATCACGGTAGGCCGTGGGAGTTGGAACCGCCGGTCGATGGTAGTTCGGGCCGACGGCGCACGCAGCGACTAAACTTGAAACCATGATGGCGAGCGGGAATGGCGCTGGTTTTCTCATAGATTGCCTCGCTGTTCGTCTTTTGCACACGCGGGGTCCGCGTGGCACCCCTCTCTCGGATTCGTGCATGTCAGTCCGCCGGCGCTGGGGCGGGCTGTGCCGGTAAAGTTCCCGAGGCAGGCTCGTTCCTGGCGCCCGACCATTTCTCCACGAGGTAGAAGATACCGGGCACGAAGAAGATGCCGATCAAGCTGGCGGCCAGCATCCCGCCGATTACCGTAGTGCCCATAATTTGGCGGGCAACTGCCCCGGCGCCACTCGCCGTCCACAGCGGCACGCAGCCGAGAATGAATGCAAAAGAGGTCATCAAAATCGGCCGCAGGCGAAGCCGGGCTCCTTCGAGCGCGGCGTCCGCCAGAGGCTTTCCCTTTTCGAACTCGTCCTTGGCGAACTCGACGATCAAGATCGCATTTTTGGCGGCTAAGCCGATAAGCATAACCAGCCCAATTTGCGAATAGACATCCGTTTCGATCTGGACCATATAGGGCGGGAGAAAAATTCCCAGCAAGAAGCGGCGCAATAAAAGAATTCCAAAAGCTCCAAAGACCGCCACTGGCGTGCTCAAGAGAACGCTGAAAGGCAGCGTCCAGCTTTCATAGAGCGCCGCGAGAATCAGAAAGACGAAGAGCAACGACAGTCCAAAGATCACCGGGGCGGGCACACCTTCGCGCGCTTTCTGTTCCTGGAAGGACATACCCGAATAGTCGAAACCCATCTCTCGCGGCATGGTCTGCTTAAAGACGTCCTCGAGGGCGGCGGTGGCCTGATCGGCGCTGAAGCCCGGCGCGGCGCTCCCATTGATCTGCGCGGAGCGGTATTCGTTGAAGCGCAACGTAAATTCCGGGCCGAGGCGCGGCTTGATGGTGGTCAGGGTGGAAAGGGGGACGTTGTCTCCTTTGTTGTTGCGGACATAGAACTGCCCAACGTTTTCGGGATTGGCGCGGTCTCCGTTTTCCGCTTCGATATAAACCTGCCACTGACGGCCGAAGCGATTGAAATAGTTGATGAAATAGCCCCCCATGAAGGCCTGAATGGTGCGATAGACATCGTTGAGGGCCACACCTTGTTTCAGCACTTTGTCGCGGTCCACGTCGACAAACTCCTGCGGGACGCTGGCCAAAAATGTAGTGCTGAGGCTGGCGATTTCCGGGCGCTTGCGGGCGGCTTCAAGAAAAGTGCTTAGGTTCTTGGAGAGGAACTGAATATCGCCGCCCGAGCGGTCTTCGAGCATGAAGGTGAACCCACCCGCAGTGCCCACACCGGGAATGGCCGGCGGGGAAAATCCGAAGGCAACTGCGGTGGGCAGCCTGCTCAACTGCTGGTTCAGATGAGCCTTGAGCGATTGAAATTGCTCGGCTCGCGTCTTGCGTTCATCCCAGGGCTTGAAGGTCACGAAGAACGTGGAGTTATAGCTGGTGCGAACGAAACTCAGCAAACTGAAGCCCACAAAGGTGGTAACGTGCTGGACTCCCGGAGTATTGATCAGGATTTTTTCCACATCGGCGGTAACGGCGGTAGTGCGTTCCAGTGAAGCTCCGTTCGGTAGTTGCACATTGACGTAGGCGTAGCCCTGATCTTCGTCTGGAAGGAAGCTCGACGGGATTCGGCTGGCAAAAAAACCACCTCCGACGCAAAAGAGAATAAGCAAGGCGACCACGACGACGGTCTTGCGAACCAGGACCGCGCTCCAACTTACGTAGCCGTCAGTGGCACGCTCGAACACGCGATTGAACCAATCGAAGAATCGTTGCAGCAATCCCCGGCTCGGTGTCTTCGGCTTGAGCAGCAGGGCGGCGAGCGCGGGGCTGAGGGTGAGCGCATTGAATGCGGAAAGCAGCACGGAAATCGCGATGGTGACGGCAAATTGCTGGTAAAGCTTGCCGGTGATTCCAGGAATGAAGGCAGTTGGCACGAAGACGGCGGAGAGGACCAGAGCGATGCCCACAACGGGGCCAGAAAGTTCTTCCATGGCTTTCAAGGCGGCGTCCTTCGGCGTCACGCCCTCCTCGATGTGGCGCTCAACACCTTCAACCACAACGATGGCGTCGTCCACCACGAGACCGATCGCGAGCACCAGGCCGAAAAGAGAAAGCGTGTTGATGGAGAAACCGAAGACCGGGAAAAGTATGAACGTCCCCACCAGCGAGACGGGTACGGCCAGGAGCGGAATCAGCGTGGCGCGCCAGCCTTGCAAGAAAATGTAGACCACCAGGATCACCAGCCCTAGGGCGATTACCAGCGTTACGACGATTTCCTTCATTCCTTCGGTGACCGAGCGCGTGGTGTCGAGAGCAACGACATAATCCAAGTCTTCCGGGAAGCGTTCCTTCATCTTCGCCATGAGCTCATTGACGCCGGCGGCCGCATCCACCGCGTTCGACCCCGGCAGTTGGTAAGTGGCAATAACGGCGCTCGGCTTTCCATTGAAGCGTCCAGCGACGCTATAGTCCTGCGAACCCAACTCGATGCGAGCGACATCGCGAACCCGTACGGTGCCTCCGTCGGGAGTCTCGCGGACGACGATCTGGCCGAATTCTTCCGTGGACACCAAGCGGCCTTGCGCTAGAACCGAGTAGGTAAATTCCTGACCCTTGGGCGCGGGTTCGCCGCCCGCCTTCCCCGCCGGGTTAACGGTGTTTTGCGCTTGAATGGCGCTGACGATTTCCGGGACGGTGACGCCCAGCTTGGCCAACTGGTCGGGCTTCACCCACAAACGCATCGCGTATTGGCCGGAGCCAAAGACCTGAACGTTGCCGATGCCCGGCGAACGGAGGATCGGATCCACAAGATTGATGTAGGCATAATTCGCCAAGAAGTTGGCGTCGTACGTTCCATGCGGCGAGTACACCGCGATCAAGGTGAGAGGAGCAGTTACCGACTTTCGGACGGTGACCCCGTAATTGTTGACGTCCACGGGAAGCTGGGAAGCAGCCAACGTTTCACGGCTTTGCGCCAGAATGTAATCCGTGTTCGGATCGGTTTTGGCGTCGAAGTCCACGATCAGGCTGGTGGTCGAGTTGCCGGTGGCATTCAGCGAATACATGTAATTCATGTTGTCTACGCCGCTCATTTGCTGCTCAATGGGCGTCGCAACGGCTTGTTCCAGGGTTTGGGCGTCCGCGCCGACGTAGGTCGCCAGGATTTGAATCTCCGGCGGAGCGATGTTGGGAAACTGCGCGACCGGCAAGCTCAGGATTGTAATCGAACCAACAATGACCATGACAATCGAAATCACCATGGCGACGATAGGACGATTGATAAAGAATTTTGACATCGGATTACCTTCCCTGAGTTCCCGCGGCGAATGGCTTTGGCTTCACCTGCATCCCCGGGCGGACCTTCTGCACGCCTTCAGCAACCACGTGTTCGCCTGGCTTTAGTCCTTGCGCAATGACCCAATCTGCGCCGACACGATCGCCGACCTTGACTGACCGAATACTCACTTTGTCTTGGTCGTCCACCACTGCGACTTGATAGCCGCCTTGCAGTTCGGTGACCGCGCGCTGAGGCACAAGCAAGGCGTCCGGCTCGACTCGGATGACCGCGCGAACTTTGCCGTAACCTCCAGGGCGCAGAACATTCCCGGGATTGGGAAATAATCCAGCGATACGAATTGCTCCAGTACCTTCATTGACCTGGCGGTCCGCAAAGTAGAATGTGCCCGTGTGGTCGTAGGTTGAGCCGTCGGCCAAAATGAGCACCAGGCGCAAATTCTTGTCCGCCGCCTGCCGCGAGGTCTCTGTCGGGTACCGTTTTCTCCACGCGAGGTACTGCGGCTCGCCGACGGTGAAATAAACTTTGATGGGGTCGACGGTGGACACCGAGGTCACCGGTCCGCTGCCCGGACTAATCAGGGCGCCTACTTGAAGCTGAGCCTGCCCGGCAATGCCGTCGATGGGCGCGATAAGGCGCGTGAAATCCAGGTTGATCTTAGCCGTTTCGACAGCAGCTTCGCTCGTCTTGATTTGAGCTTCGGCGGTGGCCACGGTTGCCACGGCTGCCAAGTTGTTCTGGACGGAGTTGTCGAGATCCTGCTGGCTGGCGGCTTGCTCTTTCGCAAGCGGGGTGTAACGCTTTACGTCGAGTTCGGTCCGGCCTTGCACGGCCTGGGCGTTGGCAAGCGCAGCCTTCGCCTGTGCCAGCTGTCCCAGTGCCTGGTCAAGCGCCGCTTGAAATGGACGCGGATCAATCTCGAAGAGCAATTGACCTTTCTTGACGAAAGCTCCTTCCTGGTAGCCCTGCCGCATCAGGTAGCCCGTGACTTGTCCTCTGACGTCGGCGTTGGAGAATCCGTCGAGCGTGCCGATCCACTCGCCATAAATCGGAACCTCCTTTTGCTCCACCTGCACGACCTCTACGTCCGGCGAAGCGCTCGGTTGCGCTCCCGATACGCGCTTTGGACGTACGGCTCCAATAACCAAACCGATGACGAGCAAGCAAAATGCTCCGCCAATCCAGAATTTGTATTTTGAAAGTGTGTTCATGTTCCCCCCGGCAGCAAGCCCCTGCTAAAGATCAATCTGTTCGGATTTCCGCATCCACTGTGTCAGCGCTCAGATTTGTGTAGGCCTTCAAAACCATTGGGTGAAACCTGTCCGGCCAGTCAAGCCGTTGGATTTGAGGCTCTCACTTTCGAATCCGGATGGCGCAACCTCCCGGCATCGGAACTCTTGGATACAGCTAGAGAGCCGTCTGCTGTGTCGTAAGAGAAATGTACTTTAACGCTATAGAGTCCACTTCTCAACTGGTCGCACTGCGCCTCACCCCGGGGTGACGAGGAGGAGATATCTCCTTAGGTCGTGCGGAGTTGTTCGTCGCGGAACCGGAGCGTCGCGAAAGCCCCGAGCCCGACGAAGGTCGCCAAGACGACGAGTTGTGTCATCTTAAACGGTTCCGACTGCGTTGGCGCTAACGCCTCGAGAACCGGCACCTTCCTGAAGAGCTGCGCGACCAAGACGAAGACATTCAGGTAGAGGACGATTATCGCGGTAACCCCGTACGTGCGGCGCCACGCACCAACGCGCTGGCGTGTATAGCGCGCGTAGAGCGCCACCGCCAGAACGATGAACGAAAGGATGCCGAGAGCATGGGACGCCAGAAAGCGATGGAACGGGAAGAGGAACCCAGTCGCGCTGGTGGCCACAGTTGTCCACAGAAAGACGGCCGTCCACTCTTCGAACCATTTTGCTGTGAGCAGACCGAACGCCACAACGAATCCTGAGACGATTCCCGCCAAGCTCAACAAGACATGAAAGAGAGTAAATGCACTTAGGATCATCCTGTTCTCCTTTTCCCAAGCTCTCTCTCGTCAGACTTGTTGATGCCCGGAAGTTCGAGGTCGGCCGCGAAGTCAACGATCACGCTGCCCACTCGCAAATAACCTCAGATCACCTTTGGACTGGTGTACTTGCCCATCAGGCCGACGCTTGGCGCTGCGCCTCATGCCGCGTCCAGAAAAGCTCGTTCTGCCGGCGGCCGCGAAGTTGCCCTATGCCGCTCCGCCGCGACGCTTTACGTAGCGCAACCCTGGCATGAAACAAACGACCTTTGGTCGCTTCCACAGAGATTCCCAAAGCCTGTGCTGTCTCCTTGATGGAAAACTCCTGCAAATGTCGAATTTCCACCGCTTGCCGGATGGCCGGACGCAAGAGGCGCACAGCGCCGGTGATCATCTTTGCACGTTCGTGCTGCCCGCAACGTGCTTCGGGGTCTGGAGAGCTGTCGGCAGGTTCGCAGTGCACCTGCTCTTCGCCGATATCTATGGGCTCGTCGATAGAAATTTCGCGACAGGCGCGGTTCTTTCGAAGCTTCATCAGCGCGGAATTGATGGCAATGCGCGTGAGCCAAGTGTAAAAGCTAGACCTACCATCGAACTTTCGTATGTGAACGAAGGCGCTCAAGAAAGAGTCTTGAAGCGCGTCTTCGGCATCTTCGCGATTTCTGGTAATGCGAAGGGCAGTACGAAATAATTTCTGGAAGTGTCGCTCGCAAAGCTCTCCAAGGGCGCCTTGATGCCCTTTCTTTGCTTCGGACACCAGGTGCGCCTCGGATGCTTCTTGACCGCCCATGAACTGATCGTTTGCGGATGCTAAAGAACAGGAGATGCTTGCCACGACTAACCCTCCAGGTTGCAGCGCCTAGATTTCGAACGGTGCCGAATCCATTGCCAACCTGGAAGCGATTCTGCAGGGCGGTGGCGAAGAAAACATCACGCAATAGAATGTTTTTTGGCTACCACTCCAAGGCTGGTTGGGAATACCACTTTCGAGATATTGACAAGTCGACGCGAACAGAAGGAATTATACAAGGAATTGCGCGGCAAGCGGCAAACGTAGCCCCAACAAGAATCAGGACTCAGGTCCACGATGCAACGGGGGAATTACAATCTCGCGTCGCCCGAAGAGACGCGCATCCAGTGAGAAGGCCCCCGGGCCCAACAAGGCGATTGCAGCAGCGATCACAATCATCTCGAAAGACACTAACTTGCTGTCAAAGAGGTTCCCGGCCGGCGGCGAAAGCAAAGAAATCGCGTTACCGATGGTGGCGATCGCAGCCAAAATGCAAGCAACGGGAGTCAGGAATCCGATGACGAGGCACACACCACCGGTCGCCAGCAGCAGGCAGGAAAACAGAGCCCCCAAAGTCCAGGTGCTGCCATGGGACAAATAGAAAACTCCCTGCACCATCGCTTCGACACCAATCGTTACTCGCAGCAACAGCAGCGCTGCTCCCGGCCAGCCGCCAGGAAACGTGGAAAATAGCCTTTGCAGCGAAGTCTCCCTGGAGAGCCCTTAGACCTATCCAACGAAGATACCGCGAGACTAGCTGGTGGCGAAACCCAACATTCCGTTATCTTTTCGTGCCACTTTCGGGGTATCGGTTTTGGGCTGAAATGTGGCTCTTAAAGCTGGATAATTCCGCGGCGTACGCCGATAGCAACCGCCTGGGTGCGATCGCTTGCGCCGAGCTTCTCCATGATGTGTTTGATGTGGACCTTCACGGTCTCCTCAGAAATGAAGAGGCGTTCGGCGATATCCCGATTCCGATTTCCGCCGGCGATTTGGCCGAGAACCTCGACCTCCCTATCGGTGAGGCCTTCGTCGCTCATATGCTCAGCGAGTTGAGCGGCCAATTGGGGAGGGACCCTCTTTTTGCCTACATGCACTTGACGAATAACCTCAACCAATTCTTTGGGGGGCATGCTTTTGAGCAGGTAGCCTCGGGCGCCGGCCTCCAAAGCACGCTTTATTTCCACATCGCCTTCGAATGTTGTCAGCATGATGACACGCGCATCGGGGAATTCCGCTCGAATCGCGGTCAGCGTATCGATTCCGCTTTGGTCCGGAAGTCGAAGGTCCATAAGCGTAACGTCGGGCTTGTGTTTGCGGTATTGCTCGACGGCATCTTTCGCGTTCGCCGCCTGGGCGATAACCTGCATGTCCGGCTGGTTGTCAATGACCGCAGCGAGTCCCTCGCGTAGTAAAGGATGATCATCGACGCTGAGAATGCGAATGGGCGCTTGCTCGCTCATTTTGTCTCTCGCTTTCCGCCTTCGGTTGGTTTCCCCACAGCATTCGAAGCTTTAGCTTCGAGAGCCATCCCCATCTGGCGTCTGAAGGCGGGAACTCAAAGACGATGTGATCAGGAACGGACAATTCAATCTCCGTCCCCACGGACGCACCGCTCAAGACTCGGAGTCTAGCGCCAATTCGATCGGCACGCTCGCGCATGCCCGATAACCCCCAGTGCCCCTCGCGTCCGGCACCGACCACCTCAGGGTCGATGCCGGTGCCATTATCACGTACGAGAAGTCGCAAGTAACCCGGCGAATATTCGAGTTCGACTTCGACCTTGCTTCCCCGCGAGTGGCGGAGCGCGTTTACCACTGCTTCGCGACCGATCCGGTATATTTCCTCGCGGACCGCAGGGCGTAACGGGCGCGCTTCTCCTTCCGCGAAGACGCGATAATCGGTTCCTTCTCCGACCGCGATCTCTTGGGGAATCCGCGAAAACGCCTGTTCGAGATCCTCGCTCTTGGGCAGACGGAGTCCGCGGACGGCATTCCGGCCCTCATCGATAACGCGACCCATCAGTTCGAGAATCCGCCCGACAAAAGGTTTCGCGGGCGAATCCACGGGCAGAATATCATTCGCGACATGCAACTGCATGGAGGCGCTCAGAAAGCCCTGCAACAGGGTGTCGTGCAGTTCCTGCGCTATGCGGGTGCGTTCCGCGAGGCGTTCTTCAAAGCGCATATTCATTTGCTTTGTCAGTCCCAACACGCGCAGCCGAAAGAACATCAGAATCGCAAGTGCAACGATCAAAATGCTGGAGAGCCGGAACCACCAGGATTGCCAGAACACGGGATCGATTTCAAATAGAAGAGTAGATTCCGAACCATTCCAAATACCGTCGCTGTTGCTGGCGACCACGTGGAATCGATACGAACCTGAAGCGAGGTTGGTATAACTTGCCTCGCGGGCGGCGGTGGGCTCGCTCCAGTCGGGATCGAAGCCGTCCAGTTTGTACTTAAACCTGACCCGCCCAGGAACCGAGAGACTCAGGCCTGAATAGCTGAGCACGATCCTCTGATGAGGAGCGGGAATGCGAACGACGTCTCCCAAATTGAATTGCCGGCCATCCGCCGAAATTCCCTCGACATGAACCAGTGCAGGGGCGGACTCCATCATCGACGTTGGACTGATGAAGGAAATACCGCGGTTCGTCGAAAACCAAATCCGTCCGAGCGAGTCCTTGACCACCGATTCATACCGTTTGACACCCTCTACGCCACGCAGTCCGTCCGCCGGGCCGTATTCCCTCACGTCCGCGTCCGTAACGGTAAGACTTAGCAGTTTTTCTCGATCGACCCTCAGCACGTGATTCGAGGTTGCTATCCACAGCGAGCCGGTCTTGTCCTCCTCGATTCCAAAAATTTGCTCGTGCAGGGACTCTGGCACTTCGCGAGGGATCTGGAAGCTGTCCGACGTGTTGAAGGCCAGCCCATTTTCGGTTCCGATCCACAGCACGCCAGCCGAGTCTTGTAACAGACAATTCACAGTCCCTGGCGGCAGGCCGTCTTCACTGGTATAGGTTCGCCATTTCCCTTTCGAGAAGGCGTTTAAACCGTTGGGTGTCCCAAACCACATCGTTCCATCGGAAGCCTCGGTGATCGAGGCAATCGTATTCGACGCCAACCCATCCGCGGTGGTGTACGTGGTGAACTTTCCGCTCCGGAAATTGCTGACGCCAGCGCTAAGGGTGCCCGCCCATACAGTGCCATCCCGATTCTGATGAACTGCATAAACGCTGTTCTGGGCCAGCCCGTCTACGTGGGTGTAAGTCTCACCGGTGAACGAACTTCCTTCGTAGCGCAGATGGGTCAGACCGCCCTTTTGTCGGCCGATCCACAACTCGCGCTTGCCTCCCGATATCGAATAGACCACATCTTGAAGCAACCCGGCATTTGTCACGCGGCCAACGCGCCCTTCCTTTAGCCAGTACAGTCCACCATCCAAAGGAGCGTACCACGTGCGGTTATCCGAGTCGGCGAAGATCGGTCCGTTGTTTTGCGACGGCAGCGCTCCCGCTCCGAAATAGGTCGTGAACATGCTGTTGCGAAGACGCCCGATACCTTGCGTAGTTCCGACCCAGAGATTTCCGTCGCGATCTTCAAGCAGAGCCGTTACTGGCCCAGTTATCCACCGGTCGCTTTGCTCCAGGGAAGAAACGCCTCTGGCGTTGAGCCGTGAGAGACCCGTGGATGTCCCCACCCAAATGTTCGATTCGCGGTCCCTAACCATCACTAGGACCTGTACATGGTCGAGCGTACGGGAAACATCGGGCCGGGAGAATTCGCTGCCGTTCCAACGCACAACGCCGTCGTCCGTACCGATCCACAACTCGTGGTTAGCCGCCGGGAGAATAGCGTTAATCTTTCTGTCTATCGATCCATTCGCGGTCCCATAGACTCGACTTGCGCTCAAGTAGAACAGCCCCGAATCTTTGGAGCCCAACCAGATCGTGCCGTCGGCCGTTTCGGCTAGGGAAATAATAAGTTTAGGTAGCTCAGCCACGGATGCGAGCGGGACGAATGTTCCCGCGTGGTATCGGAAAGTGCCATTCACGAGCGTTGTAAAGAGGATTTGCCCGTTTTCCCCTCGACTCATAGCCGTCACACTGGCTTCTCTCTGCTCCAAACTTGTTAGGACATCCCGAAATACGCCGTCGTGATAGCGCAGCAACTTCGGACCCTCCTGGCGGATCCATAAATTTCCTTCGCTATCTACCGCTAGTCCCAAAACAGGCCCTGCCGGAAAAGTTGCTGCGTTGCGAAATAGAACGAAGTTAACGCCGTCGAAGCGAACGAGGCCATTTTCCGTGCCTATCCAGAGGTATCCGTCCGGGGTCTGGGCGATGGCGTAAACCGTTCCGCCTGGAAAACCCTCTTCGGCACCCCACTGGTCGCGCAGGTACTGGGATATGGCTTCATTTGCGTCCAACGCATCTGCGGTGTTCACGAAACACACGACGACCAGGACCGTCAAGATCCACTCATAGAACCAGCGGCGTCCGGTCTTCCGCTCACGGAAGGTATTCGAATTTATCGATGACAACCTCGGCTCCGTGTTGCAGCGCGTTTTTAGTCCCCTGGAAGATATATAGATTGATACGGACACACTCAATACCCGGGGATGGGACTCCCGACGTGAAAACGTGTTCGGCGACAGCCTGTGTCGCCGCAGTTCTGCCGGCCCCTGGGACAGTCCGAAACGACGCTCGTCCCGGTTCCCAGCGGAAGGAATGCGTCAGTACTCCCGAAGGCACCGTAAACCGCGCGACGTTTGTGGGGATATAAAAAGGTTGGACCACATATTGCGCGTTCTTGCTTGCCGGATCGCCCCAGCGAGAGACCTCGATATCCATTTCGCGATTGTTCTGCTCCTTACCGCCGTAGTCCCACGTAAACATGCTAAAAACGGCTGCGGGCTCGAGGCTCGAAGTGTCCTGCACGATGAAGGAATACGATCCGTACCCTAGACTGCGCGTCAGGGTGACTTCCGCGCACGTCCATTGGCCGGAAGTCTTGGCTATACGGAGATGCAGCGCTCCACGCGAATCGGTCCAGGCGTTGTCCGCATCGTAATTGTTCAGGCCGCCGCGGTCGCTAGGAGCATTCCGAATTCTCCAATCGTATCCGCTAAATTGCAGACTCTTCGAAACGGCGGTTCCAGATTGTACGCCTTCGGCAAGGGCTACAGCGGCCACGCCACCGCCTATAGCCGGCAGTTCTTTCAACCGAGTTGTGGGATGAAATTCTGGCTCGACGAGCAAGGCAGCATACTGCGTTCCAAGATGCGTCGAATTGATCCACGTAGCGTCCGAGCGAATCTCTGTGAAGGGCTCGCCGACCGTTGGCTGAACCCACCAGGTTCCGCTCTTAACATACAAGACGATCTCCTGCCCAGGACGCGCGCCAATCACCCGCCCTTGGATAACGTCCAGCTTGTCTGGACCACCCTCCGCCGCCGGCGGGACCCTGCTGAATTCGATCGAAGGTTCCGACTTGGCTTGCCACAGCCGGCAACCACCCAGCAGAAAGCCGAGAATGATCGGGGCAATTCTCTTCCAGATAAAATCGCAAGGAGGGCCACAATTTCGCAAACGTGTTCTTCGTCTTTCACTCCGGTCGTCGGAAATCCGACTGCACAAGGCATTCGCGTTGTGCCGCTCGTCGGGGAAGAGGCGCATGGTCGGAGACTCTAGTAGGACGATCCCAGCCACTGCATTTTGCCACTTCTTCAGAGCCACCGATATACAGAACAAGTGCAAAGCACGAAGGATTCCGCCCAACGTGTCCGGGGATCAAGCCCCGCTCTGAAAGCTACGCGGGCGACGTCGGGAATGGCCCTTTTGCCGTCACGGCCAAGTTGTTCGATGGGGTGAGATTCTCGAGTCTTCCCTTGACACTCTAAAAGCACAGGAGCAGAATTCCCCGGTATTAAACGCATTTAATACGGCCAAATCCCCGCGGCCAAGGAGGAAGCCATGTTCTCTTCCCACTCCCGCCTCAACGCCCTTCGACTCCTTTCCGTTGCCGGTTTCGTACTCGCGTTGCTTGCGGGCACTCCGGCCGCGCGAGCGCAGTCAGCTTACGTGCGCGTAAGTCAAGCCGGCTACGAAACGGGTGCTACGCCATTTCGCGCGTACCTGATGTCCACGACTGCGGAAAGCGGAGCGAGCTTTAAGGTGCTCAACTCGAAAGGCGCCACCGCGTATTCCGCACCGGTCGGCGCGTTGCTGGGTACGTGGAGCCACAGCAAGACAGAAGTGTATGACGTCTACGCGCTCGACTTCGCGGTTCCAGGAGGCGACCTCTACACCATTTCGGTTTCCGGGCCGGTCGCGGCCTCATCGCCGCGCTTCGCCGTGGATTGCCCGGAGGCGCTCTATTCCGGCTTGCTCCTGAACACGCTATTTTTCTACGAAACTGAGCGCGACGGAGCGAACTTTGTGCCCAACGCGCTGCGCACCGAACCCGGGCACCTGAAGGACGCCAACGCACACGTTTACGAAACGCCCCCACTCGACACCAACGACTTTAACGACAACGTTCCCCCTGCACTGCCCTTGGTGTCCGCCAAGCTTCCGAACATCGATGCATCCGGCGGATGGTGGGACGCTGGCGACTACGAGAAATACGTCGAAACCACCAGCTACACCGCGGCACTGATGCAGATAGGCATTCGCGACTTTCCGAACCAGATGGGCGCGTACGCTCAGGTGAATCCTCCCACTCCGCCGGGCTCTGTTTCTTTCGCCAGCAACAGCGGGCCGGGCGCCCCGGTATCCTCGGACTTCACAAAGGAAGCGGCGTTTGGGGTCAACTGGCTAATGAAGATGTGGAATGACCAGACGCAAACGCTGTACTACCAAGTGGATAACTCGCAGGATTGGGATTACTACGGCGAGGGAGACCCTAGTTCGGCCACGGGAAACTGTGGCGGAACGTATGTCACACCTTACTGCTTGATCAGCGAGTACGACATCTGGACCCTGCCGCAAGCAGCCGACAATTTCGAACAATCCGGAGACCCGCAACCTTGCGATCCGTTCACCACGTTTTTCATCTGCGATCGTCCGGTGTACCTCGCAGCCCCTGCAGGCTCGGCCATTAGCCCGAATTTGGCGGGCCGCTTAGCGGCGGACTTTGCGCTGTGCTACCAGCTCAACCACAACACGAATCCTGCGCTGGCGAGTAGGTGCATCAAGAATGCGGAGGATATTTTCGCGCTCGCCGATACCTCATATCCGGATCCTGCGCCTACGGTAGGTTCGGGCTCGTGCGCGAACTGCCTGCTGACCATTTCTCCCTTTGACGGCTACCCGGAAGATGTCTGGGAAGACGATATGGAACTCGGCGCAACCGAGCTGTACTTCGCGCTGCAGTGTGCCAGGGGTGCCGAAAACTTGCCGGCCGGACTGCCGCACACGAATCCGATGGACTACCTGCGGCAAGCGGCCCAGTTTGCTAGGAACTACGTCACGAATGTTTACGATGCGGGGTTCACCGACACGCTGAACCTGTACGACGTGAGCGGCCTGGCACACTTCGAACTGTATCGAGCTCTTGAAATGGCAGGGAATCCCGATGGCTTGGCGGTTTCGCAGTCGAGTATTCGCCAGCAATTCCTCCAGCAAGTGTCGGATGCGATCGCCCAAGCCGGCACGGATCCCTGGGGCTTGGGGTACGAATGGAATTCCGGCGACCTCACTTCCCACGGCGCCGGCCTGTCGGTGATGGCAAGTGAGGCGCATTATTTGACGCAGAACAAGGGCTACGACACCTATTCGCAGAGATGGCTGGCCAACATCTTGGGCACGAATGCCTGGGGTTCATCGTTTATCGTGGGCGACGGGATCACGTTCCCGAATTGTATCCAGCATCAGGTCGCGAACCTGGCAGGCGCGCTGGATGGAACTTCCGGCGGCACGCCGGTACTTTGGGGCGCGGCTTCCGAGGGTCCAGCCAGTGCTGCCACTTCAGGCGTCGTCACCGGCATGATTCTCTGCCCGGCAAACGGCGTAGACACCTTCAAAAAATTTAACGGGAACGATGGCGCGTTTAACGCCTCGCAAACAGCGGTCTATCAGGACAATATGCAGTCTTACAGCACGACCGAACCGGCGATCGACCTCACATCGACCTCGTTCCTGATGTGGTCCTGGAGATTGGCCCAGCACCCGAGTTTCTGACGCGACGCAAACGATTTCGACGCCGCAGCCATCGAGCAAACGCGCGGGAGCAACGTCCGCTGAACTGTTAAAAGTTCGAAAAGATGGTGGTGGGCCCGCTAGGATTTGAACCTAGGACCAACGGATTATGAGTCCGCTGCTCTAACCGCTGAGCTACGGGCCCCACGCAAGCTAACGCCCTGATTTTATATCCATTTGAGCGAATTAGGTGGAGGATTCAAATGCCCCAAAATCACTGCACGGTTGTGAGTTCGTAGTACTTCGCAGTTTCGTCTCGACCGGGTCTCACTAAGATTTCTCCCCCTGGCTCTCATTACCGATGCGACCGATGTGCGGAAAAACTTTCATCAGTCTATTCAGGTGTACTGCCCATCGCCTCCGTCATTTCGTCGCGCGCCTGAATGTAGTCCAATTGAGACTGCAGGAGCAGGGTCCTGGCCTCCAGTTCGTGCGCGGCGGCAGTGTCGAGCTGCGACCGGAGAACGGTGCCTTCCTGGAATTGCTGCGTGGAAACACGGCGCGATTCCGTGCGCAGCGTCAGAAGCTCCTCGGACACTTTCATCATTTGGCGGGTGCGTTCAAGCTTGTTGAACACGGTTTGTACGCGAAGCTCGACCTCTTCTTTGACGCGAGCCAGATTTTCCTCCGCCTGCGCCAGCTGTGCCTTGCGCTGGCCTATGGCTGCGTTCCTCCTCCCTCCGTCAAAGAGATCGTAGCCAAAGTGAACGCCGAACGTTCCGAAATTTCGAGCAAGAAACGGCAAGTTGTCTTGGTAGCTGTAGCGAGCGAACACATCGACATCCGGCAAATACTGGCGTTTGGCGATACGCACCGCGGCCGAGGCTTCTTCGACTTCCGCGCGCGCTTCCGCGATTTCCGGATGTGATTCAAGCGCGATGCGAAGGCATTCTTCGCGCCCGCAGCTATCCCCGACTTGCCTGACAGCGGCATCGAGCACCAGCGGCGTGTTAAGAGGCAGCCCAATCGCATCGTCGAGTTGCAGAGTAAGGTCAGACAGTTGCAATTCCGTGGTCAGAAGATCCTGTTTCGACTCCAGAGACTGTGCCCGACTCTCGATAGCTTCTTCTTCGAGCGTGCTGCCATATTTCACCTGCTGCATGCGCTCGTTCTGTAGATCCTCGCTAGCCTGAATCTTGGCCTGCGCCGCCTCCCGATGCGCCTGGACGATCAGAATCCGGTAGTAAAGCTGGTGAACTTGGAGCACTATCTTGTTTTCCGTCTGCTGCGCTTGGCTGCGCGCCGCCTTCAAATCCGCCGAAGCGGCGTCGTTCGCTGATCTGATCTTCCATAGTTCACCGAGCGGCTGCGTGAGCGACGTGCCACTGCTCACGAGTGTCTGCCCGCCCTGGCCCAAGACTATAGAGCGCTCGGGGATTGCGATCCCGCCAACCGCCCCAAGGCTTCCTTCCGGAATGCCGATGAATTGCGTGTCGGTCAGATGCGCGACGTTGCTGTCATTGCGCAGGATCGGAAAATAGGCGCTTCGCGCGATCTCCCTGGAGTGTTCCTTCTCGTCGACCTTGTACCCAGCGATGCGAACAACGTGATTGTGCTTCAGCGCGAGCTGCACGGCCTCGTCCAGGGTGATCCGGCGGGTCTCGGGCAGTTTCGTTTCCTGTGCGGCGACCGAGGAGGGAACAACCGACAGGAGTGTCCAAAGAAGAGCAATGCGTCTGTTTGTCATTTTGTCCCCTGAATCGCGGAGACCTCTCCGCCCGAGAAAGCGAGTTCACCATAGTTCAGAGGAGATTCCCGGAGCAACGCGATAAGAAGAAGAGCGGCAACACAAGCCCAGGCCACCAGATGAAACCCGTCGATGGAGGTCAACGTGTACGCTTGCAGTCGAAGGCGCGAACCGACTAGCGAGACCGCCCTTGCCGTCGCCGTGGGCAAGCCGGAGGATTTGCCGTAGACTCCGGCGGTAAGCTGCCTAATGGAGGCGTCGTCGAGCCAGTTGCCTTGTTCAACGTGGAGTCCCAGCAGGTTGGAGTGCAATTCCTCCCGCACGGCGATGTAGTGCGTCATCAGCGCCACTCCGATTTGCCCGCCCAGCAGGCGGATGACGTGGAAGAACGCGGAGAACGTCAGCGCCGCTTGTGGTTTCGAGAGTCCGCCGGAGAATATGGCTTGCAGAACGATTGCGGCGACCAATCCTATGAACGCAAACGATTGCCCCACCCCCATGAGCAGTTCCGAACGGAAGTAGTTCGATGCAGACCACACGCTGGTGTACTCGGCGTTTAGAATCGACGCAGCGGCCATACAGGCGAAGCCAGCCGCCATCAGGAGACGCGGGTCGAAGCCGTTCAGAAGCAGCAGCGCGGCTATAAACGCGAGCACAAGCAGGGGTGCCGCGCTCCAGACAACGGCCGGACCGATCTGCTCTGCTTCAAAACCGTGAACCGCGAGAGACTGGGGAATCAAGATAATCGTGGCGAGGAGGCAGAAACGGAAAACCATCAGGCCAACGCCCAGAATCACGGTGTTCCACTGCCGCAGGTAGGGCAGGTCGACCAGGGGATTCGGGCTTCGCAGACGCCGAATGAGTGAGCCGGTCAAGAAAATCACCGCGCCAAAAAACAATCCTTGGAAGAGCCCGGAGCGCCACCAGTCGAGTCTCTGCCCCTGGTCGAGCGCGGCAAATAACAACGCAAATCCGGCACTCGCATAAAGGAACCCCGCGAAGCTTGGCGCAGCTGAGTGCGTCTTGCCTCGTGGAGGCGCGGGGATTCCGTAGTAGATGCACGCGAGCATGATCGGCGTGAGTACAGCGAAAATCCAGAACATCCAGTGAAATGAAAGATCTTCCCGGAACCAGCCGTACATCGAAGGCGCAAGGTTAACGGCTCCGTCCACAAATGCGGCATACAGTGCCAAGGTAAACGGAAGAAACCTCAATGGAATATTTCGCAGCGCGAAGGTGAGCGTAAGTGGATAGAACGTGCCGGAGGTCAGTCCCGAAAGTACCAGCGCCGTAAGAAGCAAGCTGTAACTATGGATCAGCGGCAGCAGCAGACAGATAAGCGTGAAACAACTCGCTGCGATCAGGAGCACACGGCGCGCTCCCAGCAACCCGCCGAGGTAGACGGTGAACGGCCCGATAAACATGAGTGCAACGTTGAAGGCAGTGCCGAGCCACGCTCCGTCGTCGTAGCCGATGCCCAGGCTTCCCTTGAGGTCGGCGGTACCCAGAGTGAGCAGGCGGCCGGCCAGAGTGACAATCCCGGCACCCATGACGACGCCCAAAATCCCAAGCAGTGGACTCTGCGAAAGTTCTGATGGCAACGCACCGGCAATGGCGTTGGCGATTTGTTGCTTTGTCGGTGGATGTAATGCTGCGGCCAGGGAAGCCATCATGCGCTCCGGTCAGTGCGTCGTTCGTACGGTGGCGGTCGCAGAAAGACCGGGGCGCAACTGCGCTGCGAGCGTGGCATCATCGAGTGCGATTTTCACCGGGATTCTCTGCACAACTTTGGTGTAATTTCCGGTGGCGTTGTCGGGCGGGAGCAGAGCGAACTGTGAGCCGCTGGCGGGCGCGATCTCCAGTACTTTGCCCTTGATGGTTTGTCCCGGATATTCGTCGATCCGGATTTCGGCCGGATCGCCAATCTTCATGTGGGTGAGCTGCGTCTCGCGATAATTGGCTTGAACCCACTTGGTCTGTGCGACGAAGGTAAGAATCTGGGTTCCCGGAGAAACGAGCTGCCCGGGCCGCACTTGTCTCTCTCCCACAGTCCCGTCGGCTGGCGCGCGAATTTTCGTATAGTTCGAATTCACTTCCGCCACCGTGAGCGCCGCGTTTTTGGCGTGAAGATCGGCCAAGAGTTGCTGATCTTGTGCTTCGAGAACGGCCTTCGACCGTCGCTCCGCCTCAACGGCGATCTCGTTGCTGCGCAACGAGGTTTTCGCCTCTTCCAAATCTGCCTCGCGGCTGGCCGCTTGTGCCGCGAACCGCTGTTCATCCGCAACAGCCCCCTCAACGTGTTGTTTCGTTGCGGCTTGAGTTGCGAGGAGCGCTTCTTGGCGCGTACGCTCGGCGCGCGTGCGGACAACGTCCGCTTGTGTTGCATTTATGCCCGCTTCGGCCGCGGCAATTTGCGCTTTCGCCAAATCGATTCCGGCCAGCGCCTTCTGAATTTTCGAATCTTGTAACTCCTGTTGTCTCCGGTTGTTCACGATGGCGGCTTTGGCGGCTTCTACCGCCGCGCTTGCTTGCGCCAGTTGTGCTAGGTAGTCGTCATCCTGAAGTTCGACGAGTAGATCCCCATTGCGCACCGCCTGAAAGTCGGAAACTCTTACGCTCCGGACAATTCCGGGCACCTTTGTGCTGAGTGGAGTAAGATCGCCACGGACGATGGCGTCGTCCGTGACCTGTTCGATTCTGCCGCCTTCCCATGCATTCCAATCTCTCGTAAGGGTAATCACCACAACAGCGGCGAGCAACACAACCAGGATGGGAGTCGCATACTTCAGCCAAGGCCATCGGGCTTTCGGCTGGGGTTGCGCGCGTTCAGTCGGAGCGGCGGGACTTGGAGCCGGTGCAGCAGCAGCCATGATCGATACACCCCTTTTGCGTCTTGCATGACCATACTTCGATACGCGTGGCAACTCGGCGCATGCCTATGGAAATTGCCGCTCCCCGGGTCTCTTCAAACGAGCCTGACATTCCGTTCGATGGTTTGAATGACCGCGTCCATCCTTCCGCTCAGTACCTGTTTGGCAAGGCTCAGGGTGAAACCCTTAACCGTGTGGAAAGGAGAATGCGACGGCATGGACAGGGCGAAAGGATCGACTACAGCGTCGACCACCACGGGACCGTCCTTGTACGCAAGTGCCTCCGCAAGCCCTTCTCGAACGTCGCCGGGTTCCTCGATGCGGATTCCCTTCGCGCCCATGGCCTCGGCGACCCTGGCGAAATTGGGGTTCTTGAATTCCACGCCAAACGGGAGCATCCCGGCCTCTTGCTGTTCGATATTAACGAAGTCGAGGGATTCATTGTTGAGAATGATCTGAACCACCGGAGCTTTTCGTTCTACCAGCGTTAGCAGGTCACCCAATCCAAGCATGGCGAAACCCCCGTCGCCACACAGTGCAATCGTCTGGCGTCCCGGGTATGCCAACTGCGCGCCGAAGGCATTAGGCGCAGCATTAGCCATGGATGCCCAGGAAAACGAGCCGAAAAGCCTGCGATTTCGGGCGCCGGTGATGTGCCTTGAGAGCCAGATGCAAGCCGTGCCCGTGTCGGCGAAAAACATCGCGTCGTCGGAAGCGAGTTCGCTTAGCGTCGCGGCCAAAAATTCCGGGCGTATGGGCTTGATCCCCGGTCCTTTGTCGACGTAGTGCTGTAAAAGATCGTGAAAGGAGTTCGTGTGCGCAAGCTGTCTATCTAGAAAGTGGCTGCCGGTCTTTTCACTCACAGTCTCCAGCAACGCGGTGAGCGTCGTCTTGATGTCGCCGACAAGCCCCAGATCAACCGGCGTGCGGCGCCCGATGTGTTTGGGGTTCTTGTCGATCTGTACCTTTTTCACGCTCTCGCCTGGCAGGAACTCCGAAAAAGGAAAATCCGTGCCGAGCAGAAGCAGGAGTTCGGCCTCATGAATGGCGCTATAGGCTCCGCCGTAACCCAGCAACCCGGTCATGCCGACGGCATTGGGATTGTCGTGTTCCAGCCACTGCTTGCCGCGAAGCGAATAACCGACAGGAGCTTTCAGTCTGCGCGCCAGTTCCACTACCTCGTCGCGGCCTTCTCTGCAGCCATCGCCCCCGAAGATCGCCACCGTTTTCGCATCGTCGATCATCTTCACAAGTTTGTTGAGATCGCCGTCGGAAGGCCGCAAAACGGGCAGGGACGCGACCGTGAAGTGCGTCGATTGGTTCGGCGCATCCGCTGAGGCGACGTCCCCCGGTATGGAAATCACAGTCGGGCCTTTTTCTAGGACCGCCGTGAGAATTGCCGTGTTGATAACGGAACGGGCCTGCTCGGGGTTAACAAGTCGCGCCGTATAGAGGGATGCGGCTTCGAAAAACTTGTATGGATTGAGTTCTTCGAGCGCGGATGTGTCTATCAGGCTCGACTCCACATCCCCCGCGATGGCGATTATGGAAGCTCCCTCCTTCCGCGCGTCCATCAACCCGTTGAATAGATGGACGACACCGGGGCCGGCAGTCCCACACACCGCGACTGGATTGCCCGTTAGGTAGGCCTCTGCGACTGCGGCAAAAACACCGTACTCTTCGTGGCGAACGTGGATAAACTCAATCTTGCCGTTGCGGCGCAGTCCATCGATGACCGGATTCAGAGCGTCTCCAACGATGCCGTAGCACCGTTTGACTCCGGCCTTCGCAAGCATCTCCCACAAGACATCCGCAACTTTTGCCGACATAAAGGATCCCCTTCTACGCGCACTATGGGGGACCAAATCCGGGAACACATCACGAGATGGGATAGTTCTTGAGTACCACTTACGAGCGGATTCGGAATACCACTTTCGGAGGGTGGTAACGCCGGTTCTAAACGCGTGCCTTAGGAAAGCACCGCAAATCGCAGGCATCCGGGAGCCGCCTAGGTCGTAGTAGCCTTAAAGCCCTGCCGGGTTGATGGCAAGAAGGCGCGGTTCGGTCATTTCTTCGATGGCGTAGCGTAGACCTTCCCGGCCCAGGCCGGAATCCTTCACTCCCCCGTACGGCATGTGTTCGATCCGGAATGTCGGCACCTCACCAATCATCAGGCCGCCGACCTCCAGTGTCTCGAACGCCTGCGTGATGCGCAGGAAATCCCGGGTGAAGACGCCGGCCTGCAGACCGAATTCGGAACGATTGACCGAAGCGAGTGCTTCGCCGTAATCGGTAAACTTCTCCACGGTCACCACCGGGCCGAAGATCTCCATGCAGTTCACGCGCATGTCGGGCTTGGTATTGGTGAGGACCGCGGGTGTAACTGTCGATCCGGTGCGCTGGCCTCCGCAAAGAAGCTGCGCCCCGCCCCGAACCGCTTCTTCGATCCACTCGATGTTGCGGCGCACGGCGGCTTCGTTGATTAGCGGACCGATGTCGGTCGTTTCGTCCAGCACGTCGCCGATCTTCAATTTCTGGACGCGGGAAACCAGCGCGGCGACGAATTCGTCGTAGACGCTCTGCTCCACCAGGATGCGCTGAACGCCAATGCAGGTTTGCCCCGCATAGCCAAAACCTCCGGCGACGCAACGGTCCGCGGCATATTCAAGATTCGCGTCGGCGCAAACGACCACGCCCGCATTGCCGCCGAGTTCCAGCACCACGCGCTTCTTGCCGGCTTTTTGCTTCAGTGCCCAGCCGACGGCGGTGCTTCCGGTGAACGTGAGGAGCTTGATGCGATCGTCCGAAACAAGCAGCGCCGCGTCTTCATTCGACAACGGCAGCACGTTCAGGGCGCCCGCGGGCCAACCCGCTTCCTCGATGATCTGCGCCAGCCGCAGTGAGGTAAAGGGAGTCTGCGGCGCCGGCTTCTGGATGATGGTGCAGCCCGCCGCAATCGCCGGAGCCAGCTTGTGCGCGACCAGGTTCATCGGAAAGTTGAAAGGAGTGATGGCGGCGATGGGACCCAGCGCGAATCGCCGCACGATGGCCCAGCGGCCCGCTGTTGACGCCTGCCAATCCAGCGGCAGGTATTCGCCGCCAAGGCGCAGCGCTTCTTCCGCGGCTACCGTGAAGGTAAGAACCGCGCGATCGACCTCAACGCGCGCAGCCTTGACCGGCTTGCCCGCTTCCAGCGCCACGATCCGCACCAGTTCGTCGCGGTGCTTTTCAATTCCGGACGCGATGGCGCGCAGAATGCGGGCGCGTTCGTATCCGCCGAGCTTGCGCGTTATCTCAAACGCGCGGACCGCGGCGGCAGTGGCGGCTTCCGTTTGCCTCGTCGAAGCCCGGTAAGTCGTTCCGACCAGTTGTCCAGTGCCCGGCGAAAGAATCTGGATGGGTTCGCCGTCGGTGTGCCATTTGCCGTCGAGCAAGAAGCCTACGTCGCGCGCGGTCGTGTTTGTAGCTGTCGTGTTTGCAATGGTTGTGCTCATAGAAGTGTCACTTTCCGGCTCAGGCTCGGGGACAACAAGCATTCAGATGCTTGCGAAAGGAGTTCGGGTTCAACAGGAACCGAAGCCTCACGCATGGGACATGGCAGATTGTTTCTGCTCCGAAACAGAAGCCAGCGCCGCTTCAATAACGTTGAAGCCTTCGTCGAGTTGTTCGTCGGTGACGACCAGCGGCACCAGGATACGGATGACGTTATTGAACGTCCCTGCGGTGATGGTGATCAGGCCGTGCTTGTAGCAGTACTCGGCGATTTTCTTCGTCTCGGTGTCGGCAGGCTCGCGCGTTTCCGCGTTGCGTACCAGTTCGATCGCGCACATGCCGCCAAGGCCGCGAACGTCGCCGACCAGTGGCCATTTTTTCTGCCATGCGCGGGCTCGCGTCTCGAAGTGTTTGCCGACGGCAAATGACCGCGCCAGCAAGCCATCCTTTTCGATGGTCTCGATCGCCGCGAGCGCCGCGGCGCAAGCCAAGGGATGCCCACAAAACGTGCCACCCAGCCCGCCAATTCCGGGCGCATCCATGATTTCCGCGCGGCCCGTCACCGCCGCCATGGGCATTCCGCCGCCCAGCGATTTCGCCATCGTGATCAAATCGGGCTCGACGCCGAAATGATCGGACGCAAACCATTTGCCGGTGCGCGCAAAACCCGATTGCACTTCATCGGCGATGAACAGGATTCCGTTTTTGCGGCAGATCGCGTGAATCGCTTTGAAGTAGTCACGCGGCGGAATGATGAAGCCGCCCTCGCCGAGAACCGGCTCGGCGATTACGGCGGCGACGGACTCGGCGGCCACGGAACGCCTGAATGCGTTTTCAAGATGGTGCGCGAACGTTTCCGCGGTCGCGCCGCTCTCGCTGCGGTACGGATACGCGAAGGGAATGCGATACACGTCGCTGGCAAAAGGCTCGAAGCCGGCTTTGTAGGGATGCGCCTTGCTGGTCAGCGACATGGCCATCATCGTCCGGCCGTGAAACGCGTCCTCGAAGCAGATAATCGCGGGACGCTTGGTGTAGGCGCGGGCGATCTTGACGGCGTTCTCGACCGCTTCGGCGCCGGTGTTCAGCAGAATGGTCTTCTTCGCAAATTTGCCCGGCGCGAGCGCATTCAGTTTCTCGGCGACGGCGATGTAGCTCTCATAGGGCGTGACCGCAAAGCACAGATGCAGGTGCTTCTCCAACTGTTGCTGGATCGCCGACAAGACACGCGGGGCTTGGTGCCCGATATTCAGGCAGCCGATGCCTCCCGCGAAATCGAGATAGCGGTTGCCGTCGACGTCCTCGATCGTGGCGCCTTCCGCGCTCGCCGCGAAGATCGGCACCGTATTGTACGGTGCGCGAGGCACCGCGGCTTCGCGGCGCGCCATCAGAGCTCGCGACCGTGGCCCGGGAATTTCCGTGCGTATTTGAATTGTTGTCATTTTTCAGTACCACCCAATTGGAGTTTCATCGAGATTGACAAAAACTTGCTTGGTTTCCAGATATTCTTCCAATCCCCAAGGGCCAAGCTCGCGCCCAAATCCGGACTGCTTGTAACCGCCCCAGGGCGCTTCCACGTACGTTGGTTGCATGTGATTGACCCACACGATTCCGGCCCGCAGAGATTTTACGACGCGAAACGCCTTGTAAATGTCGCGCGTCCAAACCGCGGCGGCAAGGCCGTAGGGCGTGTCGTTCGCGATGCGGATGGCGTCCGCTTCGCCATCGAAGGGAATCACCGAGGCGACCGGGCCGAAAATTTCTTCCCGAGCGATGCGCGCATTATTGTCGACGTCATAGAAGATCGTCGGCTCGAGATAGTAGCCCTTGCCGAATCCCTTCGGACGGCCTCCTCCGATGGCGACCTTGGCTTCTTTCTTTCCGATTTCCAGATAGGAGCTGACACGGTCGTATTGTTCTTTGCTGACGAGCGGGCCCATCTTCGTTTCGCGCGCAAGCGGCGCGCCAAGGGTGATGCGCTTGGCCTTTTCGGTCATGGATTCGACAAATTTCGAGTAGATCTTTTTCTCGACCAGGATGCGGCTGCCCGCCGAGCAAACTTCACCCTGGTTGATAAAGACGCCGAAGAGGGCGCCGTCCACGGCGGCTTCCCAGTCCGCTTCGGCGAAGAAAATGTTGGGCGATTTACCGCCGAGTTCGAGCGTGACGCGCTTGAGCGTGTCGGCCGCGCTTTTGACGATGATTTTTCCGACGGCCGCGCTGCCGGTGAATGCGACCTTATCTACTCCCGGGTGAGCCACCAGCGCTGCACCAGCCGTTTCGCCGAAGCCATTGATGATGTTCACGACGCCGGGCGGAAGGCCGACTTCTTCAAACCAGTTGGCGAACTCGAGCGCCGTGAGTGGAGTCTGTTCTGCCGGTTTGAGGATGCAAGTGCAACCGGCGGCGATCGCCGGCGCGAGCTTCCAGGCAGCCATCAGCAGCGGGTAATTCCACGGAATGATTTGAGCGGCTACACCAACCGGTTCGCGCAGCGTGAAGCTCAGCGCATTCGCCGGGACCGGATTAACGTGGCCCATAACCTTCGTCGCCAGGCCGCCGTAATACTCGAAGCAGGTGGCGACGTCCGCGATGTCGTATTCGGCCTCAACGATCGGTTTGCCCGTGTTGCGGCATTCGATGTCGGCGAGTTGCGCGGTGTTCTGGCGGACGTTTTCGGCCAGCTTGAAAAGGATGCGGCCGCGATCCTGGGCGGTGGTCTGGCGCCAGGGGCCATTGTCGAAGGCCTCGCGCGCGCCTTTGACGGCGGCGTCCACGTCGCTGGCGCTTGCGGCGGCGACGTGCGCGATGACTTCTTCGGTCGAGGGATCGTAGACAGGGAAGGTTTCGCCGGACGCGGCGGCGACCCACTTGCCGTTCACGTAGTTCTTATACGTTTGCACGTCCGCTTTAACTCCACCCGACATGTCATCCCTCCGAAAGCGAAACCCCTTGCCCCGGTTGTTTGCAGCCTGGGCGCTTGGGGCACAGCCGTCCTGTGTCCCTACAAAATGTTAGCCTGCCGGGGCTATTGCTGCCAGCCTGCGGGTCGCTTTGCGGCGGCCGTACACGAAAAAGAAAAAAGCGGCGAGGCCGATGAACAGCAGCGTTCCGCCGAACATCCATACTTCGTACGACGTGATCGACGTAATCTGTTGCGCCGGAAAAAACGCTAGCGCGATGCCCAGAATCGTTGTCACCAAGCCGCTGGCGCCGGCAAAGAAAAGCGTTGGCTTGCCGTAGTGGCCCTTAACGAACGATTCGCCTGCGGCGATCTTCAACAGCGCGCCGAACATATAAAGGAAGGGCACCAATTGGAGGACGACCGCCAAGGACAGCAATTTTTGAAAGGTCTCCTGCACACCGGCGCCAGTAAACGTGAAATTCACGACGACCAAAATCAGCGACACGGTGGCATGCACAATCAATGCCGCGTACGGCGTCCCGTACTTTGGATGGACTTTGCCAAGCCACGACGGCATGTAGGAATCGAGGCCGGCAACAAACGGAATACGCGCCGATCCCGCCAGCCACGCCGATCCGATGCCGGCGATCGAGATGCTCAGCATGAATGCGAACGGGGCGATAATCCAGCCGGCGTTGACTTTGGCGGCCATGTGACTCACGGCTTGAACGATGCCCTGCAACACGCTGATGTCCTGCTTGCTGACGGCGATCAGCAGGGTCAATGTCGCGCCGATGTACAACGCGCCGGACAAAACGCCGCCCCAGGCGACCGCTCCGGGCAGTATCCGCG
Source organism: Candidatus Acidiferrum sp. (assembly GCA_049512575.1). GTDB lineage: Bacteria > Acidobacteriota > Terriglobia > Acidiferrales > UBA7541 > Acidiferrum. Next base: position 41,071 of record JBEKWY010000023.1, read on the forward strand.
CTGGATTCTCAATTTCATCACCCATCACCGAGGCAAGCTCGAGTCCCACGAGCCCGAAGCAGATCACGCCGAAGGAATTGAGGACGAAGCGCGGATTGGCGGGAATCTGGAAGTCCGCCCAGGTGACCGTGGTGCCGAAACGGAGCCAGACAATCGCTCCCAATCCGATCAGGACCGCGGCTGCGATCCCCGTTCCGATGGCGCCGATATTGTTGATCCATTTTCCCACGCCAAGACCTACGACGTTGAGCATGACGAGGATGGCCAGCAGAATAAGCGAGGCACTCAGAGTGAATATCTTGTTGTCCGCCAGCGATTGGTGCCGCGAACCGAGAGCGAACACGGAGACTCCGACGAAGTACAGCATGATCGTCGGGACGTACATCATGTTGTTGGTCCAGTAGCACCAGCCGGAAAGGAAACCGTGAAAGTCGCCGAAGACTTCTTTCGCCCACAGGTAAACGCCGCCTTCACCCGGGTAACGATGGGCCAATTCGATTACGGCGATGCCTTGCGGCCAGAAGAAGAGAATCAGGGAGATGATCCAGAGCCAGATGGTTACACCGCCGTTGGCGGCGATCGAGGGGACGACGTTGAGATTGAAGACCGCGACGACGAAGAGGAGAACGAGGTCCCAGCGGCCCAGGACGCGGCGCAAATGGGGCGCGTCTTGGACGCCATTTGCGATTGGAGAGGCGATGACCTCGTTCGACACGTTTCTCCTCACGACTGAAGGGCGCCGAAGCGACGGCTGGAGAGCACCAGGGCGACTTCATCGGCCCGGGCAAACTAGGGCACGGCAGTGCTGTGCCCCCACAAGCTTGCGCTAGTGGCCGGCGCTGCCGACCATGGCGGCGCCGCGCTCCGATTGGGCTTTGGCCAGGGCTGGGGCGATTTCATCGAAGACAGACAGATGCTTGTCGATGTCGGCTTCGGTGTGCTGGACCGAGATCGTCCACTGCTCGTCCCACCAATAGGGTTGCGGGAGAACACCGCGATTGACCATGGCGAACCAATAGTGGCGCCAGAGATCGACGTCGATGGTGGTCCAGTCGCGATAGTTCTGGATTTCATTGGGATAGAGCATCAGCGCGCCGTTTACGCCGGCGCTCACGACATAGGCTTGCAAGCCGACCTTGGCGACGATCTTGCGATAGCCCTCGGTGAGCGTCTTGCTCAGCTTGTCGGTGTGCGCGTAATTCTCACGCGTGAGGACCTCTCGGAAAGTGGCAAGGCCCGCGGCCATGGCGACGCGGTTGGTGTTGTAGGTGCCGCCGTGAAAGACTTTGTGCTGCGCGATGAGTTCCATGACTGCGCGGCTCGATCCAAACGCACCGAGCGACAAGCCGCCGCCGATGGATTTCGCCAGGCAAATCATGTCGGGTTTTACGCCAAAGTATTCGCTGGCTCCGCCCCAACCAAGTTTCGCTCCGGTCTTTACCTCGTCGAAGATGAGCAAGGCGCCGTTTTTCGTGGCGATGTCGCGGAGTCCCTGCAAGAAACCAGGCTGCGGCATGCACAAGCCGACGTTCATGAGGATGGGCTCGAGAATAATGGCCGCGATTTGACCGGGATTTTCGCGGAAGCGGCGCTCCACGCTGCCGAGATTGTTGAAGCTGGCGACCACGACGTTAGCCACCGCGGATTTGGGGATGCCACCGCCACCCGGGACGGAGGTGGGCGCGTCGGGATCGCCGTAGTCTTCGGCCTTGGGCTTGACACTGACGAGAGCGGTGTCGTGCAGGCCGTGATATGCGCCTTCGAACTTGAGAATTTTGTCGCGCCCGGTGGCGGCGCGGGCGATGCGGCAGGCGTGCATGGTGACTTCGGTGCCGCTGGAACCGAAACGCACCATCTCGACGGGATAGCGCTTGCAAATTTCTTCGGCGAGCTCCCATTCCTGATCGTGGGGCATGCCGAAGGTGTAGCCTTCGTGCAATTTTTGCTCGACGGCTTTTACCACCGCAGGATGACAGTGGCCGGCCATGAGCGCGCCAAAACAAAGGTTGTGGTCGATATATTCGTTGCCGTCGAGGTCGTGAATCTTGCTGCCTTTGCCGTCTTTTACGAAAATCGGATACGGTTCGTAATAGCGATAGTTGCTGGCGACTCCGAGGGGGATACGTTGCAAGGCGCGCTTGTGGGCTTCGGCGGACTTGGGCGTTTTCTTCTCGTAGGTGGCGATTTCCTTTTGTAGAGCGTCGTACATGTGAACTCCGTGGTTGCAGGTCTGTTCCCTGCGGTCAGTATCGTTTCTCGGAAAAATTCCTCGAACTTGCGTTTTCGCGCGAAGGCGCGGCCCTTGGCAGCCGCGCCTTGCGATTCGCTTGTTTCTCCGTTTCGGTCTAGAACCGGAACTTCAGCGCGAGCTGAACCAGGCGAGGATCCCGGATGTGCAACGGCTGCCCGAACGTGCCGCCGAGATCCGAAATGTCTCCGTCCACGCTGTAGAACTGCGCATGATTCCAGATATTGAAGATATCAGCGCGAAACTCCATTTGCACCTTTTCTCCGAGTTGCGTCTGCTTGTTGAAACTCATGTCCCACTCGTCGATTCCGGGCGCGCAGCAGATCGAGCGCGGTGCATTTCCAATCGTGCCCGGAGCCACGGTGTTGTTGGTGAAAAGGTTGGGATCGAACACGTACCCGTTCACGGCCTGGCACGGAGTACCCGTTCCGGAGAGAGACCCGGTTCCCGCGGCGCACACCGTGTCTCGTGGATTCGTGGTCTTGAAGGGAGCGGTCAAGTTGGGTTCACCCGGCGCTTCGAACAGGAACGTGGAATCCAATTCTTCGACGTCATCCTGCGATGTGATGCGGATAGGAAAGCCGTCTTGGAACGTAATGATGCCGGAAACCTCCCACCCGTCCAGCAACTTGCCTCGGAGTCCTTCGTACTTGCGGACTGGAAGGTCCCAGACATAATTGAAAACGAAGCGGTTGCGCGCGTCAAAGGCAGAGGGACCGTAGGTAGCGTTGAAATTGAGTGGATTCAGAGCGCTTTCAAAGCTGGAAGCGTTGTCGAGGGACTTGCTGAGTGTATACGAGGCCTGGAATTGCAACCCGTGCGAGAACTTTTTCTCGAACATGACCTGCAGCGAGTTATAGTTCGACCGAGCTACAGTGTTCTCCGTAAAGATCCCTGAAAAAACAGGTGTGCCATCAACAGGGCAGCCGGCGCCGGTCATGGGATTGCAGCTGGGCGACGAATAGGGTCGTAACCCCACCAGCGTGATCCCGCTTGGACCAACAACCGTGCCCGCGGCTACCGTTGTCGGTCCGGTGGGACCGTACGGCAGTTGCAGCCCACCAGCCGGAATTACTGTTCCGGGAGCGATGAAGTACTCACTGTCTTCGCCGAAGCTGCTGCAACTCGTCGAGGTTCCGCCAGGCCCACTGAGTACGTTGCCAGGATTCGCCGTGGCAATTGTGGCGATGGTGTTGCAAGTCTGCGGGTTGCCCGGGTTGATCTCATAGCTGGCAAGCAATCGATGTCCCTGCGATCCTACGTAGCCGATCTGGAAAAGCATTTCTCCAGGAAGCTCGCGCTTGATGGTGAGGTTGTACTGGTCGGAATACTGCAGACGCAGGTTCGCCGGAAATTCGCCGAAAAGAACGATGGGACGGAAGGTGGACCAGTCGACTGGTTGACCTCGGGGCGGATCCAAAATTCCGTTGTAGGGATTGGGAAGGACGGTTCCGTCCTGTTGGACGAAAGGAGTCTGAAACAAAGGATTAGTGACGCTGCTGCTGCCGCCAAACGGAGGCTCGGCGCTGAACTGTTCCAGAACCAGTTGTTCAATCGGGTTGTAGAAAATGCCGTAACCCATGCTGATGCTCATCTTGCCGGGTCCGCCGGTTAGCTTTTCGAGCAGGCCGTCTTTGGCGCTCGGGCTCCAATTCAGGCCGAGGCGCGGTGCGAATCCTTTGTAGTAGGTGTTGGTAAGGCCGCCGGGCACGCCCTGGTCGCCGGGAACGACGAGGCCGGTGGGAGTAACTCCGGTGTTGGCGCACGTCGGATTGGCGATGCCGAAGTTCGTTTGGAAATTCGTGACGCTCGCCGGCGATAGCTGGCACGGGTAGATCGCTGAATTTTCACCGGGGCGGAAGGTCTGGACCTTTTGTCCGATATCGGTGAGAGGAGTGTTCATTTCCCAGCGAACGCCGTAATTGACGGTGAGGTTGGGCCTGAGCTTCCAGCTGTCCTGGGCGAAAAGGTAGACCGATGTGGAACGAATCAGCTCATGCTGCGCGGAACCTTGGGTGTAGGAATTGGGCAATCCCAACAGGTAGTCCGCATACTGATCGGAATAGCCGAGATCGTTCGAGCCTCCGGAGTTGAAGACATATTCGCCGTTCACGTCGAAGTACAACAACTGGTCGAATCGTTGATAACGCGTATCGACGCCAAACTTGAAGCTGTGATTTCCCAGGATCTTGCTGTAGTTGTCGCTGAACTGAATGGTGTTGCCGATCTGGGGCAATTGGCCTTCGAAGTTGTTGCCGAT
>JBEKWY010000024.1:0-44900 GCA_049512575.1 Candidatus Acidiferrum sp.
GCGTGCTGAATTCCTGCACCGCATCGACGGGGATCGCTGCCTGCGTCGAAAATGCCTGCCCAACCGCAAAGTCCGTAGCGTCAATACCGTCGACAATGATGTTGTTCTGGTCCGCACGCGCCCCGGCCACGGAGCCGTCACGGCTTCCGCTTGGATCGGTCGCCGCATTCCCGTTCGGGCTCTGCGCACTCACCACGCCCGGCTGAAGTCGCAGCAAGGCGCTCGGATCGTCTCGAAACTCCGACGGCAGGTTCTCGACCGCCCGCATGTCGAAATTGTTCCCGATCGTGCTGTCCTGCGTATTCAGGCTCACCGATCCTTCCGCAGTCACTTCCACCGACTGCGTCACCGTCCCTATTTCCATCACCACGTCCTGGGTGCGCGTCGTGGCGATCGCCAGATACAAATTCGAGATCGTGACCGTTTTGAAGCTGTCTTTGCTGATCGTCAGCGTGTAGCCGGGTCCCGGCGGCACCTTCGCAAACAGGTAGGCGCCAAAGCTGCCAGTCTCGGACTCATAGACCGCGCCCGTCCGGGTATCCACCAATTTCGCATGTGCAGCGGATATCGCATCGCCGGTCTTGTCGGTCACCGTTCCAGTGATCGACGCCACGTCCTGCCCCCTGGCCCCCGCCGCAAGCAGCCCCATCACCAGCAAGGCCATGAGGGCCAGGCGCGGGTAAATTCGCGCTCCTCTCTCCGTCAAGAGCTTCGGCAATCCCGTTTTCACTTTTTGCGATCCGTTTCCGGGATTCAGACACGCCACACCCATGCAAATGCCGCTCATTCTTCCTCCAAAATTATCCATACAGTCTCCGTCGATTCGTTCTGCCAACCGGGACGACCGGACACGGCTCCCCACAACATCCACTTCCGAGGCGTGTGTGAATGTTAGCAGCATGTAAATGTCCACATGTCGAGCTGTTTCCAAATGGATACCGGTAGTTTCAACTTCCCGCATTTACAGGGATTTACGCCCCCTCGCGGATGGACCTGAAAACTGGGGTATTTTGGAAAATATTGTTTTTAGAGTGAAAACCTGTAACCCGTACACTTTCTAGTATTCTTGATCCACAATTTAGACGATTTAGAATCAGTTTCCTGTCCTCCAGCCTGGACAACCTCCCCGCCAGACGGTCCGGAGTCCGCCGAAAGCCTCTCCGCCAACGATCCTTGGGCGTTTCGCCCTGGTCAACGCCTGCGCAAATCTAGGGCAGGCTCGAAATCCGCTGGCATCACCCAGCGCCGACCTCTCGCGGCTCTGAGACGAAATTCACGGGCTAGCCGTGAGTCCGATTCTCGTCATCGAAATGGCTCGATCCGAAAAGAGCGACAGAAATATGCGATACACTTCCCCTATGAGCGCAAACCCGCATACCGTCGCGGTGCAGGAGGCTGTCCCGCAGTTGGATCTGGGCGCGCAATACGCCGCCATCGGTGGCGAAATCCGTGAAGCGGTCGAGCGTGTCCTGGCCTCCCAACATTTCATTCTCGGAAGCGAAGGCGCCGCCCTCGAACAAGAAATCGCCAAGCTCTGCAACGCCCAGCACGGAATCGCTCTGGCCAGCGGTACCGACGCGCTGATCCTCGCACTGCGCGCCTGCGGCGTCCACGCAGGCGACGAAGTCATCCTTCCGCCATTTACGTTCGTGGCCACCGGCAGCGCCGTCAGCGCGCTCGGCGCGAAACCCGTCTTCGCCGACATCGACCCAAGCACTTACAACATCGATCCCGCCAGACTCGAACGCCTCGTCACTTCGCGCACGCGTGCCATCATCGCCGTTCACCTCTACGGACTAGCCGCGGACATGGATCCGATCGTAGCGTTTGCGAAGACCCGACACTTGCCGGTGATCGAAGACAATGCGCAAGCCATCGGCGCTTCCTACAAAGGCCGGCCAACAGGCTCGATCGGCGATGTAACCTGCCTGAGTTTCTATCCCACGAAAAATCTGGGGGCTTTCGGCGACGCGGGCATGGTGGTCACAAATTCCGCGGAGATCGCCGCGCGAATCCGCAACTTGCGAAATCACGGGCAAACCGCAAAGTACGTCAGCAGCGAGCCTGGTTGGAACAGCCGCCTCGACGAATTACAAGCGGCGATTCTGCGTGTCAAGCTGCGGCATTTGCCGGCTTGGCAGCGCGCGCGGCAAGCTCATGCCGCGGAATATACTCGACGCCTTTCGCAGATTCCCGGCGCGATGCCGCCGATCGTCCCCGAGGGATACGAGCACGTCTTCCACCAGTACACGATTCGCGTGGAGAAGCGCGATGAGTTACATCGTGCTCTAAGCGAGCGAAAAATTGGCAGTGCCGTGTATTATCCGGTGCCGCTGCACCTGCAGCCCATCTACGCTTCGATCGGTCACAAAGCCGGCGATTTTCCCCACTCCGAGCACGCCGCCAAAGAAGTCCTCTCGCTTCCGGTGTATCCCGAGTTGCGCGATGATCAAATCGCTCGCGTCACCGACGCAATTTCCGAATTCCTCCACTGCCAATAAAATCCCGTGTGCGTGAAAGTGCTGGCACTTCGGCCCTGCGCAGAGCCAGAAACGGCAGTGGCCCAGGATTCTTTCTTCTTTCGTTGCTTCGTTGCTTCTTTACTTCATTACTTCTTTACTTCATTTCCCCAAATACAGAAGCGCCAGCAGAAACAGCCACAATCCATCCATGAAGTGCCAGTAATGAGAGGTCACTTCCGCGGCGACCGATTGCGTTAGCTTCGTTTTCTGAAAATTTCGGAACGACACGTAGCAGAGTGCGCCGACGCCGCCCAAAAGGTGGATCCCATGGGCGGCGGTGAAAATATAAAAGAAGCTGCTCGCCGGATTGGTGCTTACGTAGAAACCTTGGTCCACCAACTGGCGCCACGCGATGACCTGCCCGATCAGAAACAGCACACCCAGCCCGGTGGTGACTTGCCAGAGTGTGCGGAAGCCTTTGAGGTCGCCGCCAAGTTCCTTGCGGCGCGACAATTCCATCGTGCCGCTGCTGGCGAGAAGAATGATGGTGTTCACCCAGACCATGAACGGGAGATGGACCGGAACCCAGTCGCTGCTCGTTTTGCGGACCAGGAAGGTGACCGCCAGCGCCATGAAAAACATCACGATCGAAAGCATCGCCAGGACTACCGCGGTTTGATAGCGGCGGGGCGAGGTTGGCGTGGGCTTGCGGCGTTTGTTCGGATCGCCGTCGCCGCCTCCACCGTCGCCGCTCGGTGGCGGCGGATTGCCGCCGCCTCCGCCGATGTCTTCGATGATCAGTTCAATGTCGTCGACTACGTGTGTGCCCGGCATGGTTGTTCCTTGCTGCGAAGCTTTCGTCGAAAATCTTTCTTCTGCGGACCGGTCTAAAGACCGGCCACTACATTGCCCGACATGGCCCTACGTCGTCCCTGCGGCGTGTGGCGGCAGGGGTTGCAGCCCTGGTTTCGTTCCACCGGGGATTGCTGGGGGCGTGCTGTCGGTCGGACGAGATTGTAATGCGAAATCTTCTGCGCCGGTCGATGTAGCTTTCGATGCGACGAATTCGTAGGCGCCTCGATAGACCACCGGCGTCTGGCCGGCGAAATTTCCGAGTGGTGGCGGCGAAGGCAGCGACCATTCGAGAGTGGTGGCACGCCACGGATTTTTCTCCGCGGCCTCGCTGCGCTTCAACAGGCTGGTAACAAAATTCACCAGAAAAATCCCTTGGGCGGCGATGGTTACCAGCGTTGCGACCGTGACGAACGATCGAATGGCAGACGTGGCGGCAGTGGCGACGGTCAGCATGGCTTCCGGCGAAAGGTGCAGGTGGGCGATCAGCCCCAGCCAATGCATCGGCATGAACACGCAGTAGACGCCGACAAAAGTGATCCAGAAATGAATTTTGCCCAGGCGCTCGTCGAGGCTGCGTCCAAACATTTTCGGGAACCAGAAGAACAGCGCGCCGAGCATCGCGAAGGTGGCGGCGATACCCATCACCAGATGGAAGTGGCCGGTGACGAAGTCTTCGCTGGCCGCGACGGAAGCGAGATCGCTGCGCGCCAGAAACAATCCGGACAGGCCGCCCGCTAGAAATAGGGAGACGAAACCCAGGGCGAAGAGCATGGCGGTGGTCAGCCGCACCCGGCCATTCCAGAGGATGCCGAACCAGCTCATCAACAAAATGGCCGCCGGCACACCGAGCGATGACGCCAGCACACCGAAAACGAGCGGCGAATAAGGATTGAGGCCGCTTGCGAAGGTGTGTTGTCCCCAAATACAGAACCCGAAGAGGCCGACAGCGCACAACGCCAGCACGACGGCGCGCTGCGCCCAGACTGGCTTGCGCGAGAACGTCGAGATCAGGTGCGTGGCGATGCCGAAGCACGGGAGGATGGCCACGTAAACCTGCGCCTGCGCGAAAAACCAGAACAAACGCTGCCAGAGTGCGGGCAGCGCAACTGCCTGCGAGTTCAGCGAAGCAGTGGAGACGATGGCTGGAAGCGAGAAGAAGTGCGTCCCGAGAATGCGGTCGGCGAGCAGGTAGACGCACGCAGCCAGCAGGATGCTGAAAATCAACAAGCTCAGAATAGCGTTGATGAACCACGCCCAGACGGTGATGGGCAGGCGCGGAAGCGTCATGCCCTTGGCGCGCAGGTCGATGGTGGTGACGCTGAAATTGAGGGCATTGGCGAGGGTCGCAGCGCAGAACAATGCCACGCTGGCAATCCAAAGGGTGAGGCCAGTTTGCGGCGCCAGGAAGAACGCCGTGGTGACGCCAACGAGCGAGGCCACCGTGGCCCAGAAAGCCAGCAGGTTGAGTGTCGGGAAAGCCATGTCTCGCGCGCCGATCTGGATGGGCAACAGGTAGTTTCCAAATCCGGCTTGCGGCGCGGCGGTGAGGACCATCAGCACCATCAGCGAGCCATGTAGCAAGGTCAGCGCAGCATAGTTTTCCGGCGAATTCCCGAAGCTTGGAAGCAAAGGCAGATGCACGCCGGGCCAGACCAGATGAATGCGCATCACCAGCGACATGATCATTCCCAGGAAGACGCTGAAGAGCGCCAGCCAGAGATATCGCAGGCCGATCGCTTTATGGTCGGTGCCGAAGAGGATCCGGCGCGGTGACGTGGGCTGTCTGCCTTCCGATGCGCCGTTGTGGTGGTCAACCATTGCAGCCTTCAATAGAATACATTGCCGCGGGAAATTCAAGCAGGAAGGCTGCCAGAGGGCCGAGATGCGGTGACCACCGACCTCGGGCGAGCTATCGACGATTGACCGTCTCAGCGCTCAGGGCAGTAAGTCGATGGCACCGTCGCTACTTTTCGCCGAGACATTCCGTCGGACACATGGCCTGGCCGCGTTCCGTTTTGGAACCGGTTCGCGGAAGCTAAGCGTTAGCCCTGGAAGAACCCCCTTTTCTGTTTTGCTGAATTGTCCACGGTTTTCGAGCCTGTCGAACGATGGCATCTTTGTCCTTGACTTATTATTACCACTATGTTATCGTTTTTCGTGTTGCCGCAAATGCCAATTCGAACGCGGTTCCGTTCTTCGGACCGTCATGTGCCTCAAGTCTTTCTAGCTCTAAACCCTTTAGAATCCGCACTTACGAAAAATACCCGCGTAACTCCTTTAGAATCCGCAGATCCAAAAACATTAGACTTAAAGTCCTTTAGAATCCGCACTTACAAAAAAGGAGGGGGGAGGGGCGCAATATGTTAACTAGCGAGCGGTGTCTCACCCTGACTGGTTGTCGAGGGAACCTACCTTCTCCGATGCGACGGGCCACTCGCCATTGAGGAAGGTTTCGAGGGCGGATCGGAATTGGTCGGGATACTCGATCCAGGGGACGTGGGCGGCTTCGTCGAGCGTCAGCAGGCGGGCGTTTGGGAGGCTTTGCGCCCAATCCCGGCTAGCGCCGTACGGAGAGCTGCGGTCTTTGCGGCCGTGGATGGCTAGGATTGGGGATTGCGCTTTGGCGAAGTCTTGCGGGGTCAGATTCAGATTTTGCAGGGATGGGAGGACGAGGGCGTTCCATTGCTTGGGGAAGTTGATTTCGTTGGGGAGATCGCAGGGGTCCCAGTTGAGTTTGCGGGCGGCGGCCGGATTGGCAACATAGATCTCGCAGAGGATGGACCAGAACTTTCTGCAGAATTGCTTTGCGTCTTGGGATGGGCGCTCTTTCTGCAGCTGAGCAAGCTTGGCCATGACTTCCGCCAGCGTTCCGTCCAGGTTGGTTAAGTGGGCGGGGTACGTCTTCGCCGGATCCGGAGCCATCGAGCCGATTTGCACAATGCGGGCTGTGTGCTCCGGGTGCCTCATCGCGTAGAGCGCTACGGTTACTCCCATGTAGGAGTGGCCGATGAGGCTTACTTTGTCGATGCTGAAGTGCCGGCGAAGGGCTTCGATATCGTCGACGTCGTGGTTAATGCCTTTTTTGCGCGTCGAATAGGTAGAAGCCGTTGGGGATCAGGATAGCTTGCGGGCCTTGGCCGAGCTTTTGAACGAATAATTCGACGCCTTCTTCCGTGGTCACGTACTGTTCTTTCAAGTTCATGGCGCTGGGCTCCTTTGAAGATGGAAGAGCCGCGGCCGGCGCGGCTCCTGAAAATGCGAAAGCCGCGACAAAGCGCGGCTTCGGGAAAAGAAAAAGCCGCGGCTAGCGCGGCCTTTCATGGCGATCGAGATCCCATTCTAGATAAGCGGAGGCGGGGAGTCAACGCTTTGAGTGGATCGACAAGGCCAACAGGTGGCGGTGCTACGACGGAGGCGGCGCTAGTCGTGCCGGAGGGCTACGATGGGATCGACGCGCATGGCGCGCCACGCTGGGATGTAGCAGGCGGCTAGCGCGACACCCATCAGCAGGATGGCGACTCCGGCGAATGTCAGGGGGTCCGTGGTGCTTACGCCGTAGAGCAGGCTAGCCATCAGGCGGGTGAGGGCTAGCGCGGCAGCCAGGCCGAAGGCAACTCCGACCAGGGCCATGCGGGCGCCTTCGCTCATGATCCAGCGCATTACCTGAACTGGGCGTGCGCCGAGGGCGATGCGGATTCCGATCTCTTGGGTGCGCTGGCCGACGATATAGGAGACCACGCCGTAGATGCCCACGCTGGCCAGCATCAGCGCGACCGCGGCGAACACCGCCAGCAGAATCATCGAAAAGCGCTGCGCGGTGACCGATTGGTTGTAGACGATGTCGTCCATCGATTTCGGGCTGAACATCACCTGTTCGCTGTTCATTTGCTGGATTTCGTGGCGGATCGTGTCCGTGAGAGCGAGCGGATCGCCGGTGGAGCGGAGCACGACCGTCGTGTCGCGAATCGTGCGGGTCATGTATTTGTCGGGAATCTGGCGGAAGGGGAGATAAAATTCCGCGCGCATCGCCAATTTCTCTTCCAGTCCCCATTGGTTCACGTGGCGGACTACGCCGACGATTTGCGTGGGGCCGACATAATCGTCAGTGAAGACTTTTCCGAGGGGATCTTCGCGCGGGAAAAATTTCTCGGCGAAATCCTCGTCGATGACGGCGACGCGCGGGGCGCTCTCCGTGTCGGCATTCGTGAAGAAGCGGCCCCGGATAAGCTGGATACCCATTACCTGCAGGTAGTCGGGCTCGACTTCGGACCAGATCGACCAGTATTTGTCGCTGTCACTGGCCGGCTTGGGGCGTCCTTCGATCCAGAAAGGGTCTTCCGAATCGCTCCCCATTGGGAGCGAACCGCGCAGCAGAGAGACCGATTGCACGCCGGGAACCGTGGCGAGCCGGTCGTGGAGCTGCAGTAACGAGGAGCGGATGGAAGTGGGAGTCTGGGTCTCGGCCGAAGGCGGGAGCCCGATGTCAAATGTGAGCACGTGGTGCGGATCGAATCCGGGACTGACGCTCCAGAGACTCGATAGGGTGCGCAGCATGAGGCCTGCTCCGATGAGAAGCACAACTGCCATGCCCATTTCCGCGGCGACGAAGATGCCTTGAACGCGGTGGCGGCTGCTGGAGCCGCGGCCACCCTCGCGTAACGTGGATTGCACGTTGAGCTGCGAGGTCTTCAGTGCTGGTGCCAGGCCGAAGAGAATTCCAGAAAACAGCGAAATGGTGACGGTGAAAAGAAGCACGCGCCCGTCGAGGCCCACTTCGGCGGCGCGCGGAAGCGTGTCGGAGACAAGATTCAGCACCCCTTGCATGCCCCACTCCGCCAGCAGCAATCCCAACGCGCCGCCGGCGACGGCGAGCAGCGCGCTTTCCGTCAGGAGTTGGCGAAGCACGCGATGCCTGCCTGCGCCGAGCGCGGAGCGGATGGCGAATTCCCTGGTGCGGCTGATGGAGCGAGCCAGGGAAAGATTGGCCACGTTAACGCACGCAATTAAGAGAACGAATCCCACTGCGGCAAGTAGGAGCAGAAGGAAGGGCCGGGCATCCCCGACGATGCTTTCCTTAAGCGACATTACCGTCACCCCGAAATCTTTGTCGGCGACCGGATAAGCTTCGGCGAGACGGTTGGCGATGGAATCCATATCGGCGCGGGCTTGCGACAGGGTGACGCCGGGCTTAAGGCGGCCAATTCCCTTCGTGCCCAGGCCAGCGGAGCGATCGTGGAAGATCACATCGTTCCACTGGCCGATGGGAACGTAGACTTCGACATTCTGGGGAAAATTCTGCGTTTGCAGATGGAACGTTGCGGGGACGACGCCGATGATCGTGTAATCCGTGCCGTTGAGCGCGACGCTCCTGCCGGCGATGTCGGGCCGCGAACCAAACTTGCTGGTCCACAAGCCTGCGCTGATGACCGCAACCGGGGCGCCGCCGGGTTGGTCTTCGTGCGGGTTGAACCAGCGGCCGATGAGAGGTTGTACGCCGAGTGTCGAAAAGAAATCGGCAGAGACCATTTCGCCGCGAATGTGTTCGGCTTCGCCTGCGCCGGTGAGGTTGAAGTCGTCGGGGCGAAACGCGGCCATGGAATCGAAGGTGCGGTTCTGCAGCTGCCAGTCGAGGAAATTCGGGTAGGAAATCGACGCGCGTTGAAACTGAACCCTGTTTCCGTAGAGCGCGACGAGCCGATCAGGCTGACGGAAGGGGAGAGCGTTCAGGAGCACGCCGTTGACAACCGAGAAGAGCGCCGTGTTTGCGCCGATTCCCAGCGCCAGGGTGAGCACTGCCACTACCGTGAATCCTGGATTTTTCGCCAGCATGCGGATGCCGTAGCGAATGTCTTGGAGCAGCGTTTGCATCGTCGCGCGCATTCTCCTTAGATGAAGTCAGGTGGGAGCACGTTCAATTCCAACCGAGGTCTTGCTATTTCGCTGATCTTACAGAAGTTATTCGATTGTTGAGAATTGTACGCGGCGATGAGATGTCCGTATGTGGGACGGTTCGCTTCTGCAGCGGACAGCATCGAAAGAGCGCGCTCTTTGCTGGTGGGGCTTCGCGATCCGAGATCGAAGAACACGCACGCAACGGCGGCGTGTGGGGCACCCGAGGACACACGCAGGATGCTTGGAGCGGTTATTCCGCTGGCAACACTTTGTAGTTGGCCAGGATGCAGCCGCCGGACGATGGGACGGCATTCCGTTAGCGTGAGTTTCACGCGGTGGTTGGGGTCACGGAACGCCCGCCGGAAGCAGGAGGCGGACGTCGTCGTTTTGGTCTGGGCGTTTGGGGCGCAGGGGTCCTGCGCCCCTACAAGATGCGGTTGATTGATACCTTACGTGGTGGTGGGGCTTGGGTCTGGGTTGGCGGGGCGGAGCCACTTTATTTTCCAGACGAGGATGATTAGCAGGGCTAACGCTAGCGTGTTGGCGAGGCCATAGTGGGTTTCTTTGGCGCGGACTACGATGGTGATGATGCGGGCTAGATTCACGATCGAGAGAGCCACGAGGGCGCCGAGATAGAGGAGAACGGACTTCCAGCCTTGCATGCGCTTCCAGTTCATGAGGAAGACGGTGGCGAAGAGCATGGAGAAGATCTGGATGTTTTCGACGCCGGAACATTGCCAGGTAATGGTGACGTCGGCCTCCGGAGTGATGACGTGATCGCGGACCGGGAGCGAACCGGGTACGAAGAACGCCGCGGCGCGGGCCCAATAGGGGCCGAGCTCGGCCCAGTGGGCGTGGATCAGGAACGGCACGGCTACAACGAACAGTGCCAGCAAAACAATCAGGACGTAGCCGCCGATTTTCATCGAGTGGTCAGTTTGAGCAGCGCAATCACAAATAGGCCGATCAAGAGCGTGAAGAGCGCTTGGTGGCCGGAGAATTCGTCGCCGGAAATATGTCCAGCGGGTGGCGCCGGGGGACCGGGAGGCGGCGGAGGAGGAGCCGTTGTGATCGGAGGTGGAGGAGGCGTCACCGGCGGCGGTGGAGGCGTACCCGAAGGCGGGGGCGGCGGAGTGCTGCCCGACGGCGGCGGAGTGACTGTGGCCGGAGGGGGAACGATCACGGCTGGAGGCGGCGGAGTGCTGTGAGAGCCGCCAGGCGGAACGTAAAAGGGCGGAATGAAAAAGAAACGGTGCGAGTTCGCGTTAGCCACGGGCACAGCGGCAGCAGGCGGAATCACCGGAGCGGGGCCGGCTGAGGACGCTTCGAGAATCAGCGGGGTTTCGACGGGCTCGGAGGGAGCCTCGAGGACGGCGGGCGGAACGTCTTCGCTGGGTTGCATGGGCGCGAAGCTGATGAGATTGCCGCAGCGGGCAAGCACGGTCTTGCCGCAGAAGGTCATGACGTACTCGCCTCGTTTGATGAGGAGAGGCTTTTGCGACCACTTGATCTTGTCGCCTTTGCGGAAGGTGGTGAAGGCGGTAATGTCTTCGGGCAGGGCGTGCATGGAGGCGCCGCGGTCGGCGCAGTCGCCGTAAAAGGAGTGGAGAACGGGATCGTCGTGAACGCGCTCGAAGAATTCGTCGACGGAAGAAAAGCCACCGCGCAGAAGAGCGAAGTTGAGCGGACGGAAAGAAGCGTGGAGGACCGGAGTCTGGACGGTGGACGGGTCGGCTTTGGTTAGCACATCGGCGTGCTGACTCTGATTGCGCGCGTGCGCGACGCGAGCGTTGTTGGCCAGGACACTGTACCTGTGAGCGTCTCGGGCGCTTTTCAACGCGAACATCGTGCCCAGCAGCAGAATTAGCGTAAGGAAGATTTTCTTATCCATGTGTTTGTTCCATTTCCGTGGGGACGGCCGCGACAGATTCGAGCGTGGCGAGCACTTGGCGTGGGGTTCGTGTCATAGCGCCCCTGAACAGCTACGCGGGTCGGGGCAACCCGGGAATACTGACGTTTTTTTCCTTGCTTCGAGCCAGCTCCGCTTCCGACGAAGAGGAGCTGCGACCTGACCTGTATCCGCTAGAAAGACTGCGTTCAGGCTAAATTGGAAGCATGTGAGCTTCCATCGCCCATTGGTTCTGAGCGTACTAGTATAGATCAAGAGGTAGGCGATGTAGGTCCCTTAGAATCATTATCTTGAATAAATTCCAAGAAGAGCAAAAATTCGCGTTGCGTGGGGGAGCGTGAACTTTTCTTGGCATCGAAGAGTGTGCGACGGTACACGAATGGATACTACTGGAATTGCTTTTGAAAAGCGGCAAGCTGGCCCTTGAGGTCGGCGACTTCGGTGCGGAGGGCGGCAACTTCGTCTTCCAGCTGCGCCAGCCTGTGGGAATCAGAGGGACCCACTTCGGCAGGCTGGGCCGCGGAGAGCGAATCTACAGAGGCGTGCTGAGAGATGGATTCCGGAACATCGCCGGACAGGAGATGAACGTAGCGGGCTTCCTTGGTGCCCGGTTGGCGCGGAAGGACTTTCACAAGCGCCGGGTCGCGATTCATGAGCAGGTTGAGGGCGGAGTGGACGGCGGCGAGATCGTCGAATTGGTAGAGGCGGTCGGTGCGCGTGCGAAGTTCGCCGGGAGTTTGCGGTCCACGAAGAAGGAGAACGCAGAGGAGAGCAATTTCGTGGCGGTGGAAGTTGAAGACTTCGGCGAGGCGGTGTTCGAACTTGGCGACGCGGCCGTCGGTGGCAGCGGAGCGGGCCAGGCCTTGCTGGCTCAAGGAATGGAGCGCGCGGCGAACGGCGTCTTCGTCAAGCTCCATAACCGGATCACGATTAGATTTTTGGTTGGCGGCGTTGAGGATAGCGTTCAAGGAGAGAGGGTAGTAGTCGGGGGTGGTGATTTCTTTTTCGACGAGCGAGCCAAGGACGCGGGCTTCCGTTGGAGTCAGGGCGAAGTTCACGGACGACAATGATACACAAAGGCGAGGCGGTGCGCTTTGCGCGAGGAGATGTGAAAGTGGTGGCGGAAAAAAGAACCCCCATTCGAGGGCAAAGCGAGGAACGGATCTGTGTCGAGACGCCAGAGTTGTCATTCCAAACCAGTTGGATGAGAGACCTGCTATTCCTAAGAAAGCTAAAAAAAAGCGGATTCCTCACCCCGTTCAAAAACCGAACGGGTTCGGAATGACATATTTTCGAGTTTCGAGTTATTCCCGCGATATCGGCTAGATGCCGGTTGCAGAGATCGAGCGAAGTTTAGGCTCGCACGGCGATGTCGTATTGGCTGAGAATTTCAAGTCTTCGCGCTGAGCCTGAGCGATAGCAGACGAAACGTCGCTGGGTTTGCAGGGCGAGGGGATGAGATCGACGGCGCCGTAACGCAGGGCTTCGAGGTATTCGTCCCAGTCCGCGAGACGGGAGGTCACGACGACGGGAACTCTGCGCTCTGGAGCCTGGGCAACGGAGAGAAGGTCGCGATAGGTTCCATCGGAGAGGCGGCGCTCGCAGAAAACGAGGCCCACATTACGCTTGGCGAGGAGATCTCGGCACTCGGTCAGGTGTGAGGCATGCAGCGGGCTCCAGCCTTCCTGCTGAAGAATGGAGGTGAGCGCGCGGCGCTGATCGAGATCAGAGGATACGACGAGAATTTGGGGACGGCCGTTCATGGTTTTCTCCTCAGACGAATGCGGTGAGTCAGAATACGGACTCAGTGCGTGTGATGCCGCGAGCGCAAGCTACGTTTCACTAGAAAAAATCAAGGACGGAAAAAAGTCGAACGGCATCCTAAAGCACGAGCGTTTAAGGCCGCCATTCGGTGTAACCTTAGTTCCGAATAAAACATAGTGCAATAGTACTTACGGGCCTGTTCGCGCGAAATTTGGATGCATTGCATTCGAGAACTTTGCGTTAACGTTAACGTGGACTAATTTATATCTTGGAAGGCGACGTTAACGTTAACGCGGAAGAATTCTTTGGCGACAGCCGTACTAAATTCTGGTGCTAGCCGCATGAGAAAATTCATATCGCGAGGGCGTCGGGGGCGATGAAGGGCATTTCGGAACGAGAGTTTCTGAAATTCCTCGGCCAGCGGCGGTGCCGGAGACTCGGTGGCGATTCTAATGTATAATTCCGGTCATGCGGTCGTGGCGGAACTGGCAGACGCACTAGCTTGAGGTGCTAGCGCCGCAAGGCATGGAGGTTCGAGTCCTCTCGACCGCACCATCTTCAGGAATTCCGCCTTCGCTTTCCCGTGTATTATCGAATTTGCTCGCTTCCGCAACCGAAATGGCGCTGCTTCGGCGGGCGATTACGGCTTCTTGGGTTGCGGTGCCGGGGTCGTCGCCGGAGGCGGTGTTGTCGGCGTGGTGCCGGATTGTGGCGTGGAGGACTGCGGGGTCACGGGAAGCTTGGTCGTTGGAGCCGGCTTGGCGGGAGCAGCGGCAGGCTTCGAGAATTTCTCGAGGATCGAATTGCCTTGGCTGGTGGCTTTGTCGGTTCGCAGGACCAAGGCCATGGCGCAGATCATGAACATTACCGCGCACCATGTGGTGGCTTGGGAGAGCAACGTAGCGGCGCCGCGCGGGCCGAAGGCGGTTTGGCTGCCTGCGCCGCCGAATGCGCCGGCGAGGTCGGCGGCTTTACCGCTCTGTAACAACACGACGATGATCAGCACCAGACAATTCATCACGAAGAAGGCGGTCAGCAGCCAGCCCGCATAACGGAACCCGAGAATGATGATCGCGATCCCGATCAACAGAGAGATGGCCCACTTCATCCAGCCTGGCATTCCTTGCATTTCGAATCCTCGATTCTATAATGGGCTGACTTGCTGCCCGCCCTCAGCGGCTAAAGCCGCACTGCTCGTGGCATGAACGGCACGGCTGAAGCCGTGCCCTCCCGGTATAACTTGGCTCTGAAGGCCGGCGTCAACGCCGGGCTTAAGCCCGGCGCCTACATAACCTGGCACGCTCGGTCTGGCGCGTACATAAATCTGGCGCAAACATAACCTGACGCGTACATCGCCTGGACCTTACGTGAAACGGCGGGGTGCATTGTCCCAGCGCCCCCGGCGCCCCCATGGCCCACTGCGGGCACGTCATCCTCGCGGCGGCGACTTAGTGAAAATTCACGATCGACGCGAAGGACTTCGGGTCCAGGCTCGCTCCCCCTACCAACGCGCCGTCCAGTTCTTCCTGGGCCATCAATCCCTTGATGTTGTCGGGCTTGACGCTGCCGCCGTACAGGATACGCAGGGCGGAGGCGTGAGCGGCGGAAAACTCCTCGGCCGCGCAATGACGAATAAACTCGTGCGCAGCGGCGGCAATTTCCGGCGTTGCCACCTTACCCGTCCCAATCGCCCAGACTGGTTCGTAGGCAATCAGAATACGGGAGAATTCGTCGGGGGTCAACGCGCCTGGGCCACCGAGGAATTGCGTTTGGCAGACCTTTTCGGTTTGGCCAGCTTCCCGATGGGTGAGAGATTCGCCGACGCAAACGATGGGAGTGAGACCCGAGGCGAGGGCGGCCTTGGTCTTTTTCGCCACGGTCTCGTCGGTTTCGCCGAAAAACTGGCGTCGCTCGGAATGGCCGACGATGACGTAACGGCAGCCGGCTTCGGCCAACATGGGGGCGGAGATTTCGCCGGTGAAGGCGCCTTCCTTTTCCCAATAAAGATTCTGGCCGGCGATGGCGATGCTTTTCCCTTTTACGGACTCTACCGCTGCGGGAATCGCGGTGAACGGGGGGGCGATCACGATGTCGCAGTGGGTTGCATTGGCCACGGCCGGTACGAAGGCGGAGAAGAAGGCGCGGGTGTCCGCTTGGGTTTTGAACATCTTCCAGTTACCTGCTATTAGTGGACGGCGGGTCATCGGAGGCTCCGTTCGGAAAAACGAAGGCGAATGCACCACAGAGGCACAGAGGACACGGAGGTTTCGCGGCGAGCAATTGGGGTCATTTGTTGGTCAGGGCTTCCACGCCGGGAAGCTTGGTGCCGCCCAAGAATTCCAGGGAGGCGCCGCCGCCGGTAGAGATGTGGGAGATTTTGCTGGAGACGCCGGATTGGTGGACGGCGGCGACGGAATCGCCGCCTCCGACGATGGAGGTCGCGCCAGCGGATGTTGCCGCGGCTACGGCTTTGGCAATCTCCAGCGTGCCTTTGGCGAAGGCGGGCATTTCGAAGACACCCATGGGGCCGTTCCAGACGATGGTCCTGGCTTTGGCGATTTCCGCGACGTAGGCGGCGATCGTCCTGGGGCCAATGTCGAGTCCCATTTGATCGGCGGGCGTGGCGGAGACGTCGCAGATCGTCGGCTTGGCGTCGGCTTTGAATTCGGGGGCTACGACGTGGTCGATGGGGAGCAGGAGCTTAAAATTCTTGTCCTTGGCTTCGGCCAGGAGGCGTTTCGCGAGGTCGATTTTGTCGTTTTCGACGAGCGACTTGCCGATCTGGAGGCCTTGGGCCTTTTCGAAGGTGTAGGCCATGCCGCCGCCGATGAGCATGACATCGGCAATCTTCATCAGATTTTCAACGACTTCAATTTTGTCGCTAACTTTGGCGCCACCGATGATGGCTACGAACGGGCGTGCGGGGTTGGTGATGGCTTTGCCGATGTAGGCGAGCTCTTTTTCCATCAGCAGGCCGGCGGCGGATTGCCTGACGAACCGGGTGATGCCGACGACTGAAGCGTGGGCGCGGTGGGCGGAGCCGAAGGCGTCGCAAACAAAGAGGCCATCGCAGAGTTTTGCCAGTTGTTTGGAGAAGGCTTCGTCGTTTTTTTCCTCTTCCGAGTGGAATCGGACGTTCTCGAGAAGGAGGACGCCGCCGTCGGTGAGCGCTTTGCTTTTGTCTTCGGCGTCGAGGCCGACGCAATCCTCGGAAAAAACTACGGGACGCTCCAGCAGTTCGGAAAGCTTCCTGGCGACCGGGGCGAGGGAATATTTTGGATCGGGACCGCCCTTCGGCCGGCCGAGATGCGAGGCCAGGACCAGGCGTCCCCCTTTTTGGATGGCCAGGCGGAGTGTGGGCAGGGTTTCGCGGATGCGCGTGTCATCGGTGACGACGCCGTCCTTTAGAGGGACGTTGAAGTCGGCGCGGATGAAGACGCGTTTGCCGTGGAGATCGAGATCGTTGATGGTGAGTTTGTCCATAAAGCGATGGGTTCCGTTCTCCTGATTTTGAGACTTCTTGGGCGGCGTTGGAGATTGACGGAAGCCGCCCAGGCTCAGCGAACTCGGGCACAGGCAGGAGTGCCTGTGCTACCTAAAACTTGGACGCGACGAGCTTGATCAGGTCGCGGCAGCGGCAGGAGTAGCCCCACTCGTTGTCGTACCAGGCCAGAACCTTCACGCATTTGTCGCCGACGACTTTCGTGTACCCGGAATCGACGATCGACGAGTTCGAATTGGCTTTGAAGTCGGAAGAGACCAACTCTTCATCGGTGTAGCCGAGAATGCCCTTCATGGGTCCGTGAGCCGCGGCTTTCAAAGCGGCATTGACGGACTCGACGGTGGCCGGCTTCTCGACGAAAACGGTGAGGTCCACGACGCTGACGTTGGGGGTGGGAACGCGCATGGCGTAGCCGTCGAGCTTGCCTTTAAGCGCGGGGATGACGAGGTGCAGGGCTTTGGCGGCTCCGGTGGAGCTGGGAATCATGTTGATAGCGGCGGCGCGGGCGCGGCGAAGATCCTTGTGCGGCAGGTCGAGAAGTTTCTGATCGTTGGTGTAGGAGTGGATGGTGGTCATAGTGCCGGCGACGATGCCGAACGTGTCTTGCAAGACCTTGGCTACTGGTGCGAGACAGTTGGTGGTACACGAGGCGTTGGAGATGACGTTGTGCTTGGCCGGATCGTAGGTGCTGTCGTTGACGCCGAGGACGAAGGTGGCATCGGGGCCGTCCGCTGGAGCGGAGATGATGACTTTTTTGACCGGCGCGCGCAGGTGCTTCTTGGCATCGGCGCCCTTGGTGAATAAGCCGGTGGATTCGATGACGATATCAGCGCCTACCGAGGCCCAATCGATTTCCGCAGGATCCTTGACCTTGAAAACCTTGAAGCTCCTGCCCTCAACGGCAATGGAATCGTCAGTGTGGGTGACGTGTTGGGTGAGATTGCCCAGAACCGAATCGTACTTGAGCAAGTGAGCGAGCGTTTTTGCGTCGGTGATGTCGTTCACCGCCACAAATTGAATATCTTTGTCGTCGAGCGCAGTGCGGACGATGTTGCGTCCGATGCGGCCGAAGCCGTTAATGCCGACCTTAATGGCCATTCTTCCTCCGCTGGGATGGTGTGACTCGGTGCAAGCCAGCTACGATTAGAATTGTGGCCTGCCGCGAACTAGAAATGCTATGAGCTACGTCACAAAAAGTCAACGCGGCGTGGAACTTGATCTTTGTCGGGGCATCACGAAGATGAGCCAAAGAAACAAGAACCGCGCTCTCTGCGGCGCGGTCCTTGCGTTTCCATCAGCTATGGTCTGAATGAGCAGCAGGCGTCTAGCTGTGATTGTGGCGCCAGCGCCAGTAGTCGCGCTGCTCATCTTTGTTCAGCGAAGAATATTCGCGGTAAGGTTCGTGCCTGCCGGTCCAATAGGAGCGATAGATCACCACTTCGTGATTGTCCCAGCGGTGATAATCGTGGTGTTCTTCGTCGTAATAGGTGACATGGCTGGCGCAGCCCGCGCTGCCAATCGAAACGAACACACTCGCCGCAAGAACAAGCAGAGCGGCACGACTCTTCAGCATTCCCATGCGGTGAATCCTCCTTGTTTGTATCTCCGAGCGATTGTACGTCTCTAACGGGGACCCAAGGTCAGTTACGGCAGAAAAGTCCAGGCACAACCTGACTTGCGATTAGATGTAGATACGGAAAAAAGGACGGCGAGGCTGGCTGGCCAAGTACGGGAGGTAGTTACTGCGGGAATTGCTTGACGCTGGTGACGCGATCCCCCTGGAAACGGACGAATACCGTTTTGGAGGGCGGTTGGCCGTAGATCCAATCTTCGATCTCGTTGCCCTCGGCGTCGCGCTCGCGAACTTTGTGCTCCGGCTTGCCGATGGCGGCGATCACTTCGTCGCGGTCCATGCCGACGGCGGCGCGGCGGTCTTGGATAGCTTTCTTCATTTCGGGCGGCAGCGAGTCGGTCCAGTGCACGGCAGCGGAACGCTGGCGGGAAAAATCGAGAAAGGGAGAAAGGATTTGCTTTAGCTCGTCGGGCGTTAGATCGGGGACCGGCTTGGTGAACTCCAGGATAAGCGTGCTGCCCACGCCGGGCTGGACTCCCGGCGGACCATTGTCCGGTTGGGTCTGACTCGTGCTCATCGTCGGAACGCCGGCCATGCCGATCTGGATGTGGTCCTTCCAGTTTTTCTTGCCGCGCCCGCCACCGTTCACGTCTACGACGATGGTATGTTCGCGAAAATCCAGCTTGGTGATTTGCACGTTGTCGCCGCTGTTTATGGCCGCGCCGTGGGTGGCGACCGCGCGCTCCAGCAACTCCGTGCTGATCGGCTTGCCGACATAAACGAGAAAGCCTTCTTTGCCTCCAGGAAGGGGCTTGGTGGCTTTGGCGAATTCCCCGGAAACATAGCGGATCAGGTCGAGTTTCGATTGTTCCTGAAGGGTCTCCTTTTTCTTTACGCTAGGCTGAGGAGATTGCGCGCCCGGATCATCGACCGACGAAGTCAAGCTGGGCAGCACGGAGATATCTTCTCCGGCGGGGAATGCTGGGATGGAATTGCCAGGCGAGTGCAGTCGTTCAACACCGGGCACATCCGCAGCTGCGAGGAGAAAAACAGTAAGCGTCGGTATGAGCCAATTCGGCATGGATACGATCGGCCGGCCGCCCCGGTGGCCGGATGTCTGTATTCTATGATGCTTAAGGGCCGCTGAACAGATACCCAGCTAATTTTGGGGGCAAGTGAAAGTTTCGGTTCGATGGCCGGCTTTTGGGTCAGGAAACGTTGACCTGAACGCCGGAACGATCCAGTTTCATGGGCAGAAGCTGACCGCCGGCTTCGGCGACGGCGGACTCGACGCGCTCTCGCGCGTCGGGCTCGATCAGCAGCACCACGCATCCGCCACCACCCGCACCGCAAACCTTTCCCGCGAGCGCGCCTTTGCGGCGGGAGCCTTCGATGATGCGGTCGATCGTTTTCGTGGAGATCGTCGAAAGGTTGCGTTTCCGGAAGCTCCACTCCTCGCGCATCAGGCGGCCTGCGTCGGACCAGTCGGATTTTTCGAGGGCGCCGCGCAATTGTTGCGCGACTTCCGAAATGCGGGCGAGATTGTGGTGAACCTTTTTGTTCCCGTTGATGTGTTTTTGGAACACGTCCCAGTTGTTGATGGCGGATTTCCGAGGTTTGCCGGTGTAACAGAGAACGAGACGGCGCTCGAGCTCCGAGAGATCGACGCGGAGTTCGGTCCGGCGTTCACCACCGGGCGGAAGCTCGATGGCGGCGGCGCCACCGAAGGCCGGGGGATAGTGATCTTGGGTGCCAGTGGGAACGCGAATGACGATGGCTTCGGCGTCACGACTGATGTGAATCCAGTCGGCCTTGCTCTTCCCTGCCCCGGTAAAGCGGTCGAGCGCGGCGCAGATCGCGACGGCCATGGCGCTGGAGCCGCCGATGCCGGCCCCTGCGGGAGCTTCGGAATCCGTGGTGAGCGTGAAACCGCCATCAGGATGGAAAAATTTTACGATCTCTGCGAGCAACGGAAGGCGATAGCGCTTCCCTTTCACCAGTGCGGCGAAGGAGTCGAAGCTTTCTTCCAGTTGTGTATCGCGGGAGACCAGCCTGATGCGATCGTCCCCTTGCGGGTGCTGATCGATCACACACGACGCATACCGCGTAATCGCCGCGTTAATCGTGACCGCGCCTGGATGGAACAAATACAATGGCCAGATATCCAGAGTTGCGCCAGCAAGGTCGACGCGTGTAGGTGCTTTGGAGGCGATTCGCATGGTTGTCCAATAACGGAAATTGTATTTCCACTTCGAGTGAGGCCAGTGTGACGGAACAAGGAATCAAGCTCAACAGTGGAGAGAGACGTATGCGGAGAGAGAGACAACACGCTTCCGGCACCAATGCTCCTGGTCGACGACAGTTGACGACCTTCATACGCGTAGGGGGTGCTCGCCGGGACGGCTTGCAGGCCGACTTGCGCTATAGTTTCCATCGCGCCGGCAAAGATGGAAAATGAGTCTATGACGAATCTCGTGGGTTTTCGCCGTTCTCGCCCCGGGACGCAGCCCGAGTATCTGCACGCGCCCTACGTTTCGTCGATCAAGCGGGCACCAACGAAGGCGCTGGTCGCGATTCCGCAGACGCTTTCGGAAATCACCGGGCCGCTGTTCGGAAACGAGCGCGTCGATGTGAAAGCATTCGACCTGACGAAGCAGCATTCCGGGGATCCACTGGGCGAGCGCATCGTCGTAAGCGGCCGAGTTGTCGATGAAGATGGAAAGCCTGTGCACCATACGCTCGTCGAAATCTGGCAATGCAATGCTGCCGGACGCTACTTGCACAAGGTCGACCAGCACAATGCTCCCCTGGATCCGAATTTCACGGGTTGCGGCCATACGCTGACGGATGCCGAAGGGCGCTACCGGTTCGTCACGATCCGGCCGGGGGCTTACCCTTGGGCGAATCATTACAATGCGTGGCGTCCTGCGCATATCCATTTTTCGGTGTTCGGACCGGCGTTCGCGACCCGGCTGGTGACGCAAATGTATTTTCCCGGCGATCCGTTGATTCCGTTCGATCCCATCTTTAATTGCACCGCGGACGAAGCGGTGCGCCAGCGTTTGGTCTCGGCGTTCGACTGGGAGACGACACGTCCAGAGCAGGCGCTGGGATTTCAGTTCAATCTCGTAATTGCCGGACGCGAGGCAACGCCGTGGGAACCGCCGCGGGCCGGGGGAAAGTGAAATGAGTTTTCAAGCCACACCCTCGCAGACCGTCGGGCCGTATTTTGTCATTGGCTGCAACCGGCTGGAGACGAACGAATTGGCAGGGCCGGGTGTTCCCGGTGAGCGCGTGGAGATCCGCGGGCGGGTGCTGGACGGTGACGGGGTCGACGTGCCGGATGCGATGTTGGAAGTATGGCAGGCGAATGGCGCAGGCAAGTATGCGCATCCGGAAGACACGCAGGACAAAGCGATCGAGCCTGGATTCCAAGGGTTTGGAAGGATCCCGACAGACGAAAAAGGCGGATTCCGATTTTCGACAATCAAGCCCGGACCGGTGCCAGGACCCGGCGGAAAAGCACAAGCACCGCACATCGTCGTTTCGGTGTTCATGCGCGGATTGCTGCGGCGCCTGGTAACGCGGATCTATTTCCCGGACGACGCGGCGAACGAAGAAGACCCCGTGCTGCGTTACGTGGAACCGGCGCGTCGGAGAACATTGATTGCAAAGAAAGCCGGGGTGACAGGCGGGCTGGAATGGAACGTGGTGTTGCAGGGGGAGCAGGAGACGGTTTTCTTTGACATTGGCCTCTGAAGTCAAGGCGGGGCTTCCAGTAAGAATACAGCGCACACGCTTGGTCCGTTCCAGTCCGGTTATCGACGGAATTTTCTGAACAGGCTCGACGGACCGATCTGAAGATCGGCCACTACAATGGGACTCTTCGCTGTTTCGGTGAGGCAATCAATAACTGCCAAGCTGACCGAGTCTGCGCAGACGGTCAGTTCCAGATCCGACGCGCAGTATCGACGACGAGTTTGAGCTTGGCCCACTGGCACTCCTCGGTGATGAGGTTGCCTTCGGCCGTGGACGCAAAACCACATTGAGGGCTGAGAGCGAGATTTTCCAAAGGGACAAAGCGCGAGGCTTCGTCGACGCGTTTGACGAGTTCGTCGGCATTTTCCATTTGCGGAACCTTGGAGCTGACGAGACCGAGGACAACCGTCTTGTCCTTGGGTACGAAGCGCAACGGGGTGAAGGTGCCGGAGCGGGCGTCGTCATATTCAAGAAGGAAGCGATCCACGTCCAAAGTGCCGAAGAGTTTTTCGGCGATGGCGTCGTAGCCGCCTTCAGCGTACCAGTGGCTGCGATTGTTTCCACGGCAGAGATGGATGGCGAGCGTAACGCCAGGTTTGCGCGCCGCCTGGAAGCAGGCGTTATCGGCGCGCAGGGCTTCGTCGAGTGCGAAGTCCGGGTCAATGTTCATTTCGGTTCTAATCCAGCCGCGCCATTTGGGATCGATGTAGTAGCTGTAGCGAGGAGCATCGATTTGTATGTACTTGACGCCTTGGGAAGAGAGTTGGGCGAGGTCTTTCTTCATGATGTCAACGATGGCCCAAAGAAGTGCGGAGTGGTCTTTGTAGATTTTGCCGGTGACGCCCTGCTTAAAAGAGATGGCTGGAAATTGCGTGGCGCTGGGCAGCGTAATTTTGGGAATGACGTTGCAGTGGGACAGCAAGAACGGAACTTCGTGTCCGGTGAGGGGCCGGATCTGGCGAAGCTCCTTGATGACGATGCCAGTGACGCTGCTGACCTGCGCAACTTTCGTTTCGCCGGCGTTCCAACTGCGCGCGGTGGAGTCGTCCAGATCGAAGCCGTCCACGGCGTCGGTGAAATCGCTCATGAAATTGCGGCGGCGCAATTCGCCGTCGGTAGCTAGTTCGAAGCCGAGTTCCTGCTGTTTGGCGATGACGCGTTGAATGTGAGCATCTTCGATCTGGCGCAAACGCTCCGGGTCGGAGGCGGCGTTTTTTCGCGCTCCCAGCAACTCGGGTGGCCGGAGGAAGCTCCCGACGTGGTCGGCTCGGAACGGTGCCGGCATTTTCTTTCCCTCCGAAAAAAGGAATAGTACCGCGTTGAAGGCGGTAATTTAAAAGCGCCCGGCGAGCCTAAAGGGTCGCAGAGTTAATTTGGCGATAAGACAAAAAAACGCGTATCTCGAGGAAAAACAGGACGTAGCTTTGGAATTATGGAGCGGCCTATCGGAATCGAACCGACACCTGAACCTTGGCAAGGTTCCGTACTACCACTATACTAAGGCCGCTTAACTTCGATTCTCTTTATAGCACGCTGCTTCCGCAGCGACAAGTACTGCCTGATCGCGCGTCTTCGTACATTCAACAGTAAACCATGAAAAGTGGCGTCGTCAGGAGACTTGACTGACGCGCGCGGACTTCACGACCGGCGAGCGGCGCTGCCGCTCGGCAAAGCGCGAGGCCTTGTCCTTGTCGGTGTATACGCGGCCGAACTTCTCGCCATCCGCGTAGTAAACAGTTACCAGCCAATGATGATGTTTCCGCCGTCGATCCTTGCCGAAGGTACTTTTCTCTTTACTCGTCGTTTTCTTGGTCGCTAGTTTGGTCACAGTGATTTTCCTGTACTGGAAGGTCGTTGAGCCACTATCGCAGGTAAATAAAGCCCGCGCAAGTACCATAGCAAGTAGTCAAGTGAACTCTATCATAACGGAAGTCGCAGCGACTCAGATTTCAAAGTCGACGACGAACAGGAATATAGCCTTACCCAGAATGCATATGCAACTCCGCTATTCAGGGCGAAACGTCCATTTTGGGGCGGCATGCGGCGATGAAGCGGGAACCGGTCGCGATCGGACCGACGATACGCCGAGGCCCAAGCGGCCCAAACCCCTAAATTGCGCGGTAGTGACATTATCTATAACAATTGCGAGACCCGCCCGCGCCCTGAAATCGGTCGGCGGTAAGTTTGGACAAACTCGCCTTCCGGCGAGGGCACGCGCCACCCTTGACTTGGCGCAATGCGGCGCCCCAACTGAACGCCCTTTTCGTCAATTCGCGCTTGCGTGCGGCAGAAACGTGCGAGACATTTTCGTTACACCCGTCCGACGCCCCTCCCGCATCTAACGAAATGAGCCAATTGGGCTGCACGAAACAGTTGCAGTCCATGAAACTTTTGCCGAATTCTTACGTCTTTATAGGTGAGGACAAAGCTAAGCTATATGTGGCGGAGAAATATGATGACCATGACAGTACAAAAACAGCCGCCTCTTCTGGAAGACCTCCGGAATCATCCCCAGGAGCAGGTTTCTGAGCTTCGTATGCTCCTGAGTGCGGGCGCGCCTTTGCGTGCCGATACGCGGCGACCGGGTTTCTTTGAAGTGGACGGCGATACCAACGTTTTTTATATCTTTAAGTACCCCACCGGCACGAAAGTGCTTCTGTTGGGTGTGTGGGAGCGCGATCGCGTCGCCGAAATGGTGGCGTGCGCGTGCAGCGCGGCGTAATCCGCACGTTCCTTTCCCAGACCACTAACAATTTTTAATTCAAACCTTTCCAGAGCGCGTTGCGGCCAACCCGCAGCGCGTTTTGCTTTTAATCCTCGTCCAATTTGAGCGACGACGAATTGATGCAATAGCGCAGTCCGGTGGGCTGCGGCCCATCCTCGAAGACATGCCCCAGGTGCGCGTCGCACTTGCTGCACTTCACTTCGGTGCGCGACATCCCATGGCTCGCGTCGGTCTCGGTTTCGACCGCGCGGTCTTCCGCAGGCGCGTAAAAGCTCGGCCAACCCGAGCCCGAGTGATACTTCGTTTCCGAACGAAACAGCGGCTGGCCGCAGCAGACACATTTGTAGGTCCCGGGCGTGTCTTCGTCCTCGTATTGGCCAGTAAAGGGTGGCTCGGTCCCCTTTTGCCGGGTCACATGGTATTGATTCGGCGTGAGTTGCTTCCTCCAGTCCGCATCCTTCTTTTGAACTTTCTCCTCCACGTTAGTCCTCCGCGGAATCCAATCTGAAGAATTTCCGTGCAATATCTGATTCGCCGCATCGCCTTGACGTTGCAGCCCAGTATGCCAAGATTAGAATAAGAAAGTGCCCACTACGAACGAAACCGTGCCCGAAGGGGCGGAAAAGCAGTACCCCGAAAAACGGCGGAGCCGCCGGGCGAAGATCGCCCGAACGTTGCGCGTGCGTCCCTCCGAACCTAAAGATGAACCTTTTGAAGATTTGCCCGTCAGCATCAACGTGTCGAAAGAAGGAATTTTGTTCAAGACGCGGCAGGCCACGTACTATCCCGGAATGCGCGTATTCGTCACCTTTCCTTACAGTTCCCCGCACGATCCGATGAATTGCGAGTATGTAGCCCAAGTAGTGCGCGTCGACAAACTGCCTAACGGCAGGTTCGGAATCGCCGTAAACCTGCTGATGACCGTGAACTACATCCCGGGGAAGGCCGGATCCCCCGGCCGACCGTGATCGCGAACTCGCACTTTCTGAGTCGCAAACAATCGGTTGACTCTCGCCACGACTTTCCTTATTCTGCACCTTCGCGATGAACTCAGTCACTCATCGGCACCATCATCACCACGGCCACGCGCCGCGTCCGATGAGGTGTGCATAGCGATTCGCTAAACAAAGCACTCATCGGCCCGCTGGCGCAAGAAAGCCCAGCGGGTTTTTTGTTTTTAGGCCAAAAGTTTTCACGTTTTTTCGGAGGGAGAACACTCGTGGAGCTTGCATTCGGAAAGGCCGGCGGGCTGGTTCCCGCCATCATCCAGGACGATCGTACTGGCGATGTGCTGATGCTGGGCTTCATGAATGAAGAGGCGCTAGAGGAAACACGTCGCACGCGCGAAGTTGTTTTCTACAGCCGGTCGCGGGATCGCCTTTGGAAGAAGGGCGAATCCAGCGGCCATGTCCTGAAAGTTCGCGACCTTCGGGTGGACTGCGACGCCGATGCACTTTTGATTCGAGTCGAAGCCGTGGGGCCCGGCGTTTGCCACGAAGGATATCGAAGCTGCTTCTTCCGGCGAATCGAGGACGACGGCGCCCCGAAGATCATCACGGAACGTACCTTTGAGCCGGATCAAGTTTATGGCCAGGAGAAAAAGCGATGAACCAGCTGAAGCTGGGCATTCCCAAAGGCAGCTTGCAGGATGCAACGCTCGATCTCTTCGCGCGCGCGGGATGGAAAATTACCGTCAGTTCGCGGAGTTACGTCCCATCCATCGACGACACGGAGATCGAATGTTTGCTGGTCCGTGCGCAGGAGATGGCGCGTTACGTGGAAACCGGAGCGCTGGATGCAGGCATCACAGGACACGACTGGGTCGTGGAAACAGGATCGGCAGTCGACGAACTGGCGGAGCTGGTCTATGCCAAGCAACGCTTGGCGCGCGTGCGCTGGGTACTCGCGGTGCCGGAGGATTCCGCCATTCAAGGGCCCCGCGACTTGGCCGGAAAAGTGATCGCCACCGAGATCGTGCGCATCACCGGAAACTACTTGGCCCGGCATAGTGTCAGCGCGCGCGTCGACTTTTCCTGGGGCGCGACTGAAGTAAAAGTTCCTCAGCTCGCCGATGCCATCGTGGAAGTTACCGAGACCGGATCCTCGCTCCGCGCCAACCGCTTGCGCATCATCGACACCGTCCTGGAGTCGGCGACCGTCTTCATCATGAACCGCAACGCCGCAGCTGACCCCTGGAAGCGCGAGAAAGCCGAAAACCTGATTTTGATGCTACAGGGCGCGATCGCCGCGGCAAACAAGGTCGGCCTGCTGCTGAATGTGCGGCGCGACGATCTGCCCCGCGTGCTCGACGTTCTTCCCGCGCTGAAGAAGCCGACCATTTCCACGTTAAGCGATCCCGATTGGGTGGCTGTGAACACCATCATTGAGGAAGCTGTCGTCCGCCAGATCCTGCCGAAACTAAAAGCCGCCAACGCACAAGGGATCGTCGAGTATCCCTTGAACAAGATCGTGCTTTGATGCGAATCCTGAAACTTACACCGGCCCTGGAGAAGCGCCTCCTGCGCGCGCGCCTGCAGCGCGACGTTCATGCAGAACGTGTTGCTGCCCGCATCGTTGCGGATGTGCGGCGGCGCGGAGATTCGGCTCTTTCCGCGTGGACAAAAAAACTGGATGGCATCGATTTGGCCCGCGAGGGCGTTTGGATTTCGCGCCGCGAAATCAGCGAGGCTGCCGCTCGCGTTGGAAAGGATTTCCTGCGGGCGGTGGAACACGCCGCGAAAAACGTGCGGCGCGTGGCGGAGAAACAATTGCCGCGGGCCTGGACGATAGATGTCGAGCCCGGCGTGCGCATCGGACAAGTAGTGCGTCCGATCGAAACCATCGGCTGCTACATTCCCGGCGGCCGCCATGCTCTGGTGTCAACGATGGTGATGACCGTATTACCGGCAAAGGTGGCGGGAGTAGGGCGAATAGTGACGGTTTGCCCGAGGCCAAACGCGGAATTGCTCGCGGCAGCGAAGCTTCTGGGTGTTGCAGAAATCGCGCGTATCGGCGGCGCGCAAGCGGTCGCGGCGCTGGCCTATGGAACGAAGAGCGTGCCCCGCGTGGACAAGATTTTCGGCCCCGGCAATCGCTTCGTAACCGCGGCGAAGCAGCTCATAAGCAGCGATTGTGCGATCGATCTGCCCGCAGGCCCCACCGAAGCCGTTGTTCTAGCAACGCGCGGCAATCCGCAATGGATCGCCGCGGACCTTCTTGCCCAGGCGGAGCACGCGCCGGACGCGGGAAGCTTCTTCGTCACTACGTCGAGAGCCCTGGCGGAAAGAGTACAGGCGGAAGTCACAGGGCAATTGCAGCAACTCCCGCGAACAAATTCCGCCCACATTTCGATCCAGCAAAGCGGCGCGATCGTGCTCGCGCCGTCAATCGGCGCAGCCTGCGGATTCGTCAATCGCTTCGCTCCGGAACATCTCAGTCTTCCCGGCAATGCCGCAGCCTTGCTAAAAAAGTGCCAGGCGGCGGGGACGGTTTTTCTTGGTCCGTGGGCCGCGCAACCCCTGGGCGACTACGCCAGCGGTAGTAATCACGTGCTGCCCACCGGTGGATGGGCGCGGCGCCGCGGCGGGCTCAGCGCCGCCGACTTCGTGAAATGCATCAGCGTACAATCCATCGGACGCCGAGGTTTTGCCCGGCTCGCGGATGATGTGCAAACG
Source organism: Candidatus Acidiferrum sp. (assembly GCA_049512575.1). Classification (GTDB taxonomy): domain Bacteria; phylum Acidobacteriota; class Terriglobia; order Acidiferrales; family UBA7541; genus Acidiferrum. The sequence goes on from JBEKWY010000024.1 coordinate 28,116, forward strand.
CTGGCCCGCGTGGAAGGGCTGCAAGCGCACGCGAGCGCCGTGGAGGTACGCCGATGAAGGTGCAGTTGCCGGTGCGCCAGGCAATTCTGGATCGCCGCACCTACGAACCGCCCGGCGAAGGCCGTGCCGACAAGCTGCGCCTCGATTTCAACGAAAACACCGCCGGCTGCTCGCCGGCGGTCAAGCGCGCGTTAGCAAAGCTCTCGCCCAAGCAGCTGGCTATGTATCCCGAGTACGACCGCGGAACCCGGCGTCTGGCTAGGCATTTCAGGGTGAAGCCCGAAGAACTGCTGCTCACAAATGGCGGTGACGACGCCCTCCGCTTGTTTTTTGACGCTTTCGTCGATTCCGGCAGCAGCGTCGCGATCTGCGAACCCACTTTTCCGATGTATCGCTATTGGGGAGAAGTCGCCAGTGCGAGGATCGATGTATTGCGCTATGGCCCGGCGATGGAATTTCCGCTCGAAGGCGTGCTGAACGCGCTCGAAACGCATCCTCGCGCCGTGTTCATCTGCAATCCCAACAATCCAACCGGCACTTTAATTTCCACGGAAGCGATCGAAACGGTTTTGAAGGCGGCAACGCACACCGCTGTGGTCATCGATGAAGCCTACGCCGAATTCTCTGGCGTAACCGTCATTCCTTGGATCCAGAAATATCCGCAGCTCTTCGTCGCCCGCACCTTCTCCAAGGCCGCAGGATTGGCAGGCTTGCGGCTTGGCGCGGTCATCGCCTGCGCGGATTCCCTCGCTATTCTGCGCCGCGCGATGGCCCCCTTCCCCGTCAACGTCGCGGCGCTCGCCGCCGCGGAAGCAGCCGTCGGCGATCCGCAAACAATGAAGCGCTACGTGCGCGACATCCTGCGCATGCGGGTGTGGTCCGAGAAGGAACTTTACAAGCTCGGCGCAAAAACCTATCCGAGCGCGGGCAACTTCCTGCTGGCGGATTTCGGACCTGGCGGACCGGTGATGTGCCGGCGCCTGGAAGATGAGGGAGTTCTGCTGCGAGATCGCTCTAAAGAAATCGGACCTGGGTTTGTGCGAGTCAGTATTGGCACCAAGGCGGAAATGGAGCGCCTGATGCGTTTGATCAAGCGTTACCGGTAAATAAGAATGCCGAGAACAGCGACAATTCATCGAAAGACGAACGAGACCGATATCCACATTCGCCTGAACCTCGACGGGCGAGGAACTTCGCGCATCTCCACGGGAATCCGCTTCCTCGATCATATGCTGGACCTCGTTGCACGGCATGGGGCGTTCGACCTGACGCTCGAAGCGAAAGGCGACCTCGATGTCGACCAGCATCACACCGTGGAAGACGCCGGAATTGCGCTCGGCGAAGCCGTGATGCAGGCGCTGGGAACGAAGCGCGGCATCCTGCGTGCGGGTTATTTCCTCATGCCCATGGACGAAACCCTTGCCGCCGCGGCGATCGACCTAAGCGGCCGGCCCCATTGTGTCTGCAGTGGAAAAATAAACGCCAAGCGCGTCGGCGATTTCCAAACCGAGTTGGCCGAGGATTTCTTTCAGGGTTTTGCCCAAGGGGCGCGCGCCAACGTTCACTTGCGCCTCCTCTACGGGCGCTCCTCGCATCACCAGGTCGAAGCCATGTTCAAGGCGTTTGCCCGCGCGCTGCGTTTCGCGGTTTCCCGAGACAAGCGCCTGCGCAATGTTCTGCCCAGCACGAAGGGCCTGTTGTGAAAGTCACGTTGCTTGATTACGGCGCGGGAAACGTCACTTCCGTCGAGCGCGCCTTGCAGAGGCTTGGCGCGGAATCACAAAGAGCGACCACTCCGGAATGTCTCGGGAGCGCCGAGGCATTGATTCTTCCAGGCGTCGGACACTTTGCCGCGCTGATTCGCGCGCTCGACGAACGCGGTTTGCGTGCGCCGCTTCTGGAAGCTCTCGACCGTGGTGTGCCCTTTCTCGGAATTTGCCTGGGATTGCAGGCTCTCTATGATTCCAGCGACGAAGCACCGGAGCTTCACGGTCTGCAGGTCTTCCCGGGAAGAATCCAGGCGCTTCCAGGAACCGTGAAATTGCCACACATGGGCTGGAATCAACTGCACCTCGCCGGCGGATCGCGATTGCTCCAGGGGATCGCGCCCCAAGCGTACTTTTACTTTGCGCATTCGTACGCGGTAACCGCCAACGGAACCGCTCACTCCCTCGCGACCTGCATGCACGGATCGGAATTTGTGGCCGTACTCGAACGAAAGAACATCAACGCCGTGCAGTTTCATCCGGAAAAGAGCGGTGCGCCCGGCGCCCAGCTTTTGAGCAATTTTCTGAGGCTCGCGGCGTGACCCTCGCGCATCGCATCATTCCCTGCCTCGATACCGACGGCGCCCGCGTCGTCAAGGGCGTCAATTTCGTTGGCCTCCGGGATGCAGGCGATCCAGCGGTGCTTGCCGCGCGCTACAACGCTGAAGGCGCCGACGAACTCGTGGTCTTGGATATCGCCGCCTCCCGCGACCGCCGCCCCACCTTTCTCGAGACCATCCGCCGCGTCGCCGACCAACTCGCCATTCCCCTGGCCGCCGGCGGCGGCATCCGCACCCTGGACGACGCACGCGCCGTCGTCCGCGCGGGCGCCGACAAGATCACCGTGAATACCGCCGCTGTCGGGCGCCCCGCGTTGATCTCCGAACTCTTCGGCGAATTCGGCGCGCAAGCCGTGGTGTTGGCTGTTGATGCCAAGCATGCCGGCGATCGCTGGGAAGTCATGGTCCGCGGCGGCCGCGATGCCACCGGACTCGACGCCATAGCGTGGGCAAGACAAGGCGTCTCGCTCGGAGCGGGGGAGATTCTGCTGACCTCGGTCGATCGCGACGGCACGCAGCGGGGCTTCGACATCCCGCTGACCTCCGCGATCGCCTGCGCAGTCTCCGTGCCGGTAATCGCCTCCGGCGGCGCGAAACTTCCCGAGCATTTCGCCGAAGTTTTCCGCGATGGCGGAGCCGACGCCGCCCTCGCCGCATCCATTTTTCACGACAGCGTGCAACCCATTCGCGGCCTCAAAGAATTCCTCGCGGCGAGATGCATCGAGGTCCGCCTCCCGTGCTGATTCCCTGCATCGACCTGCAGAGCGGCCAAGCCGTGCAACTGGTACACGGACGCCGCCGCGAACTTGCCGTCGCGGATGTCTTCGGCCTGCTCGATAGATTTCGCAAGTATCCGTGGCTGCATATCATCGACCTCAATGCCGCGATGGGAAAGCCCGGAAACGACAAACTCGTGCGCGACCTCTGTGTGAAAGCCCGCGCCAAATATAAAATGAAGGTGCGCGTGGGAGGCGGAATTCGCAGCGTCGCGCGTGCCGCGGCAATCGCCAAATTCGGCGCCGAGCAGATCATCATCGGCAGCGCCGCGTTCAACGCCGGCAAGGTGAACACCCACTTCTTTCGTCAACTCGTGAAGAAAATCGATTCAGGACAAGTTGTTGTGGCGCTCGACACCGAAAAGGGCCGCATCGTAACCAACGGCTGGCGCCGCAAGCTAAAACTCCGCCCGGAAACGGTAATGGCCGAACTAGAGCCGTTCTGTGCTGCATTCCTGTGCACCGACGTGGACCGCGAGGGCACCATGACCGGCGCAAACCTTGAATGGTTTAAACGCCTGCGCGCAGCCACGTCGCATCCCATCATCGCCGCAGGCGGAATCAAGACCCGCCGCGAAATCGTAGCTCTAGAGAAAATCGGCATGGATGCTGCGGTGGGCATGGCCGTCTACAAGAACCGCCTGCGCTGAGAACCTCCACTTCGTGAGGTCATCAAATTCTTACAAACCGCTGACAAGTGCTCGCCCCAAAATGAAGTAGGATGTGCGGCCATGCGAACAGCAAAGTATCTCGCCATTGCATTTCTGTTTCTTGCAGGCGCCGCGCGCGCCCAGACCCCGACTGCGCCAGCCTCCAATTCCCTTCCCTTCACTCTCAAGCCCCTCGGCCACAACGTCTGGGCCGCGATCGACGACCCCAAAGGCGACGCAGGCGCCAACGCCGGATTCGTTATCGGCGACGACGGCGTAGCCGTCATCGACACCTTCGAGAATCCCGAAGCCGCCAGGCAAATGCTCACCGAAATCCGTAAGCTGACCAATCTCCCGGTGAAGTTCGTAATCAACACGCATTATCACATCGACCATGTCGCCGGAAACGAGGTCTTTCAGAAAGCTGGCGCGATCGTCTTTGCGCAACGCAACGTGCGCTCGTGGATCCACACCGAAAACCTGAAATTTTTCGGCAAGAACATCAAGCTCGAAGAAAAATCGATGGTCGAAGCCCTCGGCTCTCCAGACGCTGTCTACGATTCCGGAGTAACCCTTTTCCTCGGTTCACGCAAAATCGACGTCCGCGTTTTCTCTGGCCACACCGGCGGCGATTCGGTGGTCTTCATTCCCGACGCGTCCGTCGTCTTTACCGGCGACCTCTTCTGGCGCAACACCCTACCCAATCTGATCGACGCGACCACCGCCACATGGCTTTCAACTCTCGACACCATCACGGCATCCTCACCCTCCGCCACCTTCGTCCCAGGACACGGCGATATCGGCAACGCCGCCGACGTGCAAGCCTTTCGCGGCTACCTGGCCTACCTGCGCGAACAAGTTGCCGGCACCGTCAATGACGGCAAAACAGGCGACGCGCTCGTAAACGCAGTCCTGCCTCAACTAAAAGAAAGATACGGTAAGTGGGATTTTTTTGAGGGATTCGCGAAACCAGACATTGTCAACACCGCGGCCGAGTTTCGGGGCGACAAGAAAATTCCCCAACCAGAAGCCAGCGCCACCACCACAAAAGCTCCCTAGCGCAAATACGCGTCCGTCACGTACTGCTGCACCATGCGCTGCGTATTAAAAAATGATCCATTAATCGCAATCGCGTGCTGCATCACCGTCAAATACCGGCTGCGCTCCTTGTAAAACATCGGCAGAATCACGTTCTCCAATTTCCAGTACAGCGATTGCACTTCGGCAGCCCCGTCCGTCGGAGTAGCGATACCCGCCGACAACCGCGATTCCCCGATCGACCACCCGGTAATGCCCTCGATGTGACCTTCCACCCACCAGCCATCCAGGATGCTCAAACTCGGCACACCATTCAGCGCCGCCTTCATTCCGCTGGTCCCCGAAGCCTCCAATGGAAACTGTGGAGTGTTCAACCACAAATCCACTCCCGCCGTAATCTTCCCACCCACCTCCATATTGTATTCGTCAAGAAAAACCACCGGCACCGCCTTGCGCAGAGCCTTCTTCGCCTGAAAAATGTGCCGGATAATGTCCTTCCCGCCGCCATCGTGCGGGTGAGCTTTGCCAGCATATACAATTTGAAACTTCCCCACCGTCTTGGCAATCTGCCGCAATCGGTCCAGGTCGCTAAGAATAAGGTCAGCGCGCTTATAGCCCGTGGCCCGTCGCGCAAATCCAATCGTGAAAACATCGGGATCGAGCGTCAAACCGGTTTTGGTCCGCACCGTCTCGAACAAATCGTGCTTGGCTATCAGATGCGACGCCCATAGCTCCTCCGGCGGCAATCCCAAAGCACTCCGCAAACTGTAATTGTCTTCCCGCCAGGACGAGATGCACCGGTCGAACAATTCCTTGAACGCCGGAGAAGTCCAAGTCACCGCATGCACGCCGTTAGTGATCGATTCCACCAGCACCTGCGGAAACATTTTCCGCGAAGTCTCCCCGTGCAACTTCGCCACGCCGTTCACGTACGTACTCAGACTCAAAGCCAAGTACGTCATGTTCAGCGAAGCTCCCGCCCGCGCAGCTTCCTGCATATCCGGAAAATCCTGCTCCGCTTGCAAAATCCGCTTCACCAGGTCCGCCGATGAAGCGTCCTTCAAATCAAAAAACCCGCCCTGGTCCGGAAACGCTCGCGTCAAATACTCCATTGGAAAGCGATCGTGTCCCGCGGGCACCGGGGTGTGCGTCGTAAAGATGCATTTGCTCCGCACCTTCTCAATATCCTCGCCCCGAATCGAAGTCCGCCCCGCCTTCTCCGCTTCCTCACCCAACAACTCTAACGCCAGCAGCGCCGCATGCCCCTCGTTCATGTGGTAGCGCGTCAATTCCGTATATCCCAGCGAGCGAAGCATGCGTACGCCCCCAATGCCAAGCAGCACTTCTTGGCATAGCCGATAGTACGCATCGCCACCATAAAGGCTGCCCGTCAGCGCGCGGTCCGATTCCTGGTTGTCGGGGAGGTCGGCGTCCAGAAAGTACACCGGCACCACGAAGCCACGCACGCCTTTGACGTCGTACCGCCAAGCCCGTAGTTCCACACGACGATTCTCGAGCGGCACAGTTACCCGCGCAGCTTCTTCCTTGAGGAAGTCTTCCACGCGCCAGACCGCCGGCTCTTCCGTCTGCGTGCCGTCCTCCGCTAAACGCTGCGTGAAATATCCTTTGCGATACAGCAGCGACACCGCCACCATCGGCAGCTTGATGTCCGCCGCCGCACGTACCGTATCTCCCGCCAGCACGCCGAGCCCGCCGCTGTAGCTCGGCATGGCGTTCTCCAGCGCGATCTCCATAGAGAAATACCCGACAATTCGCTTTGGCGAATGAGCTTGCTTTGCCATGTCCCTCGAACCCCGCGAGCCACTCATGCGCTCGCCCACATCAAAAAAACACGCCACCCAAACGACTCATTGTCGAGGAATACCGCCACACACGCAAGCCACCTCCCCAACAAGGTTGCTATGCAGAAGCACCCGCCAGGCGCGAAGGTGCGCGGTTCCAACTTGTTACCTTTTCACCCATCCCCCAAACCCGGCGCCACCCTCTCCCTCGCACCGCCAAGTAAAGCTATCATTTACAATAGGTTACAAACGGCGGCGCGTGGCACCCCAACTGCTCCTCCCCCTGCAGGTTTTTGAGTCGGACTCAAAGTCCAAAGAAATTTCCAGCCTTACGGAGACAGAATGATCTGCGGTTCAGCAAAACCACACAACACCCGCCCTCGCTCACGAGCGCGCTTCTCGCGCGGCTTCACTCTTCTCGAGCTCGTGATCGTGGTCGCGATCAGCATGATCCTTGCCGCAATGGCCATCCCTGTAATTACAAACACCATGCGCATCTACAGGATGCGCTCCGCCGTTACTTCTCTAACCGGAGCCATTACCTCCAGCCGTTATCAAGCCATTTTTCACGGCTGCAAGTCCCAGGTGGTCTTCACTGCGGCCTCCTATAGCTACCAGGTCCAGAGCGAAGCCCCGGCATACGGCGGACTGGCCTGCGCCGCGGCCTTTTCCAACGTAGGCGGAGCAGTTCCTCTGATGGGAGAGGGCGTCGTGCTCACTCCTGCAACCATGACCTTGACCTTTAGCCCCGGCGGTTCCGTCACCAGCACCCCCGCGGCCACCCCTATCCAACTCGTCTTAACTTATCCGGGCGTCACTACAGTGCCCACAGAAACGATCACGGTGTCCAATTATGGAAACGTCACAGTCGCTCCGTAAGCCGCGCCGCCAGCGCGGCTTCACGCTCCTCGAGACGATGGTCGCGATCTTCATCCTTACTATCGGCCTCGTCGGCACCGCCGCTCTCATGAGCCAGTCCGTCAATATGGGCGCACACGCTCGTTACGTGAGCACCGCCGCCCTTCTCGCATCCGAAAAGATGGAGGACCTCGACCGCTTTCCCTCCACCGATCCCAACCTCACGCCGGGAGGAAGCTTGGCCGCCGACGTTGCGGGCTATTCCGACTCCGTTCAGATCTCCTCCTACGACGGCAACATCAACGAGACCACCACCAGCAACGGCACCACCACTCTTTACACACAGCAACCCACTGGCGTCGTCACCGTGACCCCGGGAGGCGCACTCCCTGCTGCCACTCCGGACATGCTCACCTTCGATCGCCGCTGGCAGATCACAAGCAGCCCGACAGTCGGCGGCCAGGTAATTACCGGAGCGCACCAAATCACGGTTCTGGTCACACTAGACAATCAGTCTTTGAAACCCATAGTCACGTTTCAGACCAGCTTGGTGCACCCATGAACCACCTAACCATCGTCACGCCGCAGTCGCAACGAAAGGCACGATTCCGACGCGTCGACTCCGTCGGCTTCACGCTCATCGAGCTCATGATTGCCATGACCGTATTCCTGGTCATCGGCGGCGCGGCAATGAGCCTGTTCCGGCAACATGCCGCCCTATTCAACGATCAGCAGTATCAAATTGGGCTGAACGTCTCCTTGCGCAACGCCCTCTCGCAAATGGAAGCGGACGTCGTGAACGCGGGCACCGGCTGGTACAGCGTTGCCAATATTTCAAGCTGGCCCGTCGGCGTCACCATCATCAATAACAATGCCGGCGGCGCCACCTGCCATCCGACCGGCACGTCCACTTACAACGCCGCTTGCTTCGACACCCTGAACATCGTTACCCCCGATCCCAACACGCCTCCGGGACAGGTTTATGTCGCTCCCGGGACCGTAAGCTGTGCCTCTCCCGCTCTCACCACCAGCGGCACCATGCTCATGTCTGCAGTCGCTCCTGCTACCGCCGCGCAGCTTATCTCTGGCACCGCCGCTGGCGGAGGCTTCACCAGCGGTTCCCAAGTCGTGTTCATCCACGTCGGCACTTCCGGTACGCAGATGACCACCGCCATTCTTTCGGCGAATGCCGTCGCTTCCGGGGCCAACGTCTCCATTACCTACGGAGCCACCGCCGCGAACGGCACCAACAGCAGCACCGCGAATGACGCTCTCAATCTGACCACCAACGTCGATACCACCATCACTCCCTCGCCACTCACCGACTCTTTCTGCAGCGGCACCGACTGGGTTGTGAAATTGGCGCCCGTTCAATACTCCGTCAGTACCACTCTCGATCCTACCGGTCCGACGCTGGTCCGCACCGAAAGCGGCACCACCAACGCCGTTGCCAGCCAGATCATCGGTTTCAAAGTCGGCGCCTCCACCGTGGTCCTCAACGGTTCCACCGTGTCCACCAGCTCCGCAGCCTATTGCTTCAGCAGCGCCTCCACCACTTCTCCGTGCTACGACAATCAGTACGACGAGGTCCGTTCCATCCGCATCTCTCTGATCGGCCGTACCCCTCCGGGCGTTTATTCCAACAGCAATGCTTACAACCCGGCTGTTTTTACCAACACTTTTGACGGGCAGACCTACAAGATCCAAGCCCTGTCCATCATCGTCAACCCGCGCAATCTCAGCATGAATGATTGAGGAGCAACCATGAATAACCACATTTCCTTCTCCAAGACCGTCCGCTCGTCGCGCTGGAAGAATCAGCAGGGCATCACCCTGATTACCACCCTGCTGCTATTGCTCCTGCTGATCGGCATGTCCCTGACTATGGTTTTGGCGGTCAGTTCCGAGTCGCTCATCAACGGCTACTACGGCCGCTATCGCGGCTCGTTCTACGCGGCCGACTCCGGCGTAACCTCCGCTCGCCAGACTTTGATCGCCAACCTCACGAGCGACGTCCCTAACGGTTTTTCGGCTGGCACCGCGCCGATCGCGAATACCACAACCGCCGCCACCAACGCCGCGACCGCGGTCACCGGTGCGTTCGGTGCCTTCACCACCGTCAACACCGCCAATTCTTGGCAGGAGCGCTTCGAGGTGACCAGCGTCGTGGTCGCAACTCCCCCCACTACCCTTGCCGCCTCTTGCACGCCCCAGGGTCAATCTCCCAGCACCGCGACTTGCGCTGGTCCTTTCACCACCAATCCGACCGCGTACGTATATTCTTTCCCCTACTCGATGACCATCGTCGGCCAGTCCGAAGGCAGCGAAGTCGCCACCCTCGTTGACAACGGCACCATCTTTCTGACCGCCAACGCCACCGCAGGCACCCTGAACCAATCGTTTGCCGCTTGGGGTATGTTCATCGGCACGCAGGGCCTCTGCAGTGGAGACCTGGTCCCCGGAACCATTACCGGCCCGGTCTTCACCAACGGCTCGTGGAACTTTTCCAACTCCGGCCCTTACACCTTCACCGACGCTGTTGGCCAATCCGCCTCCACTGCGGGTTGGGACGGCAGCAGCGGCAGTTGCGTGAGTTCCGCAACCCCCACCAACGGAATTAATCCGACGTTCACCAACGGCTTCAATGTCAGTCAAACGGCCATTACACTCCCAGCGAACTCCTTCAACCAGGAGCAAGCCGTCCTGGACGGCATCGGTAACGCCGCCAGCGCACCGACGAACGCTCAGTTGAATGCCATCCTCAAGAACGCTGCGGGTACCGCCTACCCCACCGGCGGTGCCGCCTCTGGCGTCTACGTCCCGTATACGGTTAGCGGCTCGCCGGCCGTTAAGACCTTCAGCGGAGGAGGTATCTACGTCCAAGGCAACGCCACGGTCACTTTGGCGCCCGTCAGCACCTCCACTACCGCTCAGCAATACACCATCGTGAACAACGGGGTGACCACCACCGTCGTCATCGACCCGGCCGCTGGTTCGGCGGGCACCACCACCATCACCACCACCGGCCTAGGCACGCAGACCATCAATGGCGTTCCCCAGCAGTTTAGCTCCGCGGATCAGCTGATGGGCGACGCCACCATGCTGTTCGTGAATGGCGCCATCACCAGCCTTTCCGGTCCCGGCCAAGGCCAGGCTGCCATTCAAAACGCCACCGCTCTTACCGTCGTCGCTTCTGGGAGCAACGACATCACCATCACCGGCGACATCCTTTACAAAGCCGAACCCGTTACCCTGACCGGCACGGTCGCCACCATCGACCAACTCATCCCGGCCAACAACACCGGTCAGGTTCTCGGAATCTATACTTCCAACGGCAACATCAACCTCGCGAACACCCAGTCCAACGGCAACCTCGAGATCGACGCCTCCATCGCCTGCATTTCCGCAACCGGTTCCGGAGGCCTCGTCAACACCGGGGCCGCCATCAACACCCTGACCATCGTCGGCGGACGTATTCAGAACACCATTCAAAGCATCAACACCACCACCCGTAACGTTCTCTTCGATCGCAGGTTCTTGTCCGGTGGCTTCGCGCCGCCGTGGTTCCCCTCCACCACGGTCACCGCTGCTGCCGGAAGCGGCACGTCCGTTACCACCACCTGGAAGGGCGTGCAGTGGCTCAACAAGACCAACTACCAATAAATCGCCCGGAAAACCCCGCTACAACGTGTGCCCTGGAAGCCCTCACTGACTCAAGCAGTGAGGGCTTCTGCTCTCAGTGAGGACTTCCTCTCTCATTGAAAGGTTCTTCCCATGCGGGGCGCTTCGCCGAACTCCGCTATAATCTCGCCCGTGACCTCCGCCCTCCACTCCATCCGTGTCATCGAGCTCACCGAAGCCCTCGCTGGACCCTACTGCGCAATGCTCTTAGGCGATCTTGGCGCCGACGTGATCAAAGTCGAGCGTCCTGGCAGCGGAGACCAAACCCGCGGCTGGGGACCCCCCTTTGTCGGAGGCGAGTCCGCATACTTCCTCGCAACCAATCGCAACAAGCGCTCCATCACCCTGAACTACGACGAACCCCGCGACGCCGAGATCTTGCAGCGCCTGCTCGCCACTGCCGACGTATTCATCTCCAACCAGGCCCTACTCGCTTCCATGCAGAAGCGCGGGCTCGATCCCGAAACCTTGTTCTCGAAGTGTCCCCGGCTAATCCATTCCAACATCTCCGGTTACGGCCTGACCGGACCAAAAACCGGCCGGCCCGGATACGACATTCTGGCGCAAGCCGAATCCGGTGTGATGACCTTCACCGGTGAACCGGGCGGCGAACCGATGCGCTACCCCATCGCCATTGCCGACATGACCTGCGGTATGTATACCGCGATAGGAATCCTCGCGGCGCTGTTCGCCCGGGAAAAAACCGGTCGCGGCCAATTTTTGGATATGTCTTTGTTCGACTCGCAGCTAACCTGGCTGGCGAACATTGGGAGCAACTACCTGAACGCAGATGCGTTGCCCCAGCGTTGGGGAAACGCCCATCCCAGTATCGTGCCCTACCAGATGTTCCGGGGCGGCGACGCCAAATATTTCGTCGTCGGTGTCGGCTCCGAGCTCTTATGGAAGAAATTCGTGCGAGCCTTGAACGCGGAAGAGACATTGGGCACGGATCAAAGATTTGCGAACAACCCGCTGCGCATTGCAAACCGCGTGGAACTCATCGCCACGCTGCAATCTCAATTCGATCGCGAACCCGCCTCGGCCTGGCTGGAGAAACTGGGGCGTGCCGGCATTCCCGCCGCGCCAATAAACACCGTGCCCGAAGCTTTAAGCGATGCGCAAACCCTTGCGCGCGGCCTGATCGTGCAACTCGAACATCCATCGCTCGGCCAGGCACGCAGCATCGCCAACCCCATCAACTTTTCGGATACGCCCGTGAGCTACCGTCTGCCGCCTCCACTGCTCGGCGAACACACAGAGCAAATCTTGCAGTCTCTCGGTTACTCAAGGGATGACGCGGCAGGCACGGCTTAGCCCCACGGAGAGGCAGCCTTCGTGGGACGGCGAATCCTGGAGATTCGCCGCGTTCTTTGACAACTTAATGAGAATTACCCGCTAGGAAGCCACAAGCAGGTGCGACTGCTTTTCTTGCCGTCGTGTCGTGTAGGCGCCGGGCTGAAGCCCGGGGCGCTAGCGCGATGTGCGAGCCTCCGTATCGCAATGTATGGCCGGGCTCACAGCTCATTGCGTTTCATTTGCGTAACGGCAAAATCGCACGCTCTCGCCGTCAACGCCATGTATGTCAGCGACGGGTTCACGCACGCCGCCGAGGTCATGCAAGCTCCATCGGTCATGAACAGGTTCTTGGCCTCATGCGTCTGGTTGTGCTCGTTCACCACGGATGTTTTCGGATCGCGGCCCATTCTCGCTGTGCCCATTTCGTGGATACCCAGGCCCGGCGTCGAAATATCCTGGTACACGCCGATTTCCCTCGCGCCCGCAGCTGCCAGCATTTCCGCGGCTTGCACCGCGATATCCTTGGACATGATCTTTTCGTTGTCGCCCCACTCGCAATGAATGGTCAGCGTGGGGATGCCCCAAGCGTCGAGCTTTTCCTTGTTCAACTCGACGTAGTTGGTGTGATACGGCAAGCACTCCCCAAATCCGCCGAGCCCCATGCGCCACGGGCCGGGACCCTTCAGGGCATTTTTAAAATCCACGCCGATGCCGGCCATCGTTGCGCCGCGCCCCCAATTTTCGCGGCTTCCGCCGCCCTGGTAGCCGTAGCCGCGGACGAATTCCTTCTGCTTGGTTTTCACGTTGCGAAAGCGCGGAAGATAGATTCCATTAGGGCGATTGCCGAACGGCACCTTGTCTTCGTGGCCGGGGATAATCCCGCTGGCGCCCGCACCCATGTGGTGATCCATCAGGTTGTGGCCGAGCTCGCCGCTACTGTTGGCCAGGCCGTTGGGAAATTCCGTGGTGGCGGAATTGAGCAAGATCCGGGTCGATTCCAAAGTGGAAGCGCAAAGGAAAAATACGCGCGCTTTGTATTCGGTGGTGGCCTTGGTCTTCGCGTCGATCACGCGCACGCCCGTGATTTTCCGTGTTTGCGAATCGAAAACCAGGCTGTGCACTACGCTGTACGGCCGCATCGTGAATTTCCCGGTTTTCTGAGCGGCGGGCAACGTGGAATTCAAACTGCTGAAATAGGACGACGTGATGCAGCCGCGATGACACACGCCGCAGTAGTGACACGCGGCGCGGCCTTTGTGAACTTGCGTGAGCACGGCTGTCCGGCCGATCGTCAAGATGCGATCGTCAAAATTTTTCGCGAGCCCATCGCGGAAAGCGAGCTCCGCGCAATTCATTTCCATCGGCGGGAGAAATTTCCCGTCGGGCAGTTGCGGCAAGCCTTCCGCCTGCCCGCTGATGCCGGCGAATTCTTCGACGTAGTCGTACCACGGCGCGATATCGGCATAGCGGATGGGCCAATCGACGGCGATGCCCTCTTTCAAGTTAGCTTCGAAATCGAGATCGCTCCAGCGGTAGCTCTGGCGTCCCCAGGTGATGGATTTTCCGCCAACCTGGCGCCCGCGAATCCAGGAAAACTTCGTGCCGGGAACGTTTGTATAGGGATTCTCGACGTCGCTGACGAAAAACTTGGAGGAATATTCGTCGCAAGCGTAGTAGACCTCGCGTTGCACCGGCTGAGTCTTCTGGCGCGTCGCGCGATCATCCCAGTTTCGGTATTTCAGCTCCCACACCGGGACGTGCTCGACGTAGTCCGTACCGGGATCAATCGTGCGTCCCGCTTCCAGAACCAACGTGTTCAGCCCTTTTTCGGTCAGCTCTTTCACCGCCCAGCCGCCGGTGATTCCGGAACCCACAATGATTGCGTCGTATGTATTCGCTGGCATGTAATTCTCCCTAAGCCTTTTTCTCGGCGGTCAGCGGCACGCAACCGTGGTAAGCGCCCGGAATAATCTGTAAGTTTTCCTCCTGCGTGAAGCCAATTTCAGAGGTGTAGTAGCCGTGGATGGTGATGCCCTTGAAGACGTCCCAGAAGCTGCCCTGGAGTTGCTTGTCGCGGTCCACAGGAATAGTGTTGCCGTGACGCACGCTTCGAGCACGGTGGGCGGCCATTGCGGTGTCATCCATGGAGCGCAGCAGGGTGGTTTGCTGTACCACCGATGCATCGACAAAGTTCTTTCCGTAGAGTTCGTTGCTCTTCTTGTCCACACTGGCGAGACCATCGAGAAAAGCCTGCCGCTCGCTCGCGGTAGCCCAGTCGGTAAGGATTACGTCGATGAATTCGTTCACCCGCGCTGCCTTCGCGCCGGGCGTGTCGGTCACTGGAATGATCAGATCGACCATGGTGACGACCAGGGCGTTTTGCTGGGGACTTAGCGTGCGGAGCTTGTAACTTGAGCCAACCTGCGCTTGCGCTTCCTGAAAATGCGCCAGCAAGCTTGGCGATAAGACGGGAAGAGCCGCCCCTGCCGCTAGCAGTCTCAAAAGTTCACGACGCTGCATGATTCCCCCTGGACATCGTGGTCCGTGGTAAACGCATACTCTGATGGACGCCCCACAAAACACTTCCGTTTCCAGGTGGATGCCGCCCAGAGACCAGAATACTACCCCACTCGCCCGTCATCCAAGTGCGGATTATCGAACTCCGGGGGAGCATTGCGGATTAGATTCGAGTCGCCTTAGCAGTTTGCCGTAAGAACTCATTGTCATACACGCTCAATCGGCTGTAGTTTGGCTGGTGCATCTGGCTGCAGTTGGGAGACAAATTGCCACGGGAGGTATCCATGTCTGAGATTTCGAGAAGAGAGTTCGTAAAAAAGGCTGCGATGGGTGCGGCTGCAGCGGGCTTTCTTTCCGCAGCGGGTGTGGGGCTTGACGCCAATCCGCTGGGTTTGCCGATTGGGTGTCAGACTTGGCCTGTTCGAGAGATGATCGCCAAGGACTTTCCCGGCACGATCAAGCAGTTGGCCGGAGCGGGATTTCAGACGATTGAGTTGTGCTCCCCGGTGGGCTACGCGGATTCCGGTTTTGCTGGACTTGCGAAGTACAAAGGAAGCGAGCTTCGGAGAATACTGGGCGACGCGGGGGTGAGCTGTATCAGCTCTCACTTCAGCATTCAGGAACTTCGAGCCGATCAGGAGGGCCGAATTGCCTGGGCGAAAGATGTCGGCCTTAAGCAAATGCTGGTGCCGTCGCTCGATGGACCCAAGAAGCCGACGATGGATGATGTAAAGCGAGCGGCCGACGAATACAACAAAATGGGGGAACGGTCAGCGAAAGCTGGCATCCAGCAGGGACTTCACAATGAAGATTTCGAACTCACAATGGTGGACGGCAAGCGGACTTATGACTTGTTGTTCGGGCTTCTCGATCCGAAGCTGGTCAAGTTCCAGTTCCAGGTTTCCACGATCAGCGACGGATACGACGCCGCGGAGTACTTTATGAAGTATCCGGGGCGCTTTATTTCCATGCACGTTCAAGGCTGGTCGGCGCAAGACAAGAAGATCGTGCCAGTGGGACAGGGGAGTCTCGATTGGAAGAAAATTTTTACAGCGGCAAAAACGGGCGGCGTGAAGAATTACTTCGTCGAGATGGATTTGGACATGATGAAAGCAAGCGTACCGTACCTGCACAAATTGCAGGTCTGATGGGACTCTATTCAGGCTTCTTTTAGGGCTGCCGCGGTTGAGATTCTTCAGGCATCCTCGTCGGATGCCTTCAGAATGACAATTTTTTCTTATCGGTCGGCGACGGTTGTGCTGTCGCTGAGGCGGGCGGCTTGGGTCATGAGGTAGTTTCGCTCGGGGATGCTCGTCGTGCGGGTAGCGGCAATTCGGTATTGAGTAATCGCGGCCGCAGGGTCGCCAGCCATTTCCAGAAGATGGGCACGAACGGCGTCAAGACGATAATGGCCGGCGATTCGTGGGTCTGCGTCGAGCGATTTGAGTAGCTTGAGCCCTTTGGACGGGCCGTGCACCATGGCCACGGCGACTGCGTGATTGAGGATCACCATGGGATTGTCGGACATACGCTTGAGCAGTTCGTAGAGCGCCAGGATCTGCGGCCAGTCGGTGTCCTCTGACCTAGCGGCTTCGTCATGAACCGCGGCCACGGCGGCCTGTAGCTGATACGGACCCACCGATCCCTTCGAGAGGGCCGCAGTGATCAGCGCCACGCCTTCGTCAATCTTCGATTGACCCCAGAGTGTCCGATCTTGATTTGTGAGCGGGATCAACTCCTGTTCAGGCCCCATGCGTGCGGCGCTGCGGGCGTCGGTCAGCAACATGAGCGCCAACAATCCGGCAACCTCCGCGTCATTTGGGAGCAACGCGTGAACGGCG
>JBEKWY010000025.1:0-45599 GCA_049512575.1 Candidatus Acidiferrum sp.
AACAAGGTGACGGCACGATTTGTGGATATCGCGGACTTGGCGCGGGAGGCGGCTTACGCTGCCTCGGCTGCGGGGGAATCGGTCGTGCGTGCGGCGCATGTGCGGACGGCACTGTCTTCCAAGATGGAGCGGCACAACCTGATCGAGACGCGGATTCGCGAGATGATCGAAGAGGGGACGCTGCTGGTCGATCTGGAAGGCACGCGCGTAGGACAGGTGAACGGACTAAGCGTGCTGGAGATTGGCGGATATTCATTTGGCAAGCCGGTGCGCATTACGGCCACTGCGGCTCTCGGGAAAGTCGGCGTGATCAACATCGAGCGCGAATCGAATCTGAGCGGGCGCTTCCACGATAAAGGCGTGCACATTATTTCTGGCTATTTGCGGAGCCGGTTTGCGCAGGATAAGCCGCTGTCGCTGTCGGCCAGTATCTGTTTCGAGCAGTCGTATTCGGGTGTGGACGGCGACAGCGCGAGTTCGACGGAAGTGTACGCGCTGGTATCGGCTTTGGCGGAATTGCCCCTGCGTCAGGACATCGCGGTGACCGGATCGATGAACCAGCAGGGCGACGTGCAGGCGATCGGCGGGATCAACGAGAAGATCGAAGGATTTTTTGACGTGTGCAAGATCGCGGGACTGTCGGGTTCTCAGGGCATTCTGATGCCGGCTTCGAATGTCGAGGATTTGATGTTGCGCGAAGACATTCTGGACGCAGTGGCCGCCGGGAAGTTTCACATCTGGCCGGTGGCGAAGATTGAAGAAGGCATCGAGATTTTGACGGGCATGACCGCGGGGACGCGGAACGGCGATGGCACATTTCCGAGTGGCACGGTGTTCGCGCAGGTGAACGAACGGTTGAGCAAGATGGCGCGAATGATGAAGGAATACGAGTAGGTTTCTGCGAACAGGTGTCCTGCTTGTTCTTCGATTCCAACGGCACAATGAAGCTGCAAGCATCCTCCGCATCTAGTTTGCGGAGGGAGCGAGGTAGGCCTGGCGGTGGTCTACGCGGAAAGTCGAGTTCTTAACTTTAACATCGAGGGTGTGGGCCTGGCCGTCGAAGGATGTTGGTGCGAAGGCCAGGCTGTATTCATTGGCGACGAGATTTGCGATTTCGTTGTAGGCGCGTTCGAAGTCGGCCGGGTCTTTGGGGAAATAAACACGCCCGCCGGTGGCTTCGGAGAGTTCGTGAAGAGATCGGTCGGCTTCCTCGAAACCTTCTTTTACTTCGGCGCGGTTGGAGCGGTCCTGGGGAGTGAGTTTCTTCATCTTGGCGGGTTGGCGGATGTCTCTGCCGAGAGCGATACAGCAAAGATGCGCACGTCGGAGGTTTGAAGTTTCCTCTGAACGGCCTTCCAGGTTTCGGGCGGCGAACTGTCTACTCCTGTGGAAAGAAGGACGATAGTTTTCTTGCCCGGCACGGAAGCGATCCAATCGATGGTGGTAGCCAGGCTGGAGGAAAGATTCAAGTCGCCGAATCCGTTAACGAAGCTGAGTTCATGGAGCGCCTCGCGAGCTGCCATCTTATCTTGCGTGAAATTCAGGATCAGTTCCGGCGCTCTGGTGTAGCTGGCGATGGCGACGCGGTCGGCCGTTGGAATGCTGCGAAGGAAGGCGTCGGCGGCGAGGACGTGATCCTTGGCCAGGAACAAGACGGCCGGGCCGGACTCGATGAGCAAGACGACTTGAGTGGATTGCTCGACGGGCGCGAAGTCGGTGGTGGGTTGCTCGACCCCGTTGTCAAAAATGTGGAAATCTTCGCGGCGAAGACCTTCGATCAAGTGGCGGTCAGAATCGGTGACCGTCACGGGGACATTTACGCGATTGACGGTGACACGAATCGGAGGAGCCTCGGCCTGGGGAGGGGCCTGAGATTGCGCGAAGGCGAGCGGAGCCGCGGCTATCCAGAGGGCGACCTTGCAAGCGAGCGCTGGAAAGCGCATTTCTCTATGATGTAGCCTGAAGATGCGCAAAATTTCAATTATTCAAGCCACTGATCGAAGTGGATGCCTTTGGCGTCCTTCCAGGATGCGCCGGCCATAAAGTGCAGATGCTTCGGAAAAACCTGCGGGTTCGCATCGCTGAGCAAGGACGGGACCTTAGCGGCGGCAGCTTTTTGCTGGGCAGTCGTGCTTTGTGTCTCCGAGACTTTCTTGGCTTCTTCGATCCACCGAGCTTTTAAGGCAGGCCAGTCGACCTTCTGGAAATCGAAATAGTTAAGGCCGTTGATCTTATCGGGATACGCAGCGCGAGCGGCTTGAAATTGCGCCGCTACAGGCGTGCTCGAAGAAGCACGAGCGGCAAGGAGATCGCGAACGGTCTCATTGCGCGTCGCGCCGACGATGAAGTCTGGCGTGATGGCCAGGTGATAGAAGTCCCATTGCGCTACGCCTTTACTGCCTTGATTTCCGTGAAGCGAGATTTTCAGGAATGTGACGTCGCCTTCTGAGCGTTCTGATGTGATCTGCTCGCCGAAAATGGAACGCAAGAGTTTCAGGGTCTCGGGCTTCTTGCGGATTCCGAACACATAGACGGCTTTTTGCGGATCGAGCGACGAACTGAGCTGCATCGACGCAAATTCCCCGCTCGGCAGCGCGAGCGCATCGGACATTGGCATTCCGAGACGCGCTTGCGCCATCGCTTCGACCATGGCGGTGGCGTTCTGCTGTCCCGCCGGCATTGCCGCCGCCACGCCACGCTTCAGGATCTCGTAAAAGCCTGGCAGATTGAATTGCGTTTCGCTGTAAGAAATGGCGCTGGGCGGAAGGAGCGAAAGGGAGGTCGGCGAAGCTAAACCATCAGTCCAGAAATCGAACAGCGCGCCCGGCGCGGTATCGCCCAGAATCGCGCCTTGGAATCGAGTCTTTGCGCCTTGGAGGATCACCCGTCCGCTGAAGGAATGAATGGCTTCGAGCTTTAGGGCGTTCAGCACCGGAGCGATTTTGAATCCGGAGGCGGAGTCGGGAGCAAGGTCCTTCAGGCTGGGAACTCCAGCGAAAAATTCCAGGACGCCGCCGCCCAGTTGCGGCTGGGCTTCTTTGTAGGCTGGCGATTGGGCGAGCGAATTGGCATCGGTGGACTTCCCTTCGAGACGCCCCAGAATGTCTTCGAGGACCGAGCGTTCATTGGCGCTGGCTGCATATTTCCCGTGCTCGACCCAGTAAGTCGTACTGGTCTTGCGCTCCACTTTCAAGGTCGGAACGCCGGCCACAGTGACTTGCGAAATCTGCGGCAGCTCTTTTTCCTGGCCGCGCATGCGCAGTACGGCCTTGCTTAGCAGAGCTTCTTTGCCGGTACGGTCGTAAACAAAGAAGAGGCCATTATAAGTGTGGTCAGCAGCCTTGGGAGGCGCGGCAGCCGCGGCCATTTTCGCTTCGGGCTTGCTGAGATAACCAACCACGAATGCGTTTTCCAGCAGCGAAGCATATTGTTCGGTTTCCTCACGCGAGAGCGCGGGTTTTGAGGCATCCTTGTCCGACGCGCTAGTCATATTTTCAAACATGGCAGCGCGAACGGGGGCGAAATCCGGATCGTCCCAAAGTGCAAACAGTGCGTTGGTCTTTCGTGCGTCGCCAGCGGGCGTGCCCCGCCAAATGAGATAGAAAGAAGTGCGGGACGACATTTGCGCCGGCTCCAGCGGAGCTTGCGCCGCCAGGCGGGACGCCAGGAGCATCGTCAAAATCAGAGCGCAGACAAACGCGCGCAGGTGCGTAGGTTTCATGAGAGGTCTCCGCCGCGAATTTCCGGCCAACCCGGATTCCTGCCAGA
The DNA here is from genome assembly GCA_049512575.1 of Candidatus Acidiferrum sp. Lineage (GTDB taxonomy): Bacteria > Acidobacteriota > Terriglobia > Acidiferrales > UBA7541 > Acidiferrum. The sequence goes on from JBEKWY010000025.1 coordinate 3,769, forward strand.
GTGAGCAGCTTTTCCATGCTATCGCCCACTCCGAAAAGACAGAAGCCCCGTCCCGCGTCAGGTTTCCAGAACGCGGAACAGGGCTTCGATGGGATCGAAATCAAGCCGGACTTACGAGGTCGGCTTGGCAGCCGCAGCTGCTGGAGCGGCGGCTGGCGCCGTGCCCGAGCCGGCATCCTTCGGAGTCGAAAGGTATCCGTTGATATCGTTCTTGCCTACGTTGAAGACCACGATTTCGTATGGCGCCATGCGCGAACTGCCCTTGAGGTAGAACTGCACCGGTTCGCCGGCCGTCTTGTCTTTCTTCTCGATCGACCGGTCATCCACGAAAACGGTCATCGTGTACTTGCCTTTTTTCTGGTCGGTCTTGTTCAGCGTCACCTGTACCGGGCCCACGCGTTGCGGCGTCTTGCTCTTGCTGACCTTGAACTCATAGTAGTTGCGATCGCCCCGGCGCTTCAGTTCTTCAAGGTCATCGCGGTTGTGAGCGATCAGGCCGCTCATCACCCCCATATCCCCGGTGGCCCTATCCAGTTTGCCCTTGGTGGTTTCCAGATCGGTCCTGGTGTCCGCGATGTCTTTTTTCGCGCCGCCCACTTCGGTGGCGACCGCGCCAATCTTTTCGTTGCTTTCGGTCTGAACCTGGCTCAATTGAGAGGCAAGCTTTTGATCCGCCGCGATCTGGTCGTTGCGGATCGATTCGGCGCGGCTCCGGGCCTTGGCGAGCTCTGCCTGGGTCATGCCGACTTTCTGTTGGGTAACCTCAATATTGCCTTTCAGATCGGCGAGGCGGGCGTTGGCCTGATCGAGTTGGGCGCTCAGCAACTTGTCTTGATCCTGCGCCTTGGCGAGATCGGCCTGGAGCTGCGACTGCGCAGAGTGGCCCATATAAGCAAGCGCGATCATCCCGACAATCAGCACGCCGAACAACACAGCAATCCAACGCGGCGTGCCAGTAGCCGCTGCTTCGTAATGGTAGGACTCTTGCGGAGTCGGTACGTTTGGCGAAATACTCATTCAGCCTCCTCGGAAGTGGGCCCCCAACCTAGCGATGGTACCATTCGCAAATCGTTGCTCGCAACGTGCGCGGAACGCGCAATATGACTCGGTTTCCAATTATCGGACGTATTAGCGGTTCGCAACGTTCCAACCGGGACAGTCTACAGAGAAAGGAATGCCGCAGGTCCGCCGCCAAGCAGAGCGGTGCGCTGCGCTGAACATAAGGTCTCCCTTTCTACCTGCCTTTTAAGAGAGAGTGCAGCAACCAAAATAAGAGGCCCAATGGAATCGCAACCGCCGCAAGCGCGGTGACTACGATCGCCGCGAGGAATATCCAGTCGCGCCCGGTATTCGCGCCGGGCTCCTCTTTCTCTCGAATCAGCAGCCGATAATTGCGCCGGTTCGCCTTCCAAACGATGTGGAAGATGTCGCCCACGACGGGGATTGCTCCCAGGCCCATCTCCAGGAGAATGTTGGCGATCATGCGCGTCAGGGTAACCGGCTTCGCCCCGCGCCGCCACGAGGCAAACACAATCAGGCAGGAGGCGACGCCGGCCAGCGCGTCGCCGATCCCCGGCACCCATCCAATGATCGCGTCAAGGCCAAACCGGATCTGGGTCCCAGGAATCCGCCACATGTCGTCCAAAAGCGCAGCGATGTAATCGAGGTGTTCGTTGGAAGGGAGTAAGCGCGGCATGGCGAGTCCGCTTAACACTATACAGGCTCACAACATATAGGCTTGAGACCAAACGGGAGTGAGGCGAGAGAATCCCGGAAACCTGGCGGAAAACGACCAAGGGTTGACATGTTCCAACGCAGTGGCTAGCATCCTGCGCCAGTTCTGTCCATTCCGAACAAATGAAAGAGGTGACAGGTGAACGAAGCGACTCGTTTGCGGTATCTTCGCGTGGCCTTGGTGCTGGTCGGTTTGATTTTTACGCTGGGTGTTTATCCTTTGATGATGGCTTGGTGGCCCTCGGGCTGGCGCTGGCAACCGAATCAACCCGAATATGAACAGATGATTCTCGGGGTCTATGCGACTCTAGGCGTATTCCTTCTCATTGCGTCTCGAAAACCTCTGGAGTACCGCGGTTTGATCTGGTTCACGGTTTGGTCCAGCCTGGTTCATGCAGGAATTATGACCGTGCAAGCGATCAAAGCCCCGATGGAGCATGGCCACCTCTTGGGAGATATTCCAGCCTTGGTTTTCGTGGCGATTCTGCTGGCGATTTTGACGCCTCGCGGTCTCGTCGCGCAACCCCGCGAAGCCTAGATCGTCGCAGAAAGGCCTGCGATAAGGCGAAGTTCAACGTTTTCCGTTGGACTCGGACCGGTTTGCGGAAGAAGTTAGCTTTAGCTGCGAATCACGATGCGCGTGGTAGCCCGCCTGAGCCACCCCGCTTTATTTTAGCGGCTGACCGTTCACGGTCAGTTCGCTCAACAGGTTGAGGTCCAGTTGCTGCATCGACTTCGGTAGCTTCGCATAGTTGAGGCTCTCCGCCGAGTCTTGACCCGTAGTCACGGAGTATTGAATGAAATCCCTGATCGCACGGCGCTCGTCGGCATCCGAGCCATCCTTCGGAACCAGGAGGAACGTCAACCCAGACAACGGATAAGCATCCTTGGCGGAAGCAGGTGGATCGACAATCGGTGTACGAGGATCCTTCGACAACGCATCGCCGAACACCTCGATCGCAGCGGTGGTGCTGGCAGGGCTTGGCGTCACGAAGCTGCCCGCGCGATTTTGCACCTGCGCCACAGGAAGTTTGTTCTCCTTGGCAGAGTTGAGCTCCGCGTATCCGATGGTTCCCGGATTCTGCTTCACAAAATCCAGCACGCCCTTGGTGCCGTCGGCTCCGATGCCCACCGGCCACGAAACCGTCAGTCCCTGCCCCGCTTTCTGAGACCACTCGGAACTGACTCTGCCAAGGTAGCCCGTCAAAATGCTCGTGGTGCCGCTGCCATCTGAACGATGTACGACGATCAGCGCTGCCCTGGGAAGTTTTACGCCCGGATTATCCCGCTCAATCGCGGGATCCTGCCAGCTGATGATGTTACCCAGGAAAATTCCCGCCAAGGTGGAGGGGCTGAAGCGCAGCGGATTCTTCGCATCAGGGACATTGTAGACCACGCAGACCGCCCCGGCGGTCACGGGAACTTGGATCACTGGAAACATCTTTTGTACTTGGTCGTCGCTGAGCGGCGCATCGCTAGCCGCGAGTTCCAACGTGTTTTTCCTCAACTCGCCAAGGCCTGCGCCGCTGCCAATAGGGCGGTAATTAATCAGTATGCTCGGGTGGCTTTGCTGATAGGCGGTGACCCAGTTGGTCATGATCGGGGCGATAAAGGTGCTTCCCGCGGCGCCAATAGCGGTCCTCACGGTGGATGATGTGGCAAAGTCTTTCTCCGCGACCGTCTCTTCCCCTCTGGCGTTGCATCCGGCGATCAAAAACACGCTGACGACCGCGGCGACCGCTACACCCACAAGCCATTGGCGATGACGAAACATGGAAGCCTCCTGTGCACGCCTCGGGGAAGGCAAGCTCGTACGGCGGGGAATCATACACAGATTCCTCCACGCGAGTATTAAAGGCATGTTACAACCCGGCTGACAGCCGTGCGGGCCGCGGCTGGTTCACCTGTGGCTGGCTTGGAGGAGGATTGCGCAGACTACGGTTTGGCGTGAATCTGGAAGGAATCTTTTTCTTGCCAGGTGGGAATAGCGGCGTCGGGATCGAGCCGGTACATCGTGCCCCTGAGTGTGTCGCCTTCCAGCGCCAGCTTGACGTAGTGAAAATTGGGGAATCCATTGTCCTGGTACAGGTCCGTCCGCGTGCGCTCGACCGGATACGGGTGGGCTCCGCCTCCGCCGGACACCAGGTACACCACGTCGTCTTGCATCGAGCGCTCGTAATTATGGATATGCCCGGCACTCACCAGAAATCGTGCTTTGTTCGTCACCGCGGCGCCCTTCAAATAATCCGCTAATGAAATTTCATTGGGACGCGGGTTGTGGTCCACATACAAATTCTTCTGGATGTCGGCCACCGGCGGATGGTGCATGCTGATCAGCACGAAGCGCACGCTGGGAGCCAAGGATGCAATTTGTGCTTCGAGCCACTGGCGTTGATCGCTGCCCGGCAGCAGGGAAGTGTCGCTATCGAGCGCGATGGCATACAACTGCCGGCCCAAAGCGACGGAGTACCAGCGGCGGCCCCGAAACTCGGGGAACGCGCTCCACCAATTCTCCAGGCACTGTGAAACTTCGCAATGGCTGAACTCATGATTGCCCAGTGCCGGGTAGACGCGCAGATGGTTCGTTCGCCACGCGCCGGTCTCGGTCTGGTAAACCGAATAGTCTCCACGATCTCCACCGTGCCAGGGAACATCCCCATTTAACAGGACTGCGTCGGGCTTCTCCAGCGCAATACGCGCCACGAGAGCCTGGCGTACAGAAGGATTCGTCGCGTCGTGATTTGCAGGGTCGGTAAAGCGCATGTCGCCGTATACGATGACCGTGAGGGGCTTGTGCAAATCGCCCTCATCGACAGTGAACGTTGGGGACCCCTGGGAGTGTGAGGCATTCTGCGGCGAGTACGAACCGGTAGCGATTGCGATTGACAATAGGGATGCACAAACCGGTAGTTTCAAGTTCATTTCCCGAGACACCGATTTCCACGATCGACTCTACCGTTCGACCGACAACGTACAACTGACCACAATGAAATGCAAATGTCAGCCGCCTATTCAGCGCGGCGAAATTCCATCTAAATGGGGGGCACAAGAGACCGCTGGCCATGACCGAGACGTTAGTCAGCGTTTGGCGCGATCTCTTGCTCGGCTTTTGGTGCTGGCCGTGCCGCGCGACGCTGGCGTCGGCCATCGCGAGAAAACGGATGTTGTCAGGCCGCCCCGCGGGGTGAATTCGCCGCGAACGACGCACCATTCCGGCTGAATGGCTTCGACGATGTCCCGCAGCATCTTGTTGACCGCGTTTTCGTAGAAGATGCCGAGATCGCGATAGGCAAGCAAATATATTTTCAGCGACTTCAGCTCGATGCAGTTCTTGCGCGGCACGTACTGGATGGTGATGGTGCCGAAATCGGGCAGTCCGGTCTTCGGGCAAACCGAAGAGTATTCCGGAAATTTAGTAGTGATGATGTAGCCGGGAAACTGATTGGGCCACGTTTCCAGCGCCGGCAATCTTGTAGCTATGCCGGCGCGCGCGTGTTCCTCGGTGTAGTCGGGCATGAACGCTCCTGCACCTATTATATATAGCGTGGCCGCGCGACAAGAAAATCGACGGAACGTAGGTCGAAGTCTGTCGGCCTGCGCTTCCCTGGCACCTACAGCGCCCTCTTCAGAAGGCGAGGTTAGACGCAACCCACCCAACAGTTGCAGTGCTGCGCAGCTCCTCGATTACTTCGCATCCAGATCGACATCCTTGATGGGCACATCCCAGTGCGCGTCCAGAATTTCAAAGCGGTGCTGCTCTTCGCGCTTATACGTTTCTTGATCGGGAAACAGTTGCTTCAGGAGCGGCCCGGAATCGAACGTGTCGTGAGCGATCTCGGCGTTCTTGAAGACGATAGTGGTGCGATAGTCCCAACGTCCGTCTTCGGTGCTGTGATATCGAGGAGCGACCGCGAACACCTTCAGGATGCGTCCAAGTTCCATCTCCTTCTTGAGCAGCGGATAGTGGTTTTTCTTGAACAACGCGATAAATTCGTCCGCGTGACCCCACTTTGCTTTGTAGTAGTATTCGACCACGAACGGCCTTTCTTTCACTTCCTGGGCTGCGGGCGTCGCGTGCAGGTAGCCGTGAATCGGGATCGCGACAATCGCGGTCGCGAAAAGCAGCGGCACATACCAGTGAAAGGAACTGCGAGCAGCCAATTTCATTACTCCTCCGTCATCCTATGAGGTCCGTGATGAGCGGATGTTACGCGCGTGCCGCCCGCTCGCACAAGACCTACCGCAACGCTATAATGCGCGGTGATCCTGCGTTCACAAAGGCTTCCACTCGATGAGCGATGAAAAAAGAGATCGAGAGTTGGGCATGCGCTGCCCAATTTCGCGGCGCGACTTCTTGAATGGTGTCGCCGCCGGTGTAGGTAGCGCGTTGGCTGGCGAATCGTTGTTGGCCGCGGCGGCTATCCGCGACGACGACTTCGCGCCGGAAAAGGCCGCCGGATACGATCCGCCTGCGCTCACAGGCATGCGTGGCAATCACGACGGCACATTCACGTATGCGCATCGGCTTCGCGACGGCGGGAAATGGGATACCATCGGACCGGCGGCCCAAACGGGCGAAACCTACGACTTGGTCGTCGTAGGAGGCGGCATCAGCGGCTTGGCCGCGGCATATTTTTACCGCAAGAGTGCCGGCAGCAGGGCTCGCATTCTGATCCTCGACAATCACGACGACTTTGGCGGCCACGCCAAGCGCAACGAATTCCGCGCCGGCAATCGCATGCTGCTCAGCAACGGTGGAACGCAGTCGATCGAGAGCCCCGGTTCCTACAGCAGGGTTGCGAAAGACCTGCTCGTACAGCTGGGAATCCAGGTGGAGCGTTTCTTCAAGGACTACGATCAGAATCTTTACAAGAAATTGGGCACGGCGGCCTTCTTCGACAAGGAAACCTTCGGCCAGGATTGCTTGCTCACAGGCATGAACTCGACCCCGTGGCCGGAATTTCTCGCCAAGGCTCCCCTTTCGAACGCAGTGCGTCGCGACATTGCCCGCGTCTACACCGAAAAAGTGGATTACATGGCGGGCCTATCAAAAGACCAGAAACTCGCCAAGCTGGCAACAATCAGTTACGCGGATTACCTCACAAAATATTGCAAGGTGACACCGGAAGCCCTGCCGTTCTTTCAAACGTTTCCGCACGATCTCTTTGGCGTGGGGATCGATGCGGTATCGGCGGCGGCTTGCTACGCGTCTCCCGATGACTACGAGTCGTTCACTTATGCAGGATTTGATGGCCTGGGATTTCCGGAACCCGAAAAAGAAGAGCCATATATCTTTCATTTTCCGGATGGAAATGCATCGGTCGCGCGCTTACTGGTGCGCTCGCTGATCCCGAGCGCGGTTCCCGGCGGAACCATGGAAGACGTTGTCACCGCGCGCGCCGACTACGGCAAGCTGGATCAAGCCGATTCGATCGTACGCCTGCGCCTGAACACTACTGTCATGCACGTCCAGCACGCCCCGGCCACCGCAGATTCCAAGAAAGAAGTCGAAGTCAGCTACATACGCGGGGGCAAGCTGCAATCGGTGCGTGGCAAGAATTGCGTCTTGGCCTGCTACAACATGATGATCCCGTATCTCTGTCCCGAACTCCCCGACAAACAAAAAGATGCCCTCTCGTATCTCGTGAAGACGCCGCTGGTCTACACTCACGTCGCCCTGCGCAACTGGACCTCATTCTCTAAACTAGGCGTGCACCAAATCGTCGCGCCGGGCGGCTATCACACGTATACCGCGCTCGATTTCCCGGTGACCATCGGCCAATATCAATTTCCGAGCACTCCCGAAGAGCCTATGGTGCTCTTCTTGCTGCGCACTCCATGCAAGCCCGGCCTGCCGATGCGCGATCAATACCGGGCCGGCCGCATCGAGCTCATGGCCACGCCCTTCTCCCAATTCGAGCGCAACATCCGCGATCAACTGGCCAGAATGCTGGCTGGTGCAGGTTTCGACCCAGCGCGCGACATCGAGGCCATCACAGTCAATCGCTGGGCTCACGGTTACGCCTACACCCCAAATTCGCTGTTCGATCCAGATTGGAAGGAAGACGACAAGCCCTGGGTAATCGGCCGCAAACCTTTCGGGCGCATCACCATAGCCAACTCCGACGCTGGCGCCAACGCATACACCAACGAAGCCATCGATCAGGCCCACCGGGCAGTGACCGAGCTTCTAGCGCAAGGTTAAGATTGGGGGAAGGAACGCAGCCTTTGTCGGAGTAGGACTCCAGGATTCTTGGTAGCCCGGACGGGAGTCGAACCCGTAATCTTCACCTTGAGAGGGTGACGAGTTAACCGGTTACTCTACCGGGCCACGCCAAACAGTTTATCGTGTTCATCACCGCTCGGCAATCAAACCCGTCCTCGTAGCCCGCCGAAAAACGCGAGTGACACCAGAATATCGGCCGCAGACGGAATCGTTGCGACGACGACCGGTCCCGCGAATCCATTTTATTTCGTTCATGCTCTCCTGTGACTTAGATTTTACAGTAAGTCCCTTAACTTTGACGTTAAGTTGAGATTAATTCCATTTCGCGTTGTAACCCGCACTTGCGCCGTGCTTGGTGGTGGCCCGGTTTAGGTGCGCTCAATTCCCAGCCTCTCGAAGATGTCAAGCAATAGGGGGAACCTCGATGAAACGCCATGGGTGTGTCCAAGCTCTTTCTCTAGCCATTTTGCTCGTAACTCTCGCAAGTTCGACTTCCGCGCAAACATCCGGCGTGCAACGCCGCATCACGCAACCCATCGATGAGAGCAATCTCATCGTGCTCAAGGGCAACACCCATCCGCTCGCCCGCCCGCAGTACGATCGCGGCGCCGCCCCGGGCAGCCTGCCCATGAATCGCGTGCTGCTGGTCCTCCAGCACGCCCCGCAGCAGGAAGCCGCCATCAAGGACCTTCTGGGCGAACAGCAGAACCAATCCTTGCCGCAGTTCCACCAATGGCTCACGCCGCAGCAATACGGCCAGATGTTCGGCCCCTCCGACGCCGACCTCCAGACCGTCACGGCGTGGCTCGGCTCGCACGGCTTTGAAGTTACCCGAGTTGCGAATGGCCGCCACGTCATCGAGTTTTCCGGCACCGCCGCCCAGGTTCAGGATGCGTTTCACACTTCCATCCACCATTTCCAGGTCAACGGCAAGGATCACTGGGCCAACGTCTCCGACCCGCAAATTCCCGCCGCGCTCGCTTCCGTAGTCGCCGGCGTTAAGTCGTTGCACAATTTCACTCCGCGCCCCGCCATGCACTTTGTCGGCGCGTTTCGCCGCGCGCTCGATACCGGCAAGACCATGAAGCTCAGCGGCCCCGACTTCACCTTCCCCTCCGGCTGCACCGGAGCCAACTGCACCTTCGGCCTCGGCCCCACCGATTTCGCCACCATCTACAACATTCTCCCGCTTTGGAAAGCCGGCATCGACGGCACCGGCTCAACCATCGCCATCGTCCAGGATTCCAACATCGACATTCAGGATGTTCGAATGTTCCGCAGCCTGTTTGGCCTTCCCCCCAAAGATCCCGAAATCATCCTCGACGGCCCGGATCCTGGCCTCACCGGCGACGAAGGCGAAGCCATCATCGACGTCTCCTGGTCCGGTGCAGTCGCCAAAGGCGCGAATATCAAGCTCGTCGTCTCCGCAAATACCAACACCACCGCCGGCGTCGATCTCTCCGCGCTCGATATCGTCGACAATAATCTGGCCGCGATCATGAGCGAGAGTTTCATTGAATGCGAACTCCTCGCCGGCACCGCCGAAAATCAATTTCTGAATGCGCTGTGGCAGCAAGCCGCCGCCGAGGGTATCACCCCGTTTGTCGCCGCCAGCGACAATGGCTCCGCGGGCTGCGAGGATTTCGACACAGCGACCCAGGCCACCACCGGCTTAGCCGTCAACGCCATCGCCTCCACTCCCTACGACGTCGCCGTCGGCGGCACTGACTTCCTCGCCGCGCTCGCCCCCACTCAGTTCTTCAGCCTCACCAACGCCCCGACAACTCAGTCCTCCGCTCTCAGCTACATCCCGGAGATCCCGTGGAACGACAGCTGTGCCAATCCGGTGTTGCAATTCTTTGGCTTCAGCGCCGATCCCGTCGCCAATTGCAACAACTCCGCTCTGTCGGACACCCTCGACGTCGTCGCGGGAAGCGGTGGTGTCAGCAGTTGTACCGTTTCCGATGGTCAGGACATCTCCAGCTGCAAAGGCGGCTACGCCAAGCCTTCCTGGCAGACCGGTGCTGGCGTGCCCAAGGACGGCAAGCGCGACCTTCCCGACGTTTCTCTCTTCGCAGGCAACGGCTTCCTCGGCGTGTTCTACATTTTCTGCGAATCCGACGCCATTCCCTCCGGCTCTTGCGATCTCAACCCGCCCTACATGGATTTTCTGGGCGCCGGCGGCACCTCCTTCGGCTCTCCGACCTTCGCCGGGATCATGGCTATGGTCAACCAGAAGACCGGGCACCGCCAAGGCAACGCCAATTTCGTGTTCTACAAGCTGGCCGCCGGAGAGAATCTAGCCAACTGCAACTCCGACAGCTCCACGCTCCCTGCCGGCAGCTGCATCTTCAACGACGTCACCTTCGGCTCGAACTCCGTGCCATGCACCGCAGGCTCCCCCAACTGCACCACCGAAGGCCAGTCCGTGCCCATCGGCGTTCTCACCGGCTACAACTCCACCGTGGGCTACGACCTCACGTCAGGTCTCGGCAGCGTCAACGCCGCCAATCTTGTTAATAATTGGAAGTGGATCACCTTCACTCCCACGAGCACTAGCCTATCCGTTCATCCCAACTCCATCGTCCATGGCCAGGGAGTCAAGATCGACATCGACGTAGATTCCGCGGGTGGAACGCCGACCGGCCAGGTCGCTCTGGAGAACAATGGCCAAAACCAAGCCGGCGATTTCACGCTCGGCCCGAATGGTACCGTGAACGCCACCGCGCACTCGCTGCCGGGCGGAACGTCCACCTTGATCGCGCGCTACGGCGGCGATCCCACCTTCGCGCACAGCGAGTCCAACTCGCAAACCGTTTCCGTATCGCCCGAGCCCATCTCGACCACCATTTCCTTCTTCGCGCTCAATCCCACCAACTTCAATACGATCCCGTTCTCCGGCGGCCCGTACGGCAGTATCGTCTTCCTCCGTGCTGATGTTGCCGGGCAATCCGGTTTCGGCGTTGCCACCGGCAACGTCAACATCACCGACAACAATCAAGCCGTTCCCGGCAATCTTTTCGCCCTCAATTCCCAGGGCAACACGTTGACGCCAAATTCCATCGACACGTTCCCGGTCGGCCCGCACACCATTCGCGCCAACTATCTAGGCGACCCCAGCTTTTTCCCCAGTACCGCCAGGCCCATGACCTTCCTGATCACCGAAGCCCCGACGCACACAACACTTTCAGCGAAGCCCGTAACCACGGTCAAGAACGCACTGGTCACAATAACGGCGTCCATCGCAACGCTCAGTTTCGGCAATCAACCCACCGGCGCCGTGACCTTCTTCGCCGGAAAGACGCCCCTCGGCCCTCCCGTTCCCATCGCCGGCGCCACCAACCCGAGTACCGGCGAAGTGTCGGCCACCGCCTCCATCTCCACCACCAATCTTCCAGTTGGCACCGACAGCCTAACCGCGGTGTACACCGGGGACACCAACTATAAGGGCTGCACGGCCGCCGCCGTCACCGTAACCATCCTTACCAACTAACGCTGGCTCCCGTCTTTGCGCAAAATGGCCCGGCCGGTGCTCATCTAAGCCGGGCACCGACCAGTGGGTGAGTCAGCGAATTGCCTCTCATCGAAAGTGCCAGACCGCGCCAACTTACGACGGATCTTGGCGAATCAAGCTAAAACGGGAAATCGTTCGGCCGTCCACGCTAGATGGGTAATCATGAGTCGGACGCCGCGAGTGCCATTCTGCTACGTCAGAACGACAGGGCACCCGCGCAGTTCAGCTTAGGCAACCAATCGTGTGTCTGGCTCGTCTCTATGGCATGCGCCGTGTGCTCCTGATAGCTATACTGGCTCTCGCGCCGGAGGTTTCGTGCGCGTGCTCCTGCGTGGGACCCAATCCGGTTTGTTCCGCATATTGGCAAAGTGCGGTTGTTTTCCGTGGACGCGTGCTCGAGCAAACACTCATCTCTCCCGCCAACCAAACGGTGAAGAACTTGGACGGGACCTCCAGCACCGTCCAAGGTCCCGGATACTACCGTGTGCGCCTTTCGGTCCTGGAGATGTTCCGGGGAGAGCCGCAATCCCTGGAAATAGACATTCTGACCAACGAGCAAAGTTCCGCCTGTGGCGTTCCCTTTGAAACCGGTGCCGAATACGTCGTCTTCACCTACAGCAATCAAGACAGCAATGAACTCTGGACTTCGAAATGTTCTCACACACACAAACTGGAAGCTGGTAAAGAGGACGCGGACGTATCGTGGATGCGTGCGCTGGCCACCGCACCTAGGGGCGCGACGATTTACGGAAATCTGATCCCGTCTTTGAACCCAGCAGGTCCCAGTCCTTCCGCCACGATCCGCTTGAGTGGTACGGAGACGCGCAGCGCGGTCGTCGACGAAAACGGCAAATATCTTTTCGGCGGCTTGCGTCCCGGGGAGTATACCGTCTCTGCCGCATTACCAGCGGGCTTCGCACCCAACGAAGAGCAAACGGTCACCGTGGGTGAGAAGGCGTGTTCTCAGGTCGATTGGCCCGTTCGATACGACGGCCACATTCGCGGGCTTGTTAGCGACGCCGATGGTCGTCCCATGCCGGACGTTTTTATGGTCTTGCAACGTCGTGATCCTAACTCCGCCACAGGTTTCGCTGACATCGACCTGAAGGATAGCGGTCCTGATGGCCGCTATGATTTTGCGCCCGTTCCGCCTGGAGACTATCTGGTCTCCGCCAATCACTTAGGCCCCTCGCCCGCACGGCCATATCCCCGCCTCTACTACCCTAACGCTGAGTCAGAGGAGGGCGCCGCAACCATCCACCTGCCAGCCTCTGGCACCGTCGACAATATCAATATAACCTTCAAGAATGCCTGGAGGGCAGTGGCGGTCCACGCGCGCGTGCTGCTGCCCGATGGTTCGCCTGCGGTCGGTGCCGATGTCAACGCGTATGACGCCGATTATTTGTGGTCCGGCGAACCCACTAGGGCTGACGCGGACGCCGAGGGTCGCACAACGCTCTCGGTCTACGAAGGCCGGACCTACTATCTCGTTGCCACCATCTCCGGCGGGACGCAACAGCGCTGTGCTGGCCCGCTCAAGTTCGCGGGAAAGGATGGCGCAACCCTCGGCACGATTGCTATCGTTCACAATTGGGGAAACTGTTTGGCGCAACTAAATCCAGACTTCCAGCCCCCGCAATAAAGTTTCAGCGTTTTTCCGGAGCGCAGGCCCAAACGCCTTCATCAAAGCCCACGAATTCTTCTAGTAGCTTCGCATTGACGTACCTGATATGCTCACACCCATTCAATAGTGATGCCTCGACGTAAAACGGGTCGCCCGGCCTGCGTCACTACCTGATTCCAGGTCGTTCTCAAACTCGCACACGGGGGAAGGGTGTATGCCGCCTGCCGGTCTCGATAACCTGAAACACATCGTCGTCCTAATGATGGAAAACCGCTCCTTCGACCACATGCTGGGCGCGCTTATGAAGACGCATCCCCAAATCAACGGCCTCACTGGAAATGAATCCAATCCCGACACACAAGGCGCGATAATAAAGGTCCAGCCGAACGCACAATTCCAGAGCCAGCTCGATCCCGACCCAGACCACCACTTTCCCGGCGTCGATCTGCAAATCTTTGGCGGCCAGCCCCAGGGCCCGAACCGCGTCCCCAATATGCAAGGCTTCGTGAAGGACTATTTCACGCAAACCAACAACGTCAACCGCTCGCACAACATTATGTACTACTTCACGCCGGATCAATTGCCAGTGCTCACGACCCTCGCGACCGAGTTCGCCGTCTTCAACGGCTGGTTTTCCTCCATCCCCGGTCCAACGATTTGCAATCGCGCCTTTGCCCACTACGGCACGTCGTTCGGCCAGGTTGGCATGGACATTTTCTACATTCTCGATCCGATCCCCAGCGTCTACGAACGCATGATCCAGGCCGGACACACCGCCAAAATCTATTACTACGATCAGCAGAGCTCCACTATGGAGATCGTCAACCTGCTAAGAAATCAGCCGCAAATCTTCGCCACCTACGATCAATTCATCAGCGACTGCAAAAACAATTCGCTTCCCGAATACAGCTTCATCGAGCCTTGCTACAACGATCACTCCGGCCCCGATGGTGGCGAGATTCTCGCCTCCGATCAGCATCCCGATCACAACGTCCAGGAAGGCGAGCGCTTCATGGCCACCATTTTCAACGCCATCCGCACCAACCCGAACCTGTGGCAAAACACCACGCTGCTCATCGTCTACGACGAACATGGCGGCATCTACGATCATTGTGTCCCGCCAGCGTGCACGCCCGACGCCCGCACCGCCGACGCCAACGCCACCGGGACCGGAGCTCCTTTCAACTTCGATCGCCTCGGCATCCGCGTTCCCGCCGTTCTTGTCTCTCCGTGGATTCCTCGGGGCACCATCGTTCCCGGAACCGAAGATCCCGCCAACCAGCAAATCTTCGAGCATGCCTCCATTCCGAATACGGTCACTAATTTCTTTCTCAACGGCGACGCCAGTCGCACCGTCCGCGAAAAACAATCCAATACGTTTCTTGGACTGCTCACCGACACAATGCGCCCCGACAACGACTGCGTCGTCTTTAATCTCTAAGAATCTACGAGGACACCATGGCCACAGATCTCATCGTCAATGTTCCCAAGGCCGCTCGCGGCGCCTACAATCCCAATCGCCTCGCCGGAAAACTCCTTCAGGCGCAGACCCTCCATCTTCGCGAAGCCTTGATCAAACACATGCACGAGCTGGCCAGCATCCTCGCAATCGATCCCACCTCGCTCAAGACCGAAGGCGGAGTCAGTGACTACATCGGAAGAGCCACTGCCATCCTCCATCCTCATGGCGTCAAGAAATCCGGCACCCGCGCCGCCGGGGCCACGAAGTAGGCGGCGTGGTATCGCCGTGTCCGTCTGAGCCACCGTCTTATCGGAAAGAGGCCAAAAATGCGAAACCGCCCCCTGGTCTTTGCCTTCTTAATCGCAATTTTCGCCGTTGCAACCACGCCAACGCGCGCCCAGCAGAATGACACCTCCGCTTCTACCTCCACTCGGATCGACAGCCCCAAGGAACTCGATATCCTCAAGGAAGATTGCACTGACGCTTCAAAATTGTTCGGCTGTGCTCAGGAGCTTTTCTCCGGCCAACCGATTCACATCGCCGTCGGCAGCATCGCCCCGCAAAACGGTTTCGGTGCGGGTCTCGCGTACGTTGACGGACACAAGACCACCGTAAACTGGCGCAACACCTGGAACGCCGACGCGATTGCCTCCATCAACGGCTCCTGGCGCGCCGGCTTCTACATGAAGTTCGTCCCCACCAAAGAAAAAGGCATCACTTTCAGCAAAGGCACCGAAAATCGCAAGATAAAGGCGAATCTCAGCGAAATGCCCGAACGCCCGGTCATTAATCTTTACGCGCAGGCGATCTCGCTGAACAAGCTCACTTATTTCGGTTTGGGCTCGGGCAGTACGGAAACAGGCCGCAGCTCTTACGGAATGCGTGAAGTGATTGTCGGCAGCAGCGTTGTAAAACCTTTCTTCGCGCCGCTCAACGCCGCCGTCTATGGCGAGATCAATGGCCGCTTCGTGGACATCCGTCCCAGCATCGGCCAGCCTAGCCCTTCGATCGGGCAGCTCTACACGGAAGCCACCGCGCCAGGTTTAACCACACAACCTGGCACCGCACAGCTCGGCGAGGGCGTTCGCATCCGTCCTATCTGGGCCAACGATTACTTTCACGGTGACTATAGCCTCACCTATCAGCAATACATCACGCCCTCCGACTCATTCACCTTCCAGCGCGTCACCACCGATCTCAACACCCAGTTCGCCCTCTACCACAAAACCACGCGCATTATTTTTCCCCGCGATACCAACGGCCCAGACGAATGCTCCGTCGATCAAGACTCTGGAAATCCCGAGTGCGACGTAGACCATTTCGCGCAGCGACCCGACTGCATCGGCAATCATAACCAGGATCCCGACTGCAAGGCACTGAGTCGCGACTTGCAGGGCACGGTGGGCTTCCGCTTTTTCTTGGCCAGTTCCGTCGTACCCTCGGGCAACGTAGTCCCGTTCTATTTCCAGCCCACTCTAGGCGGTTCGGACATCAACGGGAATCCCTCACTCGCCAGCTATCAGGATTACCGCTTCCGCGCGCCCGACGTCATGCTGCTCCGCCAATCGTTCGAGCATTCCATCGGCAGCTGGCCTGTAGGCTTCACCTTTATGGCCGACGAAGGCAAAGTTGGCTTCAATCGCAGCGACCTCGGCTCCAGTCCCTGGCTGCACAGCTTCTCCACCGGCCTGACTCTCCGCGCTGGCGGCTTCCCCCAAGTCTTTCTCCTCTTTTCCTGGGGCGGCAAAGAAGGCACCCACACCATCGCCAACGTCAACACCAGCCTCCTCGGCGGCTCCGCCCGACCATCTCTGTTCTAGTAGAAAGCCGGTGAATAGCGATTAGTAGGTAGTCAGTAGCGGCGGAGTCGGGCCGTAGAGCGGGCCACTCGGTCCAGTAGGTGATGAATCGGTAGTCGGTTTCGTACAGTTTACTGACGGGGGCGGAAGTGTGTCTAAGGCCAAAAAACTGAGGGCGCATCAGCCGTTAAGCTTTTGCGCCCTCTTTAAACTGAGCCGTAAAGTTTCTAACCTTCTCGATTCAATTTGATTGCACGACTGCCGTTAAGCTGTCGCGCACTCCAAACCGCGCCATGAAGGCTTCGAGCTTCGCAGTTCAATCTCGCATCGCAGCCGCTGTTAAGCTTGCTGTGCGCTGTAACTGAGCCGTAAAGTTCTTAAGCTTCCCGGTTCAATCTGGCGTGAACATAATCCTGTCGCAAAACATCGTCAATGGAATTCTCGCGCTATGCCTGTGAAAATCGGTGGATGCCTGTGCAAAATACTTGCTCCGTTTACTCTGGCAAAGAAGAGCTAAGATGAGGGCCAACGGGGAAACACATGCCACAGACCACGAATGAGTTCATTTTAAAGTGGATTATGAATTCAAGAAATGCGCCAGGGTTTCAGCACGTGGACGATCCCGCGATGATGTTGTTGATTGTGAGGAAAGTGATTTCGAATATTCCGGGTCAGAGCATGCCGCGTTGGGAAGCCGAACAGATATACCGAAGTCTCCGACAGGCCGCCGACGAGTACACAGCGGCGCATCCTGAAATGCAAATTTTTGGGGCCTACGATACGCCATTGGCAAAGATCAAGAAACTCTTGGACAAGACCTGGCGGCGCTCCGAATAACTCGGTCACTCACTCGACAAGCTTCGGCGATCTCGGCCAGCGCCCGGCGCTTGGGTGCTGAGGTGGGGTTCCTTCACGCTGCTCATCGCCATGGCGGCCGGAATCGTCCGGGGCCTTATTCACGGTAATTATCGGTCCCTTCCGATCCTTGTTCCGTTTCTGATCGCCACCTTCGTGCTCGCTGTATTGCTGCGTGTGGCCGCGTTCTCCGTCGAACAGGCGAAGCATAGAGAGCGTAAGGAAGCCGCCGGCCAGACCTAGAATGCACGTCCGTCCCCGAACTCCCCTCAATCAATTGCATCGCAGCGTCCCTCACAGCTACACTAGCGCCGCTCACATGAGATACCGACTTCCTTTTTTCCTTACCATTCTCTTCTTCATCGTTACGCCGAACATCCACGCCAAACAACCTAAATCGCTCTTTTATCTGACACGCGACCCCGCCTCCGTACGTTCCTTCCTGGCCCATGCCGACAAGGTCGATATTCTGGTACCTGCGTGGTACGTGGTTGACGCCAACGGCCTGGTCTCCGGCGGACCCAACCCGCTCGTCCTCGAAACCGCGCGCCAGCATCACGTTCCCGTCATGCCCATCGTCGCCAACAGCGCTTTCGTCCAGGAAGACTTCCACAAGCTGCTCAAGAATCCCGAGGCCTACCGCAACATGATTTCCGAACTCCTCCGAGCCAGCAAAGAAAATGGCTACACCGGGTTTCAGTTCGACTTCGAGAATGTCAGCTGGACCGACCGCGACGCACTCACCATCCTGGTCCGAGAAGCCGCGTCCGCTTTCCACCACGAAGGCCTGCAACTCACCATCGCCACAGTCCCCAACGCTCCGGGAGCGCCAGGGGAAGGCGGCTTTTCCGCGTGGATTTACGAAAATTGGCGCGGCGCGTACGACCTGAAAGCTTTGGCCGAGGCCGTCGATCTCATCTGCCTAATGACGTACGACCAGCACACCCGCTGGACCGCCCCCGGCCCGGTCGCCGGATGGGCCTGGACCACCGGCAATTTGGACTATGCGCTGAAAGTCGTCCCTCCCGAAAAGCTTTCGCTGGGGATTCCGCTCTATGGCTATCACTGGTTCGCCGGAACTCCGGCCAAAATCGGAGATAAGCCCGGCGACAAGCCCAACCCATCCGCCGAATATATCTCCACGAGTGACGCCGTCGATCTCGCCAAGGCCTATAACGGCCATATCGAATGGGACTCCACGGACCGTTCCGCGTGGTTCTATTTCTACCGCGACGACATGCGCGAATGGATTTTCTTCACCGACGCCCGCACTTTTCGCGAACGCTACACGCTGGTCAAGGATCGCGGCCTCCAGGGTTTTTGCTCCTGGGTTCTCGGCACCGAAGACCTCGGCATCTGGGACTTGCTACCTTCGCATAACTGAGCCCTCGCGCATAGCGGCTGGGATTATTACTTCTCCGAGTCGGTGTTGCGCCTGCCCATTGAGCCCACCTGCATTAACGGACGTTGAGGCCACTATGTGGCATACGCCACAAGCTCGACACCTTGATCCGCAACTCGGCGGGTCCCGGCGAGGTACGAGTCACATCCATCGCGGACTCACCCCTACACGAGCTGTTGGCCGCCGTCGATGTCGTACGTTGCTCCGGTGATCGCTGTGTTCGCCATGAGGTGGACGGCAAGCGCGGCGATGTCGGCCGGGCCGACCACGCGCCCGATCGGCAGAGTCGCGCGGAGTTGCCCGCGACGCGCGTCCAGCTGATCGCCGAGCAGAGATGCCGACAGCGGTGTGTCGACGAAGCCCGGCGCGATAAGGTTGACGCGGACCGGTGCGAGCTCAAGCGCGAGCGCCTTGGTGAGCGCCGGCATCGCCGCGGTGAACGCCGCGACGAGCGCGCCCGCAGCCGGCCGGCGACCGCCCGTTCCGCCGATGAACAACAGCGTTCCCCCTGCGCGCACCTTGCCGACGACGCGGCGAGCGATGTGGAGCGCCAGCCAGAACACTTCGTCGACGTTGCGGCGCGCCCGTGCGAAGTCCATGTTGGCCAGCCGCGCGTAGTACGGCCCGCCTGCGGTGACCATGACGTGGTCAATCGGCGTCGGCAGCTCGTCGAAGAACCGCTCGAGGCGCTCGAAGTCGGTGACGTCGAACGCCGCACTACTCTGCGCGCCGACCTCGCGTGCGGCGTGCTCGAGGCGTTCCGGGTTGCGGCCGACGAGAACGACATCGGCGCCCTCGGATCGTGCTCGCCTGGCCGTCTCCAGCCCGATCCCGGAGCTGCCGCCGATCACGACGACAGTCTGCCCGGCGAGCTCCGGTTCGCGGCTCACGATCTCGGCTCGGAAACGGGCAGGTCGCAATCGTGGCAGAGCGCCGTGGTATCTGGCTGGTACTTCGGATATTCGCCCGGCGAGCCGCCGCCGATTACGATGACGTCGCAGTTGCTCACGTCGGCAGTTCGTTCCCGGCCTGCTCCGCCACCATGTATTCGGCGTACCAGTCGGGCCAGCTCGGGTCGGCCTTGCCGGTGCGCTTCTCATGCTCGCCGTGGGCGGCCTCGGCACGCCGAAACGCGCTCGCCAGATCGCTGGCCGACGCGAAGGTCGTGGCCGCGGAGTCGATGCGACCCGGCAGCCGCGTCGTGATTTCCTGAAACAGCCAGCCGTTGCCGTCCGGATCGTGGAACGAAGCGAACGACCGGTAGCTGCGGTGCTCGGCATCTGGACCGCTGGCTCGGGCCCGTCCAAACAGGTAGGGCTCGTCCGTGCCTGCGTAGACGCCGGCGGAGTCGTGGAACACTTCGCTAATCTCGACGCCACGATCGAGCAGTTCTTTGCGGGCAGCCGCAACGTCGGAGACGATCAGGTACAGGCCCTGAGTGGAGCCGGGCGCCGCCGCGGTGACGTTCTTGCCAAAGATGATGGAGCAGCTCGAGCCTGGCGGCGTGAACTGAATCACCCGGAAGTCTTTACCGCTGTCGTAGTCGGCATCGAGCCGCCACCCCAGCCTCCCGTAGAACTCCTTCGCGCGGTCGACATCCGAGACCGGGATGACGACCACCTCGAACTTCATGGCAACTCTCGCGACGCCTGCGTCGCCGCTCGGGTCATTCGTACGGACTGCTTTGGTGCTCACGGCTGCCTCCTCGTTGTGTGGGATGACTGTTGGACTTTCACCATTCCCTCGCGGAATGCTGCGTATATGGCGGCTCGGGGTCGGCCGGGAGATCGATCTTCGAGCCACGGCTTGGCGCAGTTCGCTCGCGTCAGGCAGTGAAGGGCGGCAAGACTAACACAGTTGTTGGCTTGCTGCATTAAACGTCGGAGCATCTTCGATTCAAGCAGGAAGTATGAGTTTTACGACATCACTCGGCCGGGCCAGACCATCGTCCAGACCCACTTGTCTGAAAAGTGGTTCATCAGGGCTTCGAGGGAGTGAATGGTCTCCGGACTGGAAAGGGGAGGGGAGTAGGTTGTGATTTTCGTGGAGCCAGCGTGTCCAGAGTCGGAATAGAGAACGCTGCCGTCATCGTGCGTTCTGGAGGCCGTGTTCCCTCCCGCATGGCTTTTGCAAGAATTTCGATCGCCGTTCCCGCAAGCGGTGGCAAATAAATTGTTGCGGCTAGCCATCCTTGGCGCACCCACGTTTGGCCTGTCTCTAGCTGGCCATCGCAACCGGTGAACGGCAGGCTGAGCCATCGGGTGCGCTCTTCCTCGTTGGCAACCTTCTCAAAAGCCTTGCGAGCACCCATAGCCATGGCGTCGTCTTGTGCACCAACAAGGTCAATCGCTTTGTTTTGAGACGTGGCGAGCTTCAGCCAGGAAGCAACGGCTCGTTCAGCGCTCTCCTCGGTCCAATGCCCCTTTAACGTAACCAACTGTATATTCGAAGGTTTCTTTTCCAGCATCCCCGCTGTACGTTTCTGCGCCGAAGAACTTTGCGACGGTCCTTCCAGGTACAGAATCGAACCACCTTGCGGAAGCAGGGCGGCAAATTGTTTTCCCTGGATGCGCCCGATCTCAACATGGTCGGAGCTAACTGCAAAGGTAGGCGCGCTAGCCGCCCTGTGGAGCTCCGGCATGTACTCTGGATCTCGATTCAATACCACCCAGCCAATCCCGGCGGCGCAGGCCGCCCGGGCCACCTGGGGCAGCGCCGTGCCGCTCACCGGTTCCAACACAATCGCGTCCGGCCTAAACTCGGGACGATCCTGGATCGCCTTCAGAATCTGTGTACTTTGATCCACGGCATTGTTGTCGGCGAAAGTGATTTCCGCATCGACGCCAAATTTGTGCGCGGCCTCTTTTGCGGCCGAGGCCTGTGCTATTTGGAAGTCGTTATCCTTTGTATGGAGAGAAACTAGGAATTTGAGTTTTTTCATCATGCCCCAAAATTAAGTCCGGTTGCCTCAACGATACGCGCCGCCCGAGCAGAAGTCCTTAGGTTTTTCAAAGAGTATTGCCGCAAAAATTGACACGCGCTCGTGCGAGACAACACAGGCACATCAAGGCCAGTGTCCGGCAAGCGCTTGCATCAGCACTTGGCCGGCTCACCAGACGCTGACCGGGCATTAAAACTCCGGGTCTCCCACCCAAGTGCATCGTGCTGGCAGTTTGCGATCGGCGCGATTGTGACTAAACTACGTTTTGCGTGATGGAGAAATCCCTGATGCTCTTGATTCGTGCTGGCGCTGTCATCGACTCGCCGACGGATAGTCTGTCCAGAAACCCCTTTGCGACTTAGGCTCACCCATGAGCCGGCTTCGCTTCGAGAATCCCGACGTTCCGAACCATAAGAGTATCGCCTCCAACCGGCCACAGCCGGGTCAGAACGAAACCCGCTGCCTCAAGAAGTGCTCTCCACTCACGCTCGCTACGCTCTCCACCCCCGGTAACAGCAAGCATGTTGAGGTCGCTCATCAGGTGGCCTTCCAGTTCCGGATCTGGATGCGAGACGAGCGGAGGCAGGATGAATTCAACGATCAACAAACTGCCGTTCTGCGGAATTACCGCGTGACAGTTCTTGAGAATCGCAATAGCATCCCCGTCCTGACGCCCGTGCAGCACATGTTTGAGCATGTATACATCGGCGCCCGCCGGGACCGATTGCGTCAGATCCCCGGCAATCAGTTCGCATCGGGCGGACGGATCTTCCTCCGCGAAGCGAGATCTGGCCGCATCCACGCTGGCTTCCCAGTCCACAAGCATGCCTCGCAGATGCGGGTTGAGCCCAAGCACAGCAAGAATCAGCGACCCGCCGCCGCCGCCGAGATCGGCGACCACCTTCGCGCGGGAGAAATCCCATGCTGCCGCGATAGGCGCGTAATCTTCTGCCGGAGCCGTACCCATCACCGCGCGAAAAATAGAATTAGCTTCGGCATCCTGCGACCACCGGGAAGGTATTTTCGGATCGCGGACCTGAGACGCCGGCTTACCGGTCCGAACACACTCGGTAAGCAGGGACCAGTCGTCGGCAAGCAGATCCGCCCAGAAGATGACCGCTGCCCAGACGGACTGAGGCACATCCCTCCGCAGGGGTTTGCCAAAAGGAGTCAGCCGAAAGTGTTCCGGCGTTGTCTCTTCCGTCACGCCGATGCTGGCGAGCGCGCGCAGCAGACGATACAGAGCGTTGGCATTCGCCTGACACTTTTCGGCCAGGAAGCCAACGCTACGTATCTCGTCTCCAAGCGCGTCGGCAACGCCGAGACGCGCAGCCGCGCAAAGCATGCGGCTGCGGGAATACGCCATTGCCATTTCGACGAGCCCTGTATTCGTCGTTACGTTGCCGATGCCACCGCTGAGTTGAACCATGAGACACCCCAAATTCTGAGAAAGAATATCAGAGGAACCGCAGGAGACGCTGAAGAAGGAGCGCCGTTACGTAACCCGTGCAGCATGGGAGCCCCTGTTTATGAAAGACCTGTACTGGGCAGAAAGGCCACGGCGCTCTTGGAGCATTTTCCTACGTAGGATTGCGGCTCATCTGCTCCAAAGACTATTCGTCTCTTAACGCGACCATGGGATCGACACGCATCGCGCGGCGCACCGGGATGTAGGAAGCCGCGAGCGCAACGAGCGCCAGCAAAACGGCGACGCCGATAAATGTAAGCGGGTCGGCCGGGCGCACATCAAAAAGCAGCGTCGACAGAAAACGCGTCAGCACCAGCGCTGCAGGAATGCCCGCGGCCAAGCCGAAGAAGACAAGCTTCGCGGATTCCCCGATCACCAAACGCCGAACGCTGGCGGAACTAGCTCCGAGCGCGATCCGAATCCCAATCTCTCGCGCGCGGCGCGAAACGGAATACGAAATCACGCCGAATATCCCGACAGCGGCGAGTGCGAGTGCGATCGTACTGAACAGGCCGAGAATCAGGGTGCGAAATCTGGGCTCGGCCACGGATGCGCTGAGGGCGCCCGGGAGCGTCGCAACATCGGTAACGGGAAGGTTTTTGTCGATGTTATGAGTTTCCGTGCGGATGGCCGCGGCGACCGCCGAAGCAGCTAACGTGCTCCTGACGACCACTTCGCATCCGTAAAGAGGCGCTTGCGCGAATGGCACGTACATCATGGGCTCGGGTTTTTTGCCCAGCGAAACGTCATGCACATCGCCGATCACGCCAACGATTTCGCGCGACGCCGGGCCATTCAGTGGAAATCCGAAGACCAGATGCCTGCCAAGCGGATCTTGATTTGCAAAGTAGCGCCGGGCCAGCGCACCGCTGATCAAGACGACGGGTGGTGACGAAGGCGAATCACTTGAATCGAATAATCGGCCGCGAAGCAGCGGAATTCCCATCACAGAGAAATAGCGCGGGCTCGCGGTGACGTAGTCAGCGGTATTGGCCGCTCCCGCGGGCAAGGGTGGATTACCGACAATCTCAAACGGCAGATTAATCCGGCCATCCTTGATTGGCAGCGGAGCAGCGCACGCCGAATCCTGCATTCCAGGTTCGGCCTGTAGACGGGTCATTAATTCTGTCTCGAAAGAGGTCCATTGCTGTGGTGAGGAATATTGGAATTGTGGAAGAGACACCATTGCCTTTACAACACCATTCGGTTCAAAGCCTGGGCTGACCGAGGTAAGCCGGACGAAACTGCGCATCAGCAACCCCGCTCCCACAAGAAGAACCACTGCCAGGGCCACTTCGATGGCAGCCAGGAAACTGCGAGCGCGCCGCGAGCCTGTGGCTTCTCCCGCGCGCGTGCCCTCCCTGAGATTTGTCTGCGGATCGGATCGGACGGCGAAAAGAACCGGCGCCAAGCCAAATACAAAGCTGGAAGCCAGAGACAGAACCAGGGCAAATCCGAGCACCGACTCATCCACGCGAATGCCGTGGATTCGCGGCAATCCCGGAGGCAGAAGTGAGATAAGAACGGATACGCCCCAATAGGCGAGAAACATCCCAGCCACGCTCCCGAAAATACCCAGGATGGCGCTTTCCGTCAGCAATTGGCGCGTGATACGGCGCTTAGGAGCGCCCAACGCGATGCGAACGGCGATTTCCCTCGAGCGAGACGTGGCACGCGTTAGTAGCAAGTTCGCAATATTCGCGCACGCAATCAGAAGCACCAGGCCAACGGCGCACGACAGAATGAGCAGCGGGGTTTTCACGTCCCCAACGATGGCCTGCTGTAGCGGCCGGACCTGTTGAATCAGCCATCCTTTCTCCGCGGGAAACTCGTTGGCCAGCCGCGCGCTCATGGTGTCCATTTCCGCCTGCGCTTCGGCGAAGGACACTCTGGGGCGCAACCGCGCAATCACTGGCATCCAGTGCGTTTGGGGGGGACGCGTCATCCACCCTGAAAAAAGTGGATCCTGGACCAGGGGTATCCAGAGCTGATCAGCTTGATCGAGGAAGGGCGTACGAAATTCCGCAGGCATGACGCCAACCACAGTATAGGGGCGCATATCCAGCGTAATTGGGCTGCCCGTTATTTTTGGATCGGCTCCGAACTGGCTGCGCCACATGCCCTCGCTGAGAACCACGACCGCCGCTGCGCCGCGCTCACCATCGCTTGGAAGCAATGTCCGACCCAGGAGAGGTTTCGTGCCAAAGACAGAAAAGAAATCCTGGGTGACCACAACGGTGTTCGCCTCGGAAGGCTCTCCGCGGCCTGTCAGCGTGAGCGCGTGCCCCGCCAGGCCCGCGATGGAGCTGAAGACGTGGCTGTGGTCTCGCAATTCAAGCAGGCTGGGATACGACATCCCGGCGTCCGTGATTCCCTGCTTGGGGTCGGACTCAGGCACTAAGGCAAGCTGCCCGGCGTTCGCATAGCCTAGCGGCCGGAGCAGCACCGCGTTAACAACGGAAAAAATTGCGCTACTTGCGCCGATGCCGAGGGCCAGCGTCAAGATTGCGACCGCGGTGAAGCCGGGGGATTTCCGCAGCATGCGCAGGCCGTAGCGCAAGTCCTGAATCAACGTCCCCATACTGTCTCCTGTCTCTACGCCAAGGAGCACATGGGAGCAATCGTATCGCAAGAGACACGCGTCACTCCAGCTGTTCCGACCGTTCCCGACGGGTGGTCGGCTATCCCGAAGAAATCCACATTGTGACCTGCGGATCGCTATCAAGAAGTCGGCTTACCGTACGTCTCCCGTTCCAGTATTTAGATCGTCCGTTAAGTGACTTACCCCAGCTTGTAGCACTTGCGCGTCCAATGGCTCCGAACGATCTTGTAGCGTCGGTGCTGTCCCCCCCCACTCTGAGCTCGAAGAACGGCACTACGGGCAAACCGAATTCTTCCTGACCGACGACGATGGTTTTTCCCACTGCTTCGGAACAGCGACGAGAACGTAGAACACGCGGCCATCGCGAGATAAGGCTGCGCGTCCAATTCCATCCACCTGATTAGTCACCTGCCGCAGATCTCGATCGCTCAGTGCTGCGCGACTACCAACCCATTTGGCGCATCCGCTCTAGGATTAGTCCGCTATAGCGATTCATGCGATCGGGCCGTCGCTTCAGCGGCAACGGCAGAATTGCGGCGAGTTGGGCCGCTTGTTCCCGGTCGATACTCCGGGCCGAGGTTCGGTAATAGTAACGGCACGCCGACTCCGCACCATAAACACCAGCGCCCCATTCGACCACGTTGAGATAGAGTTCCAGAATGCGCCTCTTGCCGAGGACCAATTCGGCCACCGGGACAAGCGTGAACTCCGCGCCCTTACGGACGATGGAGCGGCCGGTTCCGAAGAACAGGTTTTTTACCAGTTGCTGTGTAAGGGTGGACCCTCCACGAATGCGGCCGCCTTCCATATCGTCTTCCGCGGCGATTTGCATCGCGTGCCAATCGAATCCATGATGCTGGTAGAAGCGCGCGTCTTCCGCGGCGATGACGGCATGCTGGAAATCGGGCGAGATTTGGCTCAGCGGAACGAATTCGTATCGTTCATGATACGGCGTGTGGTGAATCCATGCCTGCAAATGGCGCTCCATGTGCACCGCGGTGGTTGGTGGGTCGATCCACCGGGCGGCCACTAGGATCAGCACAGCAAGCGACCAAAGAAGCGCCGCCGCGAGGAGAAACCATCGAACGAAAGATCGGAAAGAGCCTTTCCGAGGCGGCGTCTTGGCGGGTATGTCTGGATTTTCAGTCACACTTCAGAATAATCGTTTGGGCTGGATTGACACAGCTCCCGATAAGCCGCGTTTCCGGTCAAGCTCGTACTTAGACCGGACGGCTCGCTGCAATGCGGCCCTACTCGCCGATTATGCGATCGGCCCACTCAACTAGAGAAACAAAGATGCCTGGGTTACCGAACTTCGCACTCCAATTGGCGAGATCATTTTCCGACACCCCACGGGCTCGCGAGCAAGCTCCGCAAGAAAACACTGGAATGTGTTTCGCGACGATCTTGTCGCGCAATTCACTGAGCGGTGGCCAACCAATGGGAGTCACTGCATCGGACGTCGCCTTACGCATCAAATACGTCGCGTCACCGGTTAGGAATATCTGAACTTCGTGACCTGCGTCCGATAACGCCAGCGCATGTGCAAACACAAATGAGGCTCGCGACGCGTCGTCCGTTCCCCAGGAACTCCTCATCATGATCTTCAGAACTTTTTTCGATTCCTGGGCCTTCGCACCCAGTGCTAGAAAAGGAAGACCGACCAACTGTGATAAGAATCTGCGCCTGGCCATGGCTGTCTTCTCCCGTTTGCTCCATCCGAACCGAGGATTCGGCAGAATCTACATTGGCGTATTACTTTCGTCAATTGGTTAAGTCCCGGTAAGTCGCGTTACCCGACATCTCCCGTTCCAGTAACCAGCTTGTCCGCTCTTGCGCGCTTATCAGGAACTGGCCCGGAGCGCACGATTCTGCGCCCTAGGCGAAATATCTTTTGCTGTTGGTAACGCAGTTTGGGTTTGTGGTATCAAGGACTTCTAATTGGCCGCCGCTGAGGAGAAAATCATGAGCCAGAACGATACGCGCATGGACCGCAGAGAATTCCTCAATAAATCAGCGACCGTTCTGGCCGCCGGAGCCGCATTTTCCTCCACGGCCCTTTCGTCCTCGGCTTTGTCCTATGGCCGCATTGTTGGCGCCAATGACCGAATTTCCCTCGGGCACATCGGCTTCGGCAGCCGCGGCAGGGATCTTGGCCAAATTGCTTCGATCCTGCACAAAACGCACAACGTCGAAATGACCGCCGTCTGCGATCTCTGGTCCGTCAATCGCGAAGCTGCGCGTGCCACCAACGAAACGTACTATGGCCGCTCGCCCCGAGCGTTCCAGCACCTCGAAGATCTCCTCGCGTTGCCCGACGTTGACGCGGTCTTGATTTCCACGCCCGAACATACTCATTCGCCGATCCTGCAGCGCGCCGTGGCTGCGAACAAGGATGTTTACGTCGAAAAACCCATGGGCAACGTGCTGGTCGAAGTCAAAGCCGCGCGGGATGCGGTCCTTTCCAGCGATCGCATCGTGCAAGTGGGCACGCAGCATCGCAGCGAGCCCTATCCGAAATTAGCGTATGACGTTTTCCGCAGCGGCACGCTCGGCGATCTCACCAAAGTCGAGATTGTCTGGAACTACAACGGGCCACGCTGGCGTGGACGCGAAGAGGTTGCCCAGCTCCGCGAGGCGGACACCGATTGGAAGCGCTGGCTGATGAACAAGCCCTTTCGTCCTTTCGATCCTCGCCTGTATTTCGAATTTCGCTTGTACAAGGATTTTTCCAGCGGGATCGCCGATCAATGGATGAGTCACGGCATCGACTTGGTCCACTGGTTCACCGGCGAGCATTTTCCGACTTCCGTGGTCGCCCACGGAGGAATCTTCGCCTGGCAGGATGGGCGCGAAACTCCCGACACGTTCCAGGCGCTGCTTGAATATCCCAAGGGCTTTCTCGTCAGCTACGCCACCAGTTTCGGAAATGATTCACCCAGCTTCTCCCGCTATATGGGCAAGAAGGCCACGCTTTTCAACCTGGGCGGTGAGGGAAGCCCGCGTTACCAGTTCATCGAGGAAAAGGGCAACCACGAAGACGATCCCGACATCGACAAGCAGCGCAAGGCGCATTTCCTGCTTCTGCCGGGCGAATCGCTCCCGCCCATGGGTATAGACGACATGTCGACGGGTCACATGAGCAACTGGTTTGATTGCCTGCGCTCGCGCCATCAGCCTGTCGCCACGGTTCGCGACGGCTTCGCGCAATCGGTGGCGTCCATCATCGCGGCGCAATCTTATTTCTCTGGAAAGAAGCTGTATTGGGATGCGGCGAAGGAAGAAATCGCCGATCGCGTACCGCAACCACTCTGATTTTTTGTCCTGCCTCAGCTGGAAATGGAGAAAACGTTCATCTGCTAAGATAACCAAGCGAACATATGGAGTGCATCCGCCCTGGCGCGCAGCGGGCGCTCGAAGGTGCGCGGCGTCTGGTTAAGGGTTACGTGGAGCATTGCAAGAACGTCCGTCTCAACGGTGCCATCGGCTACATTACGACCATCCACCCAGAACCGGGTCTTTCACTCCCACAACGCCGTTTGGGGCCAACTTCTGGTTTGCCGACAATACGTCCGGTCTGAACTCGGCTTGGGATGCATGTACTCCAGCCCCTCTGCCCGCTTCTCGGCGCTCCACACATTTCAAGCCTTTGGGAATTCTGAAAAGCCCCCACGCAACAACGGCTTGCGGGGCGCCCTCGCGGTCGAGTGATCTCAACGGTCAGGGCCGCCCGCCCTTGGAAGGGGGAGAAGGTGACCCAAAACCTAGTATCCGGTGTGACAGAGAATGGGAGCGGTTCAAAAGGATTAAACGTCGTATAGTCTCGTGCGCGCAACTGGGGAGCAGAACATTTGAACGTACAAGAACAAATCAAGAAGTATATTACCAGCCAACCGGAGCCAAAACGCAGTGACATGCGAGAGTTGCATCGGCTCACACTTCAAGTGTCACCACAATGCAAATTATGGTTCTTCGATGGTAAAGACAGCAAGAATCATACTGTTTCCAACCCTACGATTGGATATGGATTTCACACAATAAAATATGCCAATGGAAAAAGTGGAGAGTTTTTTCAAATTGGTGTGAGCGGAAACAAAACCGGAATCTCTGTCTATATTCTTGGTCTCAAGGATAAGAAGTACTTAGCCAAAACGTATGGAAAAAAACTAGGCAAGGCGAGCGTGACCGGATATTGCATTCGGTTTAAAGCTCTAAAGGATATAAACATCGATACGCTTGAAGCGGCAATACGATACGGGCTTGCAGCTCAGAATGAAAAAGGCAAGCTGACGAAATAATCCCACTGTTAAAGGCAAGCAGTTATCAGTGTAAAGGCGCTCCAGTATACGACCCCTACAGCCCTGACCCGCGCCACAAAGCCATTCTCTATACCGTAGTATCAAGCCGCTCTCGACCCATCGGATCAAGTCGTATCTGGCCCGATTCCGACAGGGGGGTGCTGTGATGCTCATAACTGCTGTGAATCAAACTTACACACGTGGTCTGGCTGTCGATTCGTCTGGGTTCTCTAATCACGGTGTTCCGGTCGCCGTAACGGCTGCGTCACCACGCACTTCTGTCAGGCTGCTTATCGAACGATTCGAACGACTTCGCTGGCGGTCAACAGACCAAGCCCATTAGACTCCCCCGCAGCCGGGCGCCGCACCTTGTGGCTTTCCAGCGTGCGAGTCAGCTAACCGATTCGAACGCTTCTACTTCTCCGCCCCAGATGCACCTTCCGTGAGACAATCGCCGCTCCTTAGCGTTCGAATAACTACTAGGTTAAATTATTCCCTTGACTTCTTTCCGGTTTCGTGTATAATGATTTTGTTTCTATAAAGAAGTTCGGCGGAAGAAACAGGAAGGGATCCCCTTGTCCGCCCGGCACGCTCGCAAAGCTCTTCATTCCTTATCTTTGCCTCGTTACTTCGTTACATCATTACCTCGTTTCTCTCCAAAATCTCTCTCTAAAAAGGTGACCTGCAATGACCGATACGCGCTCCGATAACCCCGAATTCTGCCAATACACCTTCTCCGACAACCGCCGCTGCCGCATGCTCCGCCAAATCAATCACCCCACCCTCTGCGCCTTCCATGCTCGCGATGAGCAACAACTCCTGGAATCCCACAACCTTGGCGCACAAATCGCTACCTCCTACACCGGCGATTTCCTCACCGCCGCCGACATCAACCACGTCATGAGCAAAGTCTTCACTGCTCTGGCCCAAAACCGCATCCCCCGACGCACCGCTGCGACCTTGGCCTACCTCGGCCAGATCATGCTCCACACGCTGCCCATGGCCAAGAAAGAACACTCCTTCACGTACTCCTACGAAAGCTGGAACCACATGATCGAAAACGCCACCCGCCTCTCTAACTCTGGTCCCGCCCAACCGGCGATCCCCGCCGAAGTCGGAACCAGCCAGTAAGTCCATGCAGCCGCTGAAGAACCTTCCTGGTAGGGGCACAGCATCGCTGTGCCCCAACTCGGCAACCAACGAGACTGCCAGGAGGTTCGCCTCAAACCAGCGAACTCCGCTCCGTTCCTCCACTACTCACTACCCACTACTCACTGCTCACTTTCCGCTAACTCCTTTACAATCCGCACTTCCAAGAAATTCGTCCGTAACTCCTTTAGAATCCGCAGATCCAAAAACAAAGGACTTAAAGTCCTTTAGAATCCGCAGATCCGAAAAAGGGTGGGGGGAGGGGGGTAAATTGTTAACTAGCCTGCGCACCTAAAAATCCGTCTCGAACGATAACGCTCCCGACGGACATCGCATGCTGCACGGCTACGTTATAATCGCGGCTTCGTTCGAGATGCAGCGATCGTCGGAGAGAAACGATGCGGGAGTTGCAGCCGTTTGCGCTTGAGGTGTTCTTCAGCAAGTGGGAGTTTACCGCGCGCCACCTTCTTTGCGCTTCGGATATGCAATCGATGACGCTGTCGGAATTGCTGGACATGGCGGATACGTCCGACCGGGCCGCCTGGGACGCGCTGTACCTGGGCTATACCGAGACTTGGGGTTCGGCTGGCTTGCGGAACGCCATTGCGAGTACCTATGACAATGTGACCGCTTCGGAGATTCTTACGTTTGTGGGGGCGCAGGAGGGGATTTTTGCGGTCATGTATGCGCTTCTCGGGCCTGAGGATCACGCCATTACCGTTATCCCGAACTACCAGTCGGTGGAGTCTGTGCCGCTCAGCATCTGCGAGACAACGGGCATTGCGCTGGATGCGGAGCGCGGCTGGGAGCTGGATTTAGGCGCGGTGCGCGATGCGATTCGGCCCAACACGCGGGTGATTTGCATTAATTTTCCGCACAACCCGACCGGCAAAGTGATTTCTCGCGCGACGCTGGACCAGTTGATTTCGATTTGCCGGACTCGGGGCATTTATCTGTTCAGCGACGAGGTGCACCGCCTGATCGAGCGGCGGCCGGAGTTGACGTTGCCGCAGGTAGCGGACATTTACGAGCTGGGGATTTCGCTGGGGGTGATGTCCAAGGCTTACGGTTTGCCGGGGATTCGCGTAGGCTGGGCGGCTTGCCGGGATGTCGGTGTGCTCCGGCGGATGGAACGGATGAAGCACTACACTTCGATCTGCGGAGCGGCGCCCAGCGAATTGCTGGCGCAGGTTGCGCTCAAAGCGCGCGACCGGATCTTGGCGCGGAACCGGGCGCTGATCGCCAAGAACTTGCCGTTGCTGGAGGCGTTCTTCACCGAGCATTCGGATTTGTTTGCGTGGTATTTGCCCGATGGCGGCTGCATTGGCTACCCGCGGTATCTGGGACGCGATGGCGTGGAGGCCTTTGCCACCCGGCTCGTGGAAGAGAGCGGCGTGCTTTTGGTGCCCGCCAGCGCCTTCAAGTCCGACTTGGGTGCGACGCCCACGGATCGCTTTCGCATCGGATATGGCCGCGACAATATGGAGGCGGGGCTTGCAGCGATGCGCGCCCATTTGCGAAACGTGGCCGCTTAATGTTTCAAAATTGTCATCCTGAGGCTACCCGATGAGGGTAACCTCAGGACCTCAATCCAAGCTTCCTGCGAAAGAGGGAGGTCGAAAACGGGTGCGACCTTTGGCGAGAAAAGCCGTGCAACGATAGGGAAGGATCGCTACTGATGGAACCGTCGCTGCCGGACTTGCTGTTGTGGCATTGCGGACCGACCGGGTAGCTTCCAGTGCTTCTCGGATTGAGACTTTTCGGAGTCAAACCACCCTGAAATCGTGTATCTGATCGGAGACTAGTTTCTCATTTTTTACAAACCATCGTTACCAGCGAGGCCGTTCACCCTTTATTTTCATTCGGTTGGCGGTTTTCCACAATCCACGCCAGCTGGAATCCAACGTGCTCCTGCCTGACATGGCACTTTGCTCCCGAAACGCCCCCTAAAGGTGCAGAGAGCCGGGTGGAGGGACTCACATGGCAACCGCAAGCGACACACACACGACCGATCGAGCGCTGTCCGACGTCGAATTCGAGGAGCTGTTACAAAAAACTTGGGAAATCGTCCAGAACCAGAAGCGTATTCATCCGCTGGACCAGTCCGCAGAGTCACCTTCATGGACCTAGAAGATACACGGCCAGCCTCCAAAACCGCGAACCCCGATGTATTCCCGGCCAAGCCGGTAAACGATCAGAAAGAACTTGCTTGGGCTTTTCTTGGGCTGATTCTCTGGTCAGGCGTGGTGTTGATCGGCGTCTTCGGCGCCGGGTATGTACTGGGCCATTCGATCTTCCATCTGTGGTGATGACTGCCGTTTCGTGCGGGAATTTCGCAGTCGCTCGGGCATACCTTCACCCTTCACATTCAACCTTGAACCAACTAAAAACGCGTCATCCTGAGCGAAGCGAAGGATCTCAGTTAGCTCGCTGGATGATCTTGGATGACACTCCTAGCTCATGCGTGTTACATCGCCGGGAACAAGCCGTTGTCGCGCGGGGCATTTTCCGCCGAGGACAGCCTCGGCGTTTATTTCGCCCAGGTGGAATTCAGGAATAGATAGCGATCGCGGTGACGATCGTTCTCCGCCTTCAGTTCGGCATCCAGGTGCATCACCTGCCAGCCGTCTGCCGCATCGTAGACCGGCCACTTCGGCAAACCGGGACCATTGGGATCTCCGGTACGCGCGAAATTCGACCAATACTTCCGCATCTGTTCGCTGAGCGTGTGGTCTTCCGGGCGCCAGCTGATCCAAGTCTCGGAATCGAGCGCGCCAAATACAAACTCGATTTCGGCGGAATGGTAGGCGCCGGCGTTGGGCGGGCGCTTGGGATCGGCTGGATGCTGGATGTCGAAGCGGTAGCGATAGACGGGCGACTTGCCAGTCTTCTTTTGGGACTCCATCCACTTCCAGGTGGAGAAGGCGATGAAGCGATCACCGGCGAAGTCCGCCATCGAGCGCGCCGCCTGCTCGTCGGTCGCGCCAGGATAGAGGCGCAGGAATTCGTCGGCTTTGTCGCCGAACTGTTTTTGCGCGGTTTCCTTCAGGGCGGCCTGTGCATTTTCCTTGGAAGCATCGAAGCTGCCTTCATCCTTGTTCCAGCCGGCAAGGAGAGGAACGTCGCTTTGCTTTCCGGCGGCGAAGATGGCTGGGACAGCTTCCGGAAGGAAATAGCCGTCAACGTTCGGGGCGAAACGCACGTTCTTGTCATTCACGGCCGCGTCGAGAACCTTCTGCGCTGGGATGGCGCGCAGGTCGGCGAGCGTCTTTGCGCCAAGCACTTCCTCGCCGAACTTCGCGCCCGTTTCCGCACTTTGCTCCAGCGTGCGGAAGGGCAAGCCCTGGCTTGCGAACGCTCCGCCGCTTTCGCCGATGGCTTTTTGGAATAGACCTTTCGCCACCGGCGAGGCCATCAGGTCGCTGACCGAGAAGGAGCCTGCGCTTTCGCCAAAGATCGTGACGTTGCCGGGATCGCCGCCGAACGCGGCGATGTTGCGCTTGACCCATTCGAGGGCCGCAACCTGATCGAGCAGGCCGTAGTTACCGGCGGAATTCCGGCCGGACTCTTTTGCCAGTTCCGGGTGCGCGAAAAATCCGAAAATGCCCAGGCGATAGTTCATCGAAACGACGACGACGCCTTCCTTGGCGAGGTTTGTGCCATCCTGCCGCGGCTCGGAGGTTGCGCCGGCGGCGAATCCTCCGCCGTAGATCCAGACCATGACCGGGAGCTTGCTCTTGCTGCGCATGCTCTTGGCCGGGACCCAAACATTCAAATAGAGGCAATCCTCGTTGATTCCCGGGTCGCGGAAGATCATGTCGGAGTAGATGGCGCCTTGCATGCAGCGTGAACCGAATTCTGTGGCTTTGCGAGCGCCTTTCCATTTGGCGGCACGGGCGGGCGGCTTCCAGCGGAGATTGCCGACGGGTGGGGCGGCGTAGGGAATACCAAGGAAAGCGTTTATGGTTCCGTCCGACTTGCCTTCGAGCTTGCCGGCGTCAACTTTCACCTTTGGAGCGGAGTCGGCAGCGCGCATCACGGCGGCTGCGAACAACGCGGTCCCTAACATTGCCGCAAGTACCAGCGACGATTCCAGCTTGGCCATGAGTTACCCTCCCAAATGCCCGAGGGACGATACCATAGCAAGGAAACGGATGAAAATCTGACCGGAGCAGGCGGAGCCAAATGGGGGGATTGGCGGCCCGGACAAAACGACGGCCGCCGGCGGTTTGGTGGCGGGTCAGTTTCCGGTTAGCGCGTTTACCAGCCGCTAGAGAGATTTCGATTAGAATAAAGAGCGTCCTCGATGAAGCGCGAAGGTCGGTAAACCATGTTGCATGATCTTCAGTTCGCGTTCCGTCAGCTTCTGAAAAGCCCCGGCTTCAGCCTCGTCGCGATCCTAACGCTCGCACTGGCGATCGGTGCGAACACCGCCATCTTTTCTGCGATAGACGCGGTGCTGTTGCATCCGCTGCCCTATCCAGATCCCGACCGGCTCGTCATCGTGCAGGAGACTCTGCCTCGCTACGCGTTGCACGGCATTGCGCCCACGGCCCCGGATTTCGCGGAATTCCGGCGCCAAGCCACTTGTTTCAGCCAGGTCGCAGCGGTAACCAGCGCGGTTGCGACCTTGACGGGCGACGGGCAGCCCGAGGACGTCCCGGCGCTGCGGGTCACCGCCAGCGCGTTTCCGATGCTCGGCGTCGTCCCGGTTGTCGGCGGCCTGTTCACCTCCGACGACGATCAGCCCGGCCGAGATCACGTCGCCATCCTCTCGGAAGGATTGTGGACGCGCCGCTTCGGCCGCGATCCATCCATTGTCGGGAAGAACATTCAAATCAATCTCGAAAGCTATCGCGTGGCCGGCGTAATCCGGCCGATTTTGGATTATCGCGTTGCCGCCGGTGTTTGGATGCCGCTCGCCTTCGCTCCCTCCGAAACTGCGTCAGGCACGCGCAGTCCGCACAATATCGACGTGATCGGGCGCCTCAAGCCCGGCGGGAGTATCCAAGAAGCGCGCGATGAATTTCGCCGCATCGCGGCTTTCATTGTCGAACAGTATCCCAATCAGGCTTCGATGGATCGCGGATTTTCTCTCGACCTGGAGCCGCTCGCGAAAAAGCAGGCGGGCGATTTGAAGACGCCGTTGCTGGTGCTGATCGTGGCGGTGGGCGCATTGATGCTGATCGCCTGCGCAAATGTTTCCAACCTTCTACTTGCTCGTGCGATGAAGCGTCGCAGGGAGATCGGCATCCGCTCATCGATGGGCGCGTCTCGTCTCCGGCTAATCCGCCAGCTATTGACCGAAAGTCTGCTGCTTGCCTCCATCGCCGGCGGTGCGGGAACGCTGCTCGCGCTTTACGGACTTCGTCTTTACGCGCAGTTCGGCCCAGCGGATCTGATTCACGGAGCCCGTCCTTCCATCAATGCTTGGGTAATGGGCTTTTCCCTTTTCGTCTCGATCGCCGCGAGCATGCTCTTCGGCATCGCGCCCGCTCTAGAAACTTCGCGAATCGATCTTACGGAAGCGCTCAAAGAGGGATCGCGCGGATCGACGGTAGGACGCAGGCTGTTGCGCGAGTCGATGGTCGCCTTCGAAGTCTGCGCCTCTCTGGTGCTTTTGATCGGCGCGGGTCTCTTAGTGAGAAGCTTCGTTCGCTTGGAACACACCAGTCCCGGATTCCAATCCGAAAAGGTGCTGACCGCGTTTGTATCCTTGCCGGTCGCACAATACCGGGAGCCCTCGCAAAGAGCCGCCTTCGCACGCTTGGTGCTCGAACGCGTACGCGCGATTCCAGGTGTGCGCTCCGCTGCAACGATTGATTTCCTTCCTTACAAGGGCGGCCCGGGCAGCGGCGGAGTCGAGATCGCAGGCCATCCGCGAAATCCAAATGAACCGCAGCAGATCATCTGGCAAACGCGCACCTCTCCCGGTTTCTTCGAGACTCTCGGAATCCCGCTGTTGCGCGGCCGCGACATCGCCGCTTCCGACGAGCAGGGCTCGCCCGGCGCTGCCGTCATTGATGAGATCACCGCGGAGAAATTGTTCCCAAACGCCGACCCGATCGGCAGGCAAATCTTTGTCCCGCTAGGCGGAAGTACATTCACTGTCGTCGGCGTAGTTGCCGCCACGAAATCTCGGAGCTTGTCTGCTCCCCCCGAGCCGCGCATCTACTATTTCGGCCCGCAGGTCCCATTCGGATCGTTGGCGATCGTGACGAAGACCGCGCGTGATCCGCTCGCGCTCGTCTCCGCGGTCCGTCACGAAGTCGCGGCACTCGATTCCACTCTGCCGGTGGACCTGCTTACCATGGATCAGATCCTTGCTGATTCGCTCGCCCGGCAACGATTGTCGATTCAGTTGATGACTGTATTCGCCGCGCTCGCCGGACTCCTCGCGGCCATCGGCATCTACGGCGTGCTGGCGTATTTGGTCGATCAGCGGCGGCGCGAATTTGGAGTTCGTATCGCTCTCGGCGCCCGTTCCGCTGACGTGCTCGCATTGGTCTTGCGGCAGGGATTGCTCCCCGTGGCCACTGGGCTGATCGCAGGGATTGCGGGCGCACTGGGATTGACGCGCCTGCTGAAAAGCCTGCTGTATGAAGTCAGCGCAACGGACCCCCTGATCTTCGGCGCGGTTTCGATCGGGCTGGTCGCCGTTTCGCTAGTGGCCATGTTCATTCCCGCGCTACGTGCCACTCGCGTGTCTCCACTGGATGCGCTGCGTCACGAATAATTGCTCCGTAGCTTGGTTCGCTATGTGTGCGCACAAAAAGACTGAGTTGCGAGATTTGACCCGAGGCAGCCCGGCCTTGGAAACCCGGCACGAGTCACTTGGACGGTTCGTCGCGTTACCGGACAAGCGCCCTACCAGGATTCCACTTGTCCGATTTGCGCGTTAGTCGGGACTTAGACAATCGTCATAGGCTGTAGTACTGTTTATGAAGTTAAGGAGCAGAGCCGGGATACCTGCATTCAGAGCTTGAGGGTGAAGTATGAATTTCAAGCGAGTATGTTCCCTCCGCCTTACGTTCCTAGCTGCGCATTTCTTCATCGTACTTGCGTTCCTGTTAATCTCACCTCTCTTGTATGGACAAGGACATGGATCGCGGCCCGCTCAGCCTCCCTCGCCGAATCTCACGCCGCCCACTCCCGCTCCTCCGGCTATTGATCCGTTTGCTCTCGGTCCAGTCCAAGTTGTCTATGGCGTTGACAACAAACCGATTGCGACCAGCGAATACAAATGCTTTCTTCCCCCCTTGAATTCCGTATCGCCCGCCACTGTCGGGGTCGTGGATTTGCAGGCTCCGTTGAAGTCTCAGAACGAATATTCAAGCGCATGCCAATCTTTCCAGAAGAACGAGATTGCGAACGCTGAAAAACATCTGCGTAAGGCGATCGCTGGTTACGAAAGGTACGCTGCCGCCTGGGTCCTCCTCGGTCAGTTGCTTGAAACTCGTCAGAAACTGGACGAAGCAGGCAGCGCCTGTTCCAAGTCTGTGGAGGCAAGTTCCTCTTATTTGCCTGGTTTCCTCTGCCTGGCTGACATTTCGACCCGCCAGCAACGCTGGCTTGATGCGCGTACGTTCAGTGCCCGGGTGCTGGAGATCGATTCCACGGGCAATCCTGCCGGCTATGTCCTCAACGCCACTGCCAACCTAAATCTGCATCACTTGGTGGAAGCGGAGGAAAGTGCGCTGAAGGCTTCGAAGATGGATGTGAAGAACAGTGAACCCCGCGTGCACTATCTGCTCGCGCAAATCTATGCCGCCGAAGGTGATCGCACCCGCACGATCGCACAACTGCACGAGTACCTGAAATATGCAAAGGAACCTGGCGACGTCGCTGTGGCAAAGAATTCTTTGCTCAAACTCGAGGACCACCCACAAGAGTAACGCAGAGACTCTGCCGGCCTGCGCGAGGAGAATGTTGTTGTTGACGCGCTTCGCCACGAGGGACTACGCTTCGAGAAGTCCGTGGCAGACCTCATGTTTCCCGCGAGCCAACCCATGCGCCTATCGACGTTGGGATTGCTTCTGCCCCTTTTGTATTGGTCGCTATTGGGTGGAGCGCTCGCAGCGCGCGGACAAGACAGCTCCGAAGAATCCAATCTGAATCGCGGCGACCGTCCGGAACTTGCGATCACCGTGCGGGACCCCTCGGGCGAGCCGATGTCGGGCCCGGGGATGGTCAAAATCTACAAGTCCGGAACCCCCGTCGATCAAGGAGCGGTGCGCAAGGGCCGAGCGTTCTTTATTTTGAGCTCGCTTGGCGAATATACAGTCGCCGTAGATGCGCCCGGATACCAGGCGACGCAAAAGGACGTTAGCGTCTCAGTGGCCATCCGCATGGAAGTGGACATCAACATGAGGCCGGTGGCGTCCGCAGGGGAAACCGTTGGTGTGCCGGGCAGGCCGGTGCTGGCGCCCAAGGCGAAGGAAGCATTCGACAAAGGACTCCAGGCACTCAGCGCCGACAATCTAAAGGAGGCCGAAAAGTATGTGAATGAGGCCATGAGGCTCGCTCCGGGACATCCGGACGTGCTCTATTTGCAGGGAGTTCTGGATCTGAAGAAACACAATTTTCCGGATGCGCAAGTCGTGCTGGAGAAGGCGACGCAGATCGATCCCGCAAACGCCCGGGCGTTCGCGGCACTGGGAATGGCATTTTCGGATCAGGGGAAATATGAAGAAGCGATTCCGCCGCTCGAAAAATCCGTGGAACTGGATTCGGGGAATGCGGCGTGGGACACGAATTGGTTGCTGGCCCAGGCGTATTACCAGCGCGGAAAATATCCGGAGGCGCTAAAAGCGTCTCAGCAAGCGTTGGCCAGAGCGAATGGCAAAATGCCGGAGATCGAGTTGCTGGTGGCGCAATCGCTTACAGCAACGGGGCAGTATGACCAGGCGGCCCAGGCGCTGCGGGATTTTTTGAGGCAGCACGGGGACCGGCCGGAAGCGGCGAAGGCGCGACGGTGGCTGGACCGGCTGGTGGCGGACGGAAAAGTGGCGAAGCAGTAGCGCCGATCAGATATAGAGGAACGCTTGGATTTCACATCTTTCGACGGTCGACCGCCTCGTGAATTTCCTTAAACAATGTGGAAGGGAAATGTTGAGCCAAAAACACGAGCTGTAGGTGTGTCAAGGCTAGAAGCTCCGCCAACTTTGCCGGCGCCCCAGTCTCGGCCCCATTTGCGAGATTCTCGAACCTACGCAGAAATTCTTGTCGTAGAGAGGGAAAGTCCCAATTTCGGCGGGCGTCAAAGTCCCAAGTCGCACGGGGCGTATTAATCGCCGTGCAGGCGTGTGCAAGCGGAAAAAACCAATCCATGCCAGACCAGATTGTTTCCATTGCATAGGTCACTTCGGAAGCTGACGGATTCTCTCCGCGTTCAACTAGAAAATTGTAGAAGTCCTGCGCGACGCGCACTGTGACGCGTAAGTTTTCTCGATCGCTAGGCCGGTCGAAGAAGTCTTCGGAGCCCGCTATGATCGCCCCTTCGATCTGTTTGGCTAAGTTCATCTTCGCATAGATATGGACTCAAGGCCTTGCAACGACGGCAGTCTTGCGTTTTGAGCCTACGAAGGCGTAGAAGGCGATGTAGAAGTAGCAAAGGATGGGTAGGAAGAAAGCGTGGTGGATGCCGATGCGGTCGGCGATCAGGCCCTGGAGTTCGGGGATGATCGCGCCGCCTACGATAGCGGCAACCAGCAGGCCGGAACCGTCGCCGGTCAGTGGTCCGAGACCTTCGATAGCGAGAGTGAAGATCGTCGGGAACATCACGGAATTGAACAAGCCGACGGCGATGATGGTCCACATGGCGACGTGGCCCAACGTGAGCATCGATGCGGCGACAAGAAGAGCGGACATCAGGGCAGCCACGCCGAGAATTTTGTTTGGCGAGATTTTTTGCTGCAGCGCTGACCCGATGAAGCGACCCACCATCGCGCCGCCCCAGTAGAACGAAACCAAACCCGCAGCTACCTTCTCTGAAATGTTGCCGATGTCCGGCTGGCTAAAGTAGTTCACCAGGAAGCTGCCGATGGAAACTTCCGCGCCCACATAAACGAAAATTCCTACGGCTCCGAGAACAAGATGGCTGTGGCGCCAGATGGAATCGTGCACGGCGCCGTCACGTTGTTCGACGGAAGCGATGCGCGGAAGCTTGAAGAGGGCAATGGCGACGGCTAATGCCATCAATGCGAGCGCAAAGACTAGATACGGCACCTTGACCGAGGATGCTTGCTGGATTCGATACGCTTGCAAGTCCGGCGCGGACATCTGCCGCATGACCTCGACTGCGAGAGGCGCGCTGCTGAGAATCAACAGACCACCGAGTTTTGGGCCGATAGTGGTCCCCAGCGAATTGAACGCCTGCGCGAGATTAAGGCGGCTGGCCGCAGTTTTCTCCGGGCCAAGAATCGCAACATAAGGATTGGCGGATACCTGCAAGATGGTCATGCCTGCGGCAAGAACGATCAAAGCGGTGAGGAAAAACGGGAACGACGGGACGCTGGCCGCGGGAATGAACAAGAGGGCGCCGAATCCCATGGTGAATAAACCCGCGACCATGGCCTTCTTGTAGCCAACGGCGTCGATCAATTTCCCCGAAGGCAGCGAAAAGACAAAGTACGAGGTGAAGAACGCGAACTGGATCAGCATGGCCTTCGCGTAGTTGAGATCGAAGACCGATTTAAGGTGGGGGGTAAGAATGTCGTTGAGGCTGGAGAAATCCCCACATGAAAAACAGCGTAGTG
>JBEKWY010000026.1:0-43870 GCA_049512575.1 Candidatus Acidiferrum sp.
ATCGCGCACCGGCAGCAGCGTCTTCGCTTCCGCCACCGACAAACTCAGCGGTTTCTCGCACAGAACGTGCTTCCCCGCCTCCGCCGCCTTGATCGACCACGGCACGTGCAAATGGTTCGGCAGCGGGATGTACACCGCCTCGATATCGGTGTCCGCCAAAAGCTCCTCGTACGATCCGTACACCTTCGCAATTCCCAACTTCTGCGCAGCGGTCTGCCCTTTCGCCAGATCGCGTGAAGCGATCGCGGCGATTTCACTCCATTCCCCGGCCTGCATTCCCGGTATCACCTTGCGCACCGCGATCGACGCTACACCCA
Organism: Candidatus Acidiferrum sp.; assembly: GCA_049512575.1. Lineage (GTDB taxonomy): Bacteria > Acidobacteriota > Terriglobia > Acidiferrales > UBA7541 > Acidiferrum. The sequence continues at coordinate 318 of JBEKWY010000026.1, forward strand.
GCACGCCCCATTTCACCTTTCCCAGCTTCGCCATTTGTCCTCCCGGAGCCACCATCATCCATCAAGCGCACTCTTCGCGCAATTTTCCAGAAACGATTCGAGCAAAACCGCAATATACTCTGTCGCGCGCTGCGCGATCGACAAGCACTTCGCGCCTGGCCACCACGGAGAGAAATCGAAGATGAACTTTTGCCCGCGAGGATTCCTGCCAGCACTCACTTTTCTTTTGACGACCGCTATCGCCGCACCCCTGCTATTCGCAGAACCGGGACCCGCGACATCGCCGCAATTCTCTGTTTCCTTTCCCAAGGAACGCAGCGCGCAGCCACTCGATGGGCGCCTTCTGCTAGTGCTTTCGGACGATTCGAGCGCCGAGCCGCGCATGCAAATCGGCCTCTCGCCAAAAACGCAAATGGTCTTCGGCATCGACGTCGATCAACTCCAGCCGGGCCAAGGCGTCACGATCGACGATGCCGCCTTTGGCTATCCGATCCGATACCTCCATGCCGTTCCGTCCGGCGAGTACTACGTGCAGGTGGTCCTCAATCGTTACGAAACCTTTCACCGCGCCGATGGCCATACCGTCAAGCTCCACATGGACCAGGGCGAGGGTCAGCACTGGAATCTTTCTCCCGGCAATCTCTACAGCGAGCCGCAAAAAATCACGCTGGCTGCGAACGCACAAACGATCTCTATCACGCTCGATCAGGAAATTCCGCCGATCGATCCGCCTAAAGACACCAAGTACATCCGCCACTTGCGCATCCAGAGCCAGTTGCTGACCAAATTCTGGGGACGCCCGATGTATCTCAGCGCCAACATTCTGGTCCCCGAAGGTTTCGACACCCATCCGAACGCACATTTTCCATTGGCCATTTCGGAAGATCACTTCAATCACGACTTCGAAGGCTTTCGCACCGAGCCGCCTGATCCCGATCTCAAGCCCGACTTCAGCGATCGTTTCCACATTTCCGGCTACAACCGCATCCAGCAGCAGGAAGAGTACAAGTTGTACCAGCAGTGGATCGCGCCGAACTTCCCGCGCATCCTGGTCGCAGAGATCAATCACGCCAATCCTTATTATGATGATTCGTATGCGGTGAATTCGGCGAATCTAGGCCCGTACGGCGACGCCATTGAAACCGAACTGATCCCTGCGCTGGAAAAACAATTTCGCGCCATCGGCCAAGGCTGGGCTCGCTTCGTCTACGGCGGGTCCACCGGCGGATGGGAATCGATCGCGGTGCAAATGTTTTACCCCGATCATTACAACGGCGCATTCGTCGCCTGCCCCGATCCCGTCGATTTCCGCGCGTACACCAACATCAATCTTTACGAGGACAAGAGCGCGTTTTACATTCAAGGCCCGCATACGCAGGTTCTTCAACCGGGCTTCCGCGATTATCTAGGCCACACCATCGCCACAACGAAGAGCGTGAATCAATACGAACTGGCTCTGGGCTCGCACAGCCGGTCCGGCGAACAATACGACATCTGGCAGGCCGTGTATGGTCCCGTAGGCGCAGATGGTTACCCGGTGCCCATTTTTAATAAGGAAACCGGCGAGATCGATCCCGCGATCGCCGCCTATTGGAAGGAGCACTACGACCTAAGCGCCATCTTGCAACGCGACTGGCCTACGCTCGGCCCAAAACTCCGTGGCAAACTCCGCATCTACGTGGGCAGCGCCGACAACTACATGCTCAACGACGCCGTTTACCTGATCGAGGATTTCCTGAAGACCACCGCTAATCCTCCGTATGAAGGCGAAGTAAAATACGGGGAACGCGCCGAACACTGCTGGAACGGCGACCCTAATCAACCCAACTACCTCTCCCGCCTGCACTACAACACCATGTATCTGCCCGTTATCCTCGACCGTCTCAAAAAAACCGCGCCCCCCGGCGCAGACCTAACCTCCTGGCGCTACTAGCGGAGCGCCTATAACCGCTCTTTTCAGCGGGCGGCGTTTAGACGCAACCCCGCCCGAATTTGAGCGTCAACCACGTGTCTTAAGCCGCGCAGCCACGATCGCGCCTGATGAGTGGCTCAACCAACTTCCAACCTTCGCCGTCAACCCACCTTCAAAACCTTGAACTCGCCGCGAATAAATTGCTTCACGCCTTCGCGACCCGTAATGCGCAACGACAACGGTCCATTTTCGCGATCGGCCTCGACCGCCAAATCGAAAAACGGACAGCACACCCGCTCGGTTGCCACCCAATCCGCAATCTCCGCGAACGAGATCCCATCCGGCCGGAACCGGAAGACATATCCGTCCGCCAATTCCTTCGTCTCGATCCGCGCGCTCTCCATCTTCAGCGCAATCTCCTTTTTGTGTTCCCGCTGCTCCTTGGTCAGCGATTTCTCCAGACTGCAAGCAAACGGTGTCTCGTGTTTCGCCATGTCGTGTCCAGTCACCGTGATCGCTCCACTATCTTGTCCCGCGCGCGCAAAATTTTCTGGAGCGCCCAGCCACAAGCCCAAACATATACCTGCCCCCACCACTCGCCGTAACCCCACCCCTGTTTGACTCAGATGAATCATCGTTGCCTCCTTGACGGCCGCTTGTGCAGCCTGCCAACTTCATGCTAGAAGTTGAAGTTGACTTTAAGTCAAGGAGTGTTGTTGTCTTTCTTTTGTAACGGCGCCAGAAGGCATTCCGTCACGCCTAGAATGAACGCGCTCCTTTCGAACGATCGAGTATTCCAATGACCATCGGCGAACTCGCAATCTTAAGCAATCTAAAACCTTCCGCGATCCGCTTTTACGAAAAGACCGGCCTGCTTTCTGCCCCGACCCGCAAGAACGGCCGCCGCGTGTATTCGCCCGAAGCCGCCGATCGTCTGACCCTGATCGGATTCGCCAAGGAAACCGGCTTCTCGCTTCCTGAAATCAAGTTGCTCCTCCACGGCTTCCCATCCTCGACCACGGCCGGCGATCGCTGGCGCGAGCTGGCCACCTCCAAGATCCAGCAACTCGAAGCCAACATCGCCAAAGCTCGCGTCATGGAGCAAATGCTTCGCAAGATCATGAAGTGCCGCTGCACCACTATCGATCAATGCGCCCGCGGTCTGACCGCCTGCCTCAAAAAGTGATCTGGTCGGCCGCGCGAGGGAGGCTACTTTTCCCCTCCGCCGCGCGTCCAACTTTGCAGTAGACTCTATCTTCCTGGGGATCATTCCATGCCGCGAAGGCTCCTCTCGCTTCTGCTGACCGCCGCCCTATCGCTTATAACGGTCAACCTGCGGGCGCAGAGCCCCTCTCCTGATAAGCCCGTACTGCAGGAACCTAGCCCGAGCGACGCTCAAGATAAAATCAAAGTCAATTCCGACCTGGTCATCCTCCCGGTCACCGTGAAAAATCAATTCGGCGACCTCGTCCCCGACCTCGAAGAATCCGACTTTCGCGTCTTCGACGAGAACGTCGAGCAATCCATCGATGTCTTCACCGCCGAAGCTTTCCCGCTTTCTCTGGTCATCCTCATCGACGACGATCTCAAGTCCAAGGATGCCGCCCAGATGGCCCCCACGCTTCGCGCCATCACTGCTGGAATCAGCGCCAACGATGAAGCCCTGGTCGCTCGCTTTGACCTCGACTTTTATCCGAGCGAATCGTTCACCAGCGATCTCGACAAACTATGGGCCGAGCTCAAGATTGTTCAAGATCACAGCGAGCCTTCCACCGCCGGGCCGGTTCCCTTCGTCACTCCCCCCTCGAGCCACACTTTGGGTGTCGGCGAGGCACCTCTCAAGGTCCCGATCCTCGACGGCTCACGACCCACCAAAGCCCTTGACGACGCCATCCACTCCGCCGCCGTCCTTCTTCACGACCGCGGCCTCAGCCGCCGCAAAATGATCCTCGTCGTTTCCGATGGCGTAAACGGACCACAGTTCAACCACGTCACCTACCAGGACTCTCTGGGAGCCCTTCTTCACGACAACATTTCGGTCTACAGCCTGGCGGTCGGAAGCAGCCTCACCAAACACAAATTCTCGCGCCTGATCGACTATTCCAACGATTCCGGGGGCGACATTTATTACGCGTCCACTAGCGCCAACATCGAAAAGCTCTATTCTCAGATCACCGAAGAAGCCCGCCACGAATACACGCTGGCTTATGTCCCTCGAGGTATCAGGACCGAAGCTGCGTATCACAAAGTTGAGGTCCGCATCACGCGGCCTGCTGTCACCGTAAAAACCCGTCAAGGCTATTACACTGGTCCCGCTCCGGCTCCCGCGGCCGCCGGCTCGGATCTCCGGCGCTGATCGACTGCCGTCCCTCCTAGGCACTTAGCATTCAACCCTTTCATTATCAGTAGTTTTCTAGCCTTACCCTCCACACGACCAGCACCGGAGAAACCGTGCTTGGTCCTCCGCTGTCAGCGTCGGCTGTCCGGGAGGGATATTAGTTAGCAGGGCACGACCTGCGTTAGAAGTAATTGCCTGGGCTTAAAACTACTAGTACCTTCGCCTTGTGGGTGGTCCTGTAGTTTCCAGAGACTTCTGCGGAATTGTGAGGAGTTCCGCTCTCCGATCGACGCTACAGGCAAATGCTTGCCCCGTGTGTCCAACTTGCGTTCCGTAGCCGGGTAGAGCGCCACTCGTGAAATCCGAGGCAGCCGAGTTGCTGCGCAGCTTTAAGGAGCAAATATCGCCATGAAGTTCACTAAGTCAATCGTAAGTGCCCAGCTACTCTTGGCTTCTGTTTTCTTGGCGGCATGCAGCGGCCTGCCTGCGAGTTCTACCTCGAGCGGCACCGGCACAGCCACTGGGCCCTTCACGATCGGAGGCACGGTTACGGGTTTGACCGGCTCCGGCCTGGTCCTCCAGGACAACGGCGGCGACAATCTCCCCGTGAAGGCGAGCGGGAGCTTCACTTTCGCGACCTCCATCGCTACCGGCGGCGCCTACACTGTCACGGTGGCGACGCAACCCACGAATCCCCCGCAGAGTTGCGCAGTAACCGGCGGCAGCGGCACGGCTACCGCGAACGTTACCACCGTCGCCGTGGCCTGCACCAACGCCGCAGTCAATGCCAGCGTGGGCGTCACCGTTTCCGGCCTGTCAGGCTCGGGCCTGGTTCTCCAAGACAATGGCGGCGATAGCCTCACCATTCCGTCGAACGGCTCTTACACTTTCAAGACGCCCATCACCGGCGCCTACAACGTCACTATCCTGACCGAACCCACCGCCCCAACACAACTCTGCACCGTCACCGGCGGCTCGGGGACGGCTACTACAAGCACGGTTACGGCTACGGTCGCCTGCGTCAACAGCTATACCATCGGCGGCAACGTAAATGGCGTGGTCGGCACCGGCCTCATTCTCCAGGACAACGGCGGCGATAATCTCGCCATCACCCAAAACGGCGCCTTCACTTTCAAGACCCAACTTCCAACGGGCACCGCCTACGCCGTCACTGTGTTCGCCCAACCCACTACGCCGCCACAAACTTGCGTCGTGGCTACGGGCACCGGCAGCGGCTCCGCCACCGCCAACGTCACCAGCGTGGTCATCAACTGCAAAGCGGTTACCTTCAGCGTCGGCGGCACAGTCGTCGGCCTTGCCGGCGCGCCCGCGACTCCACCGAACTCCATCAATCTCCCGTTGACCGACAACAGCTTCGAGTTGCAAAACAACCTGGGCAACACGCTGATCGTTTCACAAAACGGACCGTTCCAGTTCGCCACTCCGGAAGCCCTGAATGATCAATACGAGGTCTCCGTTTTCCACGCGCCCAGCAGTCAGAACCAAGGCTGCACCTTGTGGGATTACAAAGGCGTGGTAACTGCGAACATCACGGGCATCGTGGTCGATTGCGCCCATAACGACTGGACCTTCATTGACGGCACGAAAACGGCCGGTCTTATATCGGCGCCTCAATACGGTTCGTTTCCCACAAGCGCACCTACGGTTATTCCGAATCCTCTCACCAATACACCCGGAGCGCGCTACGGTGGCGCCGGTTGGACGGACAGTTTCGGAAATCTATTTCTGTTCGGCGGCGACGGCTGGGAAACCAGCGGCGGTACCTCGCCCGACACGCTGAATGCTCCCATGAATGACATGTGGGTCTGCGTGAGGACCTTTGACTATTGCGAATGGCAAATTATCGGAGGCTATGATCCAACCGCAGTGGGTAGTACCACAGTCGGTGCGCTCATCATTGCCAACGCTCAACATGAAGGTCAGGGAGGGGTATACACCGGCCCCAATGAGGTCCCCGGAGGGCGGTTGGGATCCGCTACCTGGACCGACAATGCTGGAAACTTCTGGCTCTTTGGCGGCTCCGATGGCGGCCACTTCTTGAATGATCTGTGGGAGTACAACACCGGCGCGTTCACCGGCACCAATTACACCGTTACCGAAGGGACATGGTCGGTGGTTAGCGGCAGCGGTGCTGTCGACCAACCCGGAAATTACACGTCAGGTACCTTGGTTCCGGGTGCCCGCACGAACGCCGTCACCTGGACCGACGCGTCCGGGAATTTCTGGCTCTTCGGTGGTTATGGGTACGACGGCCAGAGTCCGGCGGTGCTTGGATTCCTGAACGATCTCTGGGAGTACACCGGCGGCAACTGGGTCTTCGTCTCGGGCGGCAATACGTTCAAGGCCAACCAGAACGGGAACTACGGCGCTCAGGGAACCGCGGCATCGACTAATATACCCGGCGGACGACAGGAAGCTGTTGGCTGGGCCGACGCTAGCGGGAATCTCTGGCTCTTCGGCGGCGAAGGCGAAGACGCCACCGGCACCGCTAACGGTATTCTCAACGATCTGTGGATGTACAATATCGCCAGCACTCAATGGACCTTTGTGGCTGGTTCAACGGCAGCCAACCAGACGGGCGCCTATCCGGCTGAACCGGTCGTAGGTGCTGCAAATACGACGGGTGCAGCTGGGACCTGCGGGCTCGCTGTCGGCGATTCCGCGCTTACCTGTTCGCCCATTTCTCTGACCGGCTCTTTCCCCGGATCGCGTTGGGGCGCAAGCGGCTGGATCGACGCCAGCGGAAATCTCTGGCTATTTGGCGGCTGGGGCCTGGACTCGACGGGAACGAATGGTAATGGCGCCTTGAACGACCTGTGGGTCTATACTCCGAACTCCACCGCGGGCCAGCTAGGCACCTGGGCTTGGGTCAAAGGGTCGAACACGGGTAGCCAGAACGGCAACTACGGCCCCGAGACTATTCCCTACTTGACATATTATCTCTGGAGTCCCGGAGGTCGCAGCAGCGCGACCCACTGGGTTGACCACAACCAACAGTTCTGGCTCTTCGGTGGCGAGGGCTATGACTCCACCAGCACGACGGGCGACGGCTACCTCAACGACATGTGGCGGTACCTGCCGTACCCATGATTCAGGTTCTGTAACCGCCATTTAATTCGACCGGCCTGATTGCGAGCTCCGCAGCCAGGCCGGTTTCTTTTGAGCGCTCTTCCGCTTTCTCTCTGTGCTTCCGTGGCGATCCCGAATGCTGATTGTCCCTGTCGTGACAAATTCAGCACCCTCAAATTTTCGTCTCCGTTCCTGTACACTCTTGCCTGCCATTTAGAACTCTATTCTCTTCAAGGAGCCTTCCATGTCCGAAGCCGCCACCACTGGCGCCGAATTCAAAAAGCAACTGCGCGATGGTCAACCCAAAATTGGCCTGTTCCTCAATTCCCACAGCCCCACCATCGCCGAACAGCTGGCCCACTCCGGTTATGACTGGCTCCTCGTGGACACCCAGCACGGCCCCATGGGCTACGAAAGACTCTCCGCCATGCTCTCCGGTATCTCCAACGGCGGCGCAAAATCCATGGTCCGCGTAGGCGGCTACAGCGATCGCCCGGGCATCCAGCAAGCCCTCGACATGGGCGCGGACGGCGTCCTGATTCCATACATCAACACCGCCGAAGAAGCCCGCCAAGCTGTCAGCTGTACCAAATATCCCACCGCAGGCACGCGCTCTGTCTATTTTCCCCAGCGCAGCATGAACAAAGCCGGCCTGCTCGGCTACGCAGGCGCGGCCAACGACAACCTGATCGTCGCGTTGCAGGTCGAAACCGCCGACTGCATCAAGAACATGGCCGAAATCGCCGCAGTTCCCGGAGTGGATATTCTCTTCCTCGGTCAGAACGATCTCTGCATGTCCATGGGCCTCTACGAAAAATATAAATTCCCCGATATGTACACATCGCCCGAATTGGGCGCCGCCACCGACAAGCTGGTCGCTGAAGCCCGGAAAAACAAAGTGATCTTAGGCCTTTTCCTCTTCGGCACTTCCCGCGTAGGTGAATTCCTCGATAAAGGTTTCACCTTCATCAGTTTGGGCAACGATCTCCACCACGTCTTAACCCAATCCGGCGCCTACATGAAGGATGTGGCCTCGACCGCCAAAGAAAAATCCAAGCACTGGCAACCGCGGCCCAGCGCCCTGCTGTAACTAGGTTTTTCAGGAGATGCAGGAGCGGACTTCGGCGTGTCCGCGTGAGGCAGGCGCGTCCCTAAGAAGGCCTCGACAGAACTCAACCGCCGGCTTGTGGGTTGAGATCCCTTGCGCTTCCTCGTCGGATGCGCTCAGGATGACAGCATCTGCGGAGAGCTTTGGCGACCCTAGATGCTCAGGAACCCTGACACAAATTTCCAGGGCTAATCATCATCCAAATCTTTCTCCGGACCGCGCTTGGCCCGAAAGAAGTATGCCGCCGCTCCAATCACGATCGAAAAAAATCCCACTACCCCAGCAATCAGCGTGAATCCACCCCAATCCACACGCGCCCCCGGCACCCCCACAAACTTTGCCGACCACACCGGCGCGTATCCCAAAGCCACGTGCGTGTACGGGCTCCCTGCAGGGGTCGGAGTCCACGGCGCATAAAAACACAAAATCACGATCCCCAAAGCAAAAAAGAACAGCGTCACGTTATAGAAAGTCTTCATAGGCCTGCGACTCTACATCATGCTGCGCGTTCTGCAAGTCCGGTTTCCACCACTCACTTAATGATATCGAGTCCATACGACGGATGGCTGAAGGTTCCGTCGATCTTGATGGGTACAATTTCCCCTTGTTTCTTTTTCTTCAGGAAGGGCTCCGCGACTTTAAGCAGCGCGGACTTCATCCCGGTCTCTCCTTTAGAGAGCTTGTTATCCACGCGCAAATTTCCGTGCAGGTCGATCTTCCCCGTCAGCACTTCGTAGGTGCCGTGCATGTGCGCCAGCGCACCCGGCACGCCGAAGTACAAATCCGTGAGCGTCGCCATGGCTTTGGTCATGACGACGTGCCCCTTCATACTCTCGTCGACACTCGCCGGATTATCATTCTGTTTCTGGCCCAGCGCCACCTGACTCAGGTTGTTGACCGCCTGCTGCGTCGCCGGTTTGACGAAATCCGCCGAGCCGATCGTAAAGTCTCCCTGCAAGTTCAAGCGCTTCAGGAAGCTCTGCTTTCCGGGCGGCACCTGCACCTTCGCTCGGAACGCCATCGCTCCGTTCATAGCGGGATGATGACCCTTGGACAGCAGTTGCAACCAATCCTGAATCGTTCCCTGTTGTTGCGCTCCCACCAACGAAACGGTCTTGCCGTCCGCGGCCGCTTTGCTCGACACCTCGCCTTGGGCCACCACCGAGGTCTTCCCGAACTGGACGCTCACCGATTTCAGCGCCACGTCTCCGTTCATACCGTTCACGATCGCCTGGAACTGCGCCTTCAAGTGCACGGCGTGACCCGCGCTGGTCACCTCGAAGTCCGGCACCTCAGTTTCCCCAGCAACCTCAAGCTGTTCCAGCACGCCGCCGAATCTCCCGGTGGACGACAGTCTCCCCGCGATGCCTGGGAATACGCTAAGGTCGGCCCGGTCAAAGACATATGACCCGGACGCGGCGGTTTGCCCGGTGTCATCGTGCCTCAAAGGACCGAATTGGCCGTCGGCACGGATCTCTCCGGGAGGTTCCGGATTCTTCAGCGTCACGTGGAACGCCATCGGGTGATCCTCGCCAACCGCGTTCAGCGTCAATTTAGAAATCTCGAATCTAAGCGGTTGGTCGCCGGAAGAAAACTCCAATACCGCGTGGTCGGCGTCGATCTCCGCCACGTTCACCTTGCTCTCCTCCGCACTGTTGGTGGGCTGCCCTTCCGAGCGTTCGCTCTGCGGCGACACGAAAACGTGCAGGCCTTCGACTTTCACCCGCGGAATGCGTTTGGGAAACATGAAAAAACCGGAATAGCTTCCTTGAACGACGAGCTTTGCGACCGTCGCGATTGGCGGAGTGTTGACATCCGCGTTGCGGCGAAAGGTCACTCCCTCGGCCACAAAGCCCGGCCGGAAATACGTCACACGAAAGCTCTGGAACTCCACAGTGCTGGCGAAACTCTGCTCCAGTGACTGGATAACTTTGCCGCGGGTGAAGGGCCAATGCGTGGCGATCACCACGGCGGAGACCGCCATCGCTACCACCAACAGTCCGATTCCAATTTTGATCCAGCGGGACAACCGTTACCTCCTTCAGCAACGACTCACATTGCAGCGCGGCGGCCCGCGCGAGCAAACATCTCGTTTCAACAGCGTGACTTCTAGGATGTCTGCCGTTTTGATGCTCCGAACACGCGAACAGACTTTCAGCGGCCAAGTCGGTCACAAGATTTCTCCTGGCAAAACTTGATATAGACACCAACCCAAACAAGCGAGTACATTCTCCCGAACGTCCCCACTCTATCGCTGAGGTCACGCAGAGGGAGGTTGTCATGCGAATGACCCACGCAGCAAAAGACTTCTTTCAAGGCCTGAAAAGAAACTCCAAGCAATCCGAGTCTCCATCCATCTTCGACACCGGCATAGGCGACTGGATTCTGGATTTAGCGGTTTTGGCACTGATCGCGCTGGTCGTAGGCACCATAATTCGTTGGGCGTACCTGGCCATCGTCCGGTAGCGGCCGGTTCCGCTCATGCAACCGTGAGTGCGATCGGGATGATGTGGAAGGCCAAAGAATAAAACACCCCACACGCAACCTCAGCGCGTGGGGCATCAAGCGAATTCGTTAAGCTCAACAACTCCGGCGGCAATCAATCAGGCTTTCGCAGCTCGCATTTGCGCAACACGTTCCTGAAACTGGCGCGTCAGGTGCGGAACGATGCCGAGTTGCCGCTCGATCAGCATTAATTGACCGCGGTGGTGCATCTCGTGTTCTTTGGCGCTGAGCAGCCGGTCCAGGCGGCTCTTGTTCGTTTTGCCGTCACCCTCGGTTACCATCTCCGCGAGGAATTCCGACGTCAGGGTCTCAAGCCATGCAGCAAACTGCTCGCCCTCAGCGCTCAGCAACTCGATGATTTCGGCTTTCGATCGTGGCTTGGCCTCCTCCGCGGTGAACTGCTCCAGCATGCCCAGGAAGTTGACCCCAACAAGAGTGGTCAAGCGCTGTTTCCGGTGAATCTCGTCCCAGACTCGAGTGGAGATCGCGACGTGCGTCAACATTCGGCCAACGCTGCGACAGTCCGGCGCCGGCACATGATCGTACTGCGATTCCGGGATGTCTTCGGCAACTTGAATGGTGTTCTTGCGAACCGTGCGAAAACCGTGCGCGAGCTCTTTTCCGCCGTAAGAAGTCATCGTTCACCTCGGTGTGATTTTTAAAGCTGTCCGGACACGGGACAGTCGGCTGCTTGGATGCCGCGGCGCAACCGATCGTCACGCCCCACGCATACGAGGTAGTTACTTGACGGGAGTCCGTGCGACAGACCGCTCGAACTAACGTACGTATTAGGGTCGGATCTTAGTTTCGGCCGCTGCCAGCGGCGAAGGCACGGCCCTCGGTCGCCTGCAGCTGCGGGAAGCTTTGGTTCAGAAACTCGCGCACATTGAGCCGGATCTCGTCGCGCACGCGGCGAAACGCTTCGCGCTTCTGCTCGGCTGAACCGCTAACCCGCTCGGGATCGGCGAGGCTCCAGTTGCGCACATTGCGGCTGAAGGGCCAAACCGGGAATTTCTCGGTCGAAGCATCACACAGGGTCACGACGTAGGCGAAGTGCTCCTTGAAAAAGTGCGCGATGTCCTTCGGTCGCTGCCCGGAAATGTCGACGCCGACTTCCTGCATAACTTCGAGGGCGAGGGGATCAGGCTCGACCGATTTCACCGCAGTGCTCGCAGCTACGACCTCGTCGCCGGCGTAGGCGCGAAGAAAACCTTCGGCCATCTGGCTGCGTGTGGTATCCCCAGTGGAGAAGAACAAAACTTTGGGCTTGTGGCGCATGGCTGATCTTCCTTTATCTGTCGTCAGCCTTCATTTTATCATTTAACTCTGTACTTAAGCGCTTTACTTCGCCCGGCTTGGGACGCCACCAACCCTAATGGAATGTTCAGTCTGGGGGAATCCGGGAGATGCAGTACGCCAGCGTACGAAGCCCAGTGGTCGGCTGAACTCGGTAAAATCGCGCGAGTCGGACAGCAATGTCCTGGACGCAACGGACGTGCATCCGGGTCTAGCCGTCCCACCACTTTCGTACTATCTGTCCGACTCGGAAACGGGACCTGCGATTGTGCCCGCCGTTCCATTCATCCGACGCCCCACGACTCGTATTCTACGGGCCTCGGAGCAAGCAGCCTTGAAAGCCATCTACCAAATCCCGCTATGCATCGCGTGCGTCTATGTGGCGGCGCAGATTCTGCGCGTAAGCGCGGTCACGCTGCTGGACTACCTGATCCGCCAACTCGAAGATAATCTCGAACAGCGGTAGGCGTTACGTCAACCCGCTGGCCTAGCGGCGGAAGCCGCGGCCGAAGCCGCCGTAGTAGCGGCCACCCCAGCCCCAACCCCATCCGAAGCCCACATACGGATAGTAGTAACCCGGATAGTAAGCGTAGCCAGGATAAGCGTACGCCGGATAGGCGTAGCAGGAATCGTAATAGCCGCAAGCGTAGGGCGCCGGTGCGTACGGACCAGGCGCGTAAGGACCCGGCTGCGCATAGCCGCCCGCGTAGTTTCCGCGGTACCCGCGGCCGTTCTCATAATCTTGCTGGCCGACGGGATAGAACGCCTGGGCGCTTTGCGTAGTGTCCACCGTAACGGGATCGACCAATCGGAAGCTCAGCGGCGTTTCCGGTGCGATCACCGTGGGACGCCCGCGCGTCAGCAGGACCGCTCCGATACCGGCGGCTGCGCCCGCTCCGGCGCCGATGGCCGCTCCTCGGCCCCAATCAGCGGCGGCGCCAATCGCAGCGCCCAGCGCTGTGCTGCCGCCGATGGTGGCCGCATCTGCTCCGTGCGATGTCCCGCCGGAGCCCTTCCACAGTTCGGTAAGAATGGGCCTCTGCTGGCCGTCCACTAAAGTGATGTCGGTCAGCTCGATGCCCAGCTGCGACGTGCCCGTCACGCGGCCGGCCTTCTGCGCGGCTTCCACTTGGCCGGTCAACGTTTGGCCGCGGCGAGCTACCACCCAGCCGTTGGCAATGATGGGTTGCGTCAAAGTCGCGGTGACGCGATCGCCCACTTTGTTGCGATCGCTCGACAAATATTCATTCATGCGCACGGAAATCACCGTGCCCGCGGGAATCGTTAGCGTAGCTGGTGGCGGCGAGGTGGGGCGCTGTCGCTGACGCGGCGCATATTGCGGCTGCCCGTTCTGGTCGTATGGCGGCTGGCCATAGCCAGGTTGGCCATTCTGCGGTCCGTTATATCGCGGACCGTTGGGCGCCGGAGCGTTTTGTTCTCCCGGCCCCAGATCCTGATCCGGATCGTATTGGTCGGGTGACGGCGCGTGCGCAGCGCGACCCGGGCCTGGCGCCGGATAATCGCTGGCGTACGGCGGCTTGTCGGCATCCTGCGGCGCGAACTTCGGCCTCGGCTTGGTGGAATCCGGTGGCGGCGCTTGCTGCTGGTCCGGCGGAGGTGGCGGCGGAGCTTGGTCCGCCTGCGGCTGCTGGCCCTGAGGTGGTTGCGCCCGATCTTGTTGCTGTTGCTGGTCGGCCTGTTGCTGACCCTGCTGCTGCGATGGATCCGGTTGCTGCTGTTGCTGCGGGTCTTGCTGGGCTTGCGCGCCAAGGCTAAGGCACAAACCAAGCGCTAGCGCCATTGCGCCGCGCGCTACGAATTTCGCTTGCTGGGAATTACCGAAGCTCGACATGTTCTTTACTCCTGTCCCTGACCGCTGCGTTTCTCTTGCTCCCCTGAAGCCCTCAGCCCGGCTTGAGATTCCGGGCCTTCCAACTAAATTGGATGCGGGATCCTGCAATGAAGATGTATCTCATTCATAACATGAGCCTTGCGGACGACGACGCGCACACTTCCGTCGCCCAATAGTAAAACCCAGCCCCTCGAAAAAAGTTTCGTCGATCCGAAATGGACAGCTACAATCCGAGTCTCTCGCACAATCGCCGCCTGACGAATCGAGGAGCACATGGAACACAACTTGCCACAAACCATGGCCCTACTCACCCGCACCCCCGCCACGCTCAATGCCCTTCTCCGCGATCTACCGGAAGCCTGGACGCACCGCAACGAAGGCGAAAACACCTGGAGCGCGTTCGATGTCGTGGCTCATCTCGTCAATGGCGAACGCACCGATTGGATGCCGCGCGTGAAAATGATACTGCAATATGGCGACAAACAGGCGTTTACGCCCTTCGATCGCTGGGGACACGAACGAGAAACGAAAGGCACGTCGCTACCTCAGTTGCTGGATGCCTTCGCGCGTTTGCGAGAAGAAAACCTGGGCGAACTCCGCGCCGCAAATCTGCAGCCCGACGACCTCAGTCGCCACGGACGACATCCCGCCCTCGGAGCAGTCACGATGTCGCAGCTGCTAGCTACCTGGGCCGCGCACGACTTAACGCACCTGCACCAAATCTCCAGAATCCTCGCTCACCAATACCGCGAAGCCGTAGGTCCGTGGAGCGCCTACCTGGGCGTCCTGCAATGCGCCGGCCACAGCGCTCCCCCAAAATGAACCATCGGCAGCGGGGCCGTCGCCAGTGGCGAGCGCTTTTTTCCATGTCGAAAACGTCCGGAGCTTTCTTGCGCCACTGGTAGCGCCGGCATCCTGCCGGCTCATTGTCGCCACTCACGGCGCTACAGTTAAAAGGGGTCGGAAAGGGGGGCGAAAGAAGGGGGTCGGAGCTTCAGCTCCGACATGAAGCGCTTCCTAGCAAAGGGCTTTAGCCCCTGAAGAAACTCTCTTAGCATTTTCCCGCAATCTCTAAAGCCGTGCCGAAAAGCTCTCACGCTGTCCCGTCCACCCCCACCCACAAATCCACAGTGTTCAACTCGTCGCGCCCGGTAGCCTTCAAATAACAAAACAACTGTGTCCGATACGCCGCGTGCCCGCACAAAACCACGTTCACGAGATACGATCCCCGCGTCAATCGATTTCCGAACATATCCACTTCGCTGCGGAACTCCTCGTCGGTCCACCCGCCGAGCAACTGCGCGTACTCGCCCGACTGTTTCGCAATAGCCGCCACCGCCTGCTCGAAGCTCATCGCTTTCGCGGCCTCCTCGGCTGGCCCCCAGAGCGCCGACATGGTTTCGCGCGTAAAGATCCCCGCCGTAACGCCAGCGATCATAGTAGGCCCCATGATCGCCATGTACTGCACCAGTTCCAGAATGCTGCGCTGCTTCGCCGTAGGCCGGTAGTCGAGTTTTGCTCTGTCGATCTTGCCAATCAGGTGCAGCAAGATGCGAATTTCACTCTGCAGCGACGAGATCAGTTCTTGTTTGGTGAAGACCATAGTGGCGGCATAGTAGCATCGGAAACCAGGTCAGCGAGCCAGGAACTGCGACACGCTATGCTCGCGGCGAGTACAATGTGGGATCTTGTCTTTGCGCGGATCCATCCTCGAAAATTTCGCGGGCGATCTAGAGTACAACCCGCGTCGTGCGGCCATTTATTTCGCGCTGGCGATTGCATCGTTCTCCTTCTGGTTTTTCGCGGCACCGAAAAGCAAACCTACGACCACACCGATTGTCTTCGGACTCGGCAGCTTGACCCTGTTGCTAAAAGGGATTTTTCTTGTCCGCAAGTCTTCGGAAGGACTGGCGCTCACGCAGTATGAAATGGACAAACTCTCCTCGACCTCGCAGCACGGGAAATTGCAACAACTTCCAGAGCTCGCCGCGCAAATCGTGCAGGATTTCGGCGCGGGTCCCCTGCTTCTCTGGCCGGTACTCAATATGGCCAAAGACGTTGATGCGTCGTGGACAGATCCGCCGCGCTGGCCGATTATTCTCAGCGGAGGCGTTCTGTTCGGCCTTGGGTGGCTGATTCGAAGCCTCACGCGGACGGGACCCTGACGGCTCATCCAGACGGCGTAAGGTCGACCGTAGAGTAGCCGGTTCGGCATCATGCTGGCGTCACACTTAAACTGCGACACAGCCATCACCGACTCGCAAAGTAATGTTAAGATTTGGCGATGGACTTGACGCTGCATATTCCGGATGACGTCGCCGAACGGCTGGCTGCCGCTGGGGGCGATCTTTCGCGGCGGGCGCTGGAAGCATTTGCTCTGGAAGAGCATAAGGCCGGGCGGTTGACTGAATCCCAG
The DNA here is from genome assembly GCA_049512575.1 of Candidatus Acidiferrum sp. Classification (GTDB taxonomy): domain Bacteria; phylum Acidobacteriota; class Terriglobia; order Acidiferrales; family UBA7541; genus Acidiferrum. The sequence goes on from JBEKWY010000026.1 coordinate 16,835, forward strand.
CTTCGGCAACTTTTGGGATTCGAGACCCGCTACGAACTCGACGGATTTCTGAAGGCGCATGAAGTTTGGCTTGTTTACACGCCGGAAGATTTGGAACGCGAGCGCGCGGCGCTCAGCCGGCTGGGATTCGGGAAGTAAATGCGGGTAGTCGTCGCGGATGCGACGCCGCTCCGTTACTTAATCCTCATCGATGCAATGGATGTCCTCCCCCGCTTGTTTGAGAGAATTTACGTTCCTTTGGAAGTTCGCGACGAGTTGACACGTGCGGCGACGCCTGCGTTGGTAAAGGCGTGGATGCAACGAGAGCCCGATTGGCTGGAAATCGTTTCCCGCCCGATCGCTTGTGGCGCGGAATCGGCGCTCGCTACGCTAGATGCGGGCGAACAGGCGGCTATCACCCTGGCGGAGTCACTGCGCGCGGATCTGTTGTTGATCGATGATCGGGCCGGGGCGACGATTGCTCAGCGCCGCGGATTGACGGTGACCGGAACTTTGGGCGTCCTGGATCTGGCGTCGCGGGCGGGGCTGGTTGATTTACGAACGGCGTTTGAACGGCTGCAGAAAACGAACTTCCGGTATCCGCCTTCGCTTGTGGAAAGGCTCTTGGACGAAGAACGTGAGCGTCGGCGAAGCAGCGATTGAGATGGGATGTCGCTGGGTCGGCACCATTTGCGCCTGAACTCCGCCCACTTAAGAGGGCAGCTGTACGTTCGGGTTTGACACTGTGCGATTCCGACGCTATCTTGACGCCAGTTGACCCCCATTTTCATTTCGAGAGGAGAAAAATCCGTGAGTCATCTACGTGTTTTCGGCTTCGCGGTGTGCTTGTCTGGCGCTATGGCGCTGGCTTCGTGCAACAGCTCCCCGCCCGCTTCCCAGCTAATTGCGGTAGTGGATACTCGCGCCGCGGACGAGGCCGCGATCCGGGCGACGGATGTGAATTGGGTGAAGGCAGTCGCCGCCAAGGACGCGCCTGGGGCCGCATCGTTCTACGCCGACGATGCCACGTTGATGGCCGCCGGGGCACCTGTGACGACCGGCAAGGACGCCATCCAGAAAGCATTTGCCGGCATGATGGGCGACCCGCAATTTGCGCTGACGTTTTCGCCCACCAAAGTGGTGGTGTCGAAATCCGGCGACCTGGCCTACGAGATCGGCGACTATCAGATCACCTTTAGCGGTAAGAAAGGCAAACCCAACGTCGTCACCAAGGCGATGTACGTGGTGGTCTGGGGCAAGCAGGCCGACGGCTCGTGGAAGGCGTTGGTGGATGCGCCGAATACCACTACGGACTGAGTTTCGCCAAGTCGTTGAGACCGCGCATTTTCGGAAATCTAGGGATGGCCCATCCTTTCTGCGCCTTGTGCAGAAAGGGTCTTTGGTGCGCTCGTTCGAATGGCAGACCAGTAAATATTCCCTTGACAGTAATCACGTTCCCTGGTATCATGAGTCGTGATACTCACCTCGCATCCGTTCTGTCCCGCTCTATCTCTTCCCCTTCCCGTTTGAGCTGCTTTATCGCGTAACCCCTTTAGAATCCGCAGATCCAAAAAATGCGCCCATAACTCCTTTAGAATCCGCAGATCCAAAAACATTAGACTTAAAGTCCTTTAGAATCCGCACTTACAAAAAAAGGTGGGGGGAGGGGGGTAAACTGTTAACTAGAAATTCCCTCTTCGGGCTTGCCGCGCAGGCCCAGTGATGGCCGTGCCACCCTAGGCACGGGTGTTACACGAGTGTTAAAATCGCGGTCGAGGATTGGCCATGTCGCCTAAGACGCTCTACGAGAAGATTTGGGACAATCACGTCGTCCATGAAAGCTACGATGGCAAGCCCGCGCTCATCTATATTGACCGCCACCTGATCCACGAGGGTACCTCGCCGCAGGCCTTTGCCGGCCTGAAGGCCGAGGGCCGCAAGGTGCGCCGCCCCGACCTCACCTTCGCCGTGATGGATCACTCGGTTCCGACGGTGAGCAAGGAACGCCTGCTACCAATTGTCGATACCGACGCCCGCCTGCAATTTGAAGCGCTGGAGAAAAACTGCCGCGAAAGCGGTGTCCGCTTGTTCGATATGAACAGCGCGAGTCAAGGGATCGTGCACGTTATTGGGCCGGAGCTGGGCATCACGCAGCCGGGGCAGACGATTGTTTGTGGCGACAGCCACACCTCGACGCACGGCGCATTTGGCACCCTGGCGTTTGGCATCGGCACCAGCGAAGTGGAGCATGTTTTGGCGACGCAGTGTCTGGTGCAGTCGCGCTCGAAGACCATGCACATCGTCGTGAATGGCAAGCGGCCACGCGGCGTAACGGCAAAAGACATCGTGCTGGCGATCATCGGAAAGATCGGTATCAGCGGCGGCAACGGGCACGTAGCCGAGTATGGCGGCGAAGCCATTCGCGGGTTGTCGATGGACGGCCGCATGACCGTGTGTAACATGACCATTGAAGGCGGCGCGCGCGCGGGAATGGTGGCGCCGGACGAAACGACATTTTCATATCTCGAAGGCCGGCCGTTTGTGCCGCGCGGAAAGGCGTTTCAGGAGGCTGTCGAGCGCTGGAAATTGTTGAAGACGGATGCGGACGCGAAATTCGACACCACCGTGGAGCTGCACACGAAAGACATCGCCCCGCAGGTTACCTGGGGAACGAATCCCGGCATGGTCAGCGGCGTAACATCGCGCGTCCCCGATCCGGGATCCTTCACAGATTTGAACGATCAGAAGGCCACCGAGCGCGCGCTGATCTACATGGGCCTCAAGGCAGGCACGCCGATCGTGGACATCCCCATCGACCGCGTGTTCATCGGCTCGTGTACCAATTCCCGTATCGATGATCTGCGCGCAGCCGCGCATTTTGTGGCCGGCAAACACGTAGCCCGCAGCGTGAAGCAAGCCCTGGTAGTCCCAGGCTCCCGCGGAATCAAAAACCAAGCCGAAAAAGAGGGCCTCGATAAAATTTTCACCGATGCCGGATTCGAGTGGCGCGACGCTGGCTGCAGCATGTGCATCGGAATGAACTCCGACGTCCTCCCGCCGCACGAGCGTAGCGCCAGCACCAGCAACCGCAATTTCGAGGGTCGCCAGGGCCGCGATTCGCGCACGCACCTGGTGAGCCCCGTAATGGCCGCAGCCGCCGCCATCGCCGGCCATTTCGTAGACGTCCGCGACTTCGACGTAGCCAATGTCGAATGATTTTGTAGGGGCACGGCACTGCCGTGCCCGTCCTGATGTTTCCGATGTAGCGGCCGCCGGCCGTTTACCCTGAACCTCGAAGGCTGGCGGGCGCGTTTAGCAGCCCTGGAGAAGAACCGAATGCAGCCATTCACAAAACACACCGGCATGGTAATGCCGCTCGACCGCGTCAACGTCGACACCGACCAGATGGTGCCCAAACAATTTCTCAAAGCCCTGACGCGCGAAGGCTTCGGCCGCATCCTGTTCTACGACTGGCGGTATCTAGCCGGAGAACAACCGAACCCGGAATTCGTTCTGAATTTTCCGAGATACCGCGGCGCATCGGTGCTGTTAACGCGTGCGAATTTCGGCTGCGGCTCGAGCCGCGAGCACGCTCCCTGGGGCGTGAAGGATTACGGCTTCCGCGTAATCCTCTCCCCCAGCTATGCCGACATTTTCTACAACAATTGCTTCAAGAATGGCATCCTCCCGGCGACGTTGACGGAAGCCGAGATCGACGAACTCTTCAAGCGCACCGAAAAACAAGAAGGCTATTCCCTAACGGTGGATTTGCCGAACCAGACCGTTAGCGACCCGCACGGATTGGTTTATAAGTTTGAGATCGCGCCCTCCCGAAAAGAAGTTTTGTTGAAGGGCTTGGACGACATTGGCACCAGTTTGCAGCACGCCGAGAAGATCGACGCCTACGAGAAGGCGCATGCTGCCACGGCGACGATGTTTGACGCCGTGGACGTAAAGAACTATTCCAACGGCCGCTGATACGAACCAGGCCGACTGCAGTGCTAGCGCGACCCGCGCTGGAGTGAGATAGGGATCCAGCGGGGCTCGAAAGCCGCGAAGAAGCAATGGTCTGCTTGACACACTTCGTTGCCGACGACATCCTCGAAACGTGAGCCTCGCGAAATCATTGGTCTTCGGCGTTGCCTGGATCGTGCTGGCGACGACTGCGAAACCGGTGCCAGCGGACGACACCAATCCTGGATGGGTCGAGGTACGCACCACGCACTTTGTGGTGGCAAGCAACGCCGGCGAGGGCGCCGCGCGAGGCGTGGCGGAAGACTTCGAGCAGATTCGATCGCTGTTTCACGCCACATTTCCGGAGTTGCGGATTGATCCGGGGCAGCCGATCGTGATCCTGGCGGCCCGCGACGAAGCCACGATGAAGATGCTGGCGCCAGAGGAGTGGGGCGGAGAGCAGCACATACGTCCCGCGGGGTTGTTTCACAGCGACGGGGAGAAGGATTACGTCGTGCTGCGGCTGGATGCCCAAGGGACGACGGCGTACCACACGGTCTACCACGAATATACCCACGAGCTACTGCACCTGAACTTTATTGGGATTCCCTTGTGGTTAAGCGAGGGAGTGGCGGAATTTTTCGGAAATTCCACCCTGGGACCACAGGAGGCGCGGACCGGGACGGTGGATAAGACGCACCTCTATATATTGAGCAAGAACGAATGGCTGCCGATGGAGACGATGCTGGATGTGCGGGAGAGTTCCACTTATTACAACGAGAAGAATCCGGCGTCGCTATTTTATGCGGAATCGTGGGCGGTGGTGCACTACTTGCTGTTAGACCCGGAGGCTCGACGCCAGCAACTGTTGAAGAAATATTTGGCCCATTGGGATTCGTCGGCTGATCGGGTGGAAGCGGGACGCAAGGCGTTCGGCGATTTGGGGCGATTTGAAGAAGCGGTGAAAAAGTACGTGCGGCAGGCGAACTGGGGCGCAGGCGTAGTGTTGCCGGGACAGGCGAAGTCGGCTGGAGATGTGTCGGTGCGAACGCTCGCACCGGCAGAAGTTCTGGCGTTGCGCGGAGATTTTTTCGTGCACCGGAAGCGGATGGATGCGGCGCTGCCGTTGCTGCAAGAAGCGGTGAGGCTGGGGCCGGACATCGCGGTTACGCACGAGGCGCTGGGATTTTACGATTTTCGGGACAGCGATTTCGCGGCCGCGGATGAGGAGATGAACAAGGCGATTTCGCTGGGGTCGGCGAGTTTCATGGCGTTTTATTGCCAAGGGGTGTTGCTGCTGCGCGATTTTTCGGAGACGGAGGAGTCCACGAAGAAGGCGCGTGCTGCTCTGGAAAATGCGGCCCGGTTGAATCCAATGTATGCGCCGACCTTTGAAGCACTGACGCAGGCGTATTCGCGTACGGCCGAGACGCAGGGGAAAGCGCTGGAGGCTGCGGAGACGGCGGTGCGGCTCGATCCGGAATCGCGAACGTACAAGACGAACCTGGCGTATGTGCTGTTGAACAACCGGAGGGGCGAGGAGGCGCGGGCGGTCGCGGAGAAATTAGAAGCGAGCGCAAGCTCGCTGGAGGAACAACGCACGGCAAGGTCGGTCCTCGGGGCGATCGAGGAAGAAGAGGAATGGGAAAAGGAGAGCGCGGAAGAAGCGCTGGGGCGCTTGAAAGTGGATGGGCCGCAGGTGGCCACCGGCCCGGATTTAACTCCGGATATCGTGCATCCGGCCATTTCGCGGCGGCAGCTGGGGCCACCGGAATGGATGGCGGTGGAAGGAGCGATCGAAGGGATTGATTGCGCGCGAAGTCCGGAGGTAACGCTCACGTTGAATTTGCCGAAGGGTGCGATGGATTTTCACGCAGCGGATTTTGGACGGGTGGGCATGAGCGGAATCAGCGCCGAGTCGGTGCCGGAACTGGATACGTGCAAGCAGTGGAGCGGGCGAAGAGTGAAGGTGTGGTTCCGGCTGGCGAAGGGGAAAGACTACGTGGGGGAGATCATTCGGATTTATTTTTATTGATTGGGGCTTGAAAGAGACACAGTTTCGATAATTTGTTCCTATTCCGGGGCGTTGCCCGCTGCGAAACTGCGGCTGGGCTTGGCTTACTGGGGCACAGGCAGGAGTGCCTGTGCTACCAGGAACGTGTTCGCGGGGAAACCACGGTACCTTAGTACCTTGACGGATACGGGCCTATACTCTACATCTTTACTATCGTGCCCACACCTTCGATTCGGTCCCTCCTTTTTGCGCTTGTGTGGTTGCTCTTCCCTTCCTGCCAGATGGTTCATGCGGCGGACATCAACGAAGGATGGATCGAAGTACGCAGCCCGCACTTCACCGTGGAGACGAATGGGAGCGAGAAGGATGGCAGGCGAATAGCCGAACAATTCGAGCAGTTCCGCGCGATGTTTCACGCCGCGTTTCCAAACTTTCGTATCGATACCGCTCAGCCGATCGTGATCCTGGCCGCTAAAAATGAAAACACGATGAAGGTGATGCTTCCGGAAGACTGGAAAGCGAAAGGACACGTACATCCTGCAGGGATGTACGTGCAAAACGAGGATAAGCATTACGTGTTACTGCAGCTCGACGCGGAGGGTAGCAACCCGTTTCATGTCGTCTATCACGAATACACGCATGTGCTGGTACATCTGAATTTCAGCGGCTTGCCCCTGTGGCTGGATGAAGGACTGGCGGAATTCTTCGGCAACACCACGCTGGGGGAAAAAGAGAGCCAGACCGGGACGATCGATGCGAACACGCTGGCATTTCTGCGACAGAGCCAGCTGATCCCCGTGGAGACGCTCCTGCAGGTGGACCACACGTCGCCCTATTACAACGAGGCGAATCGCGCCTCGGTGTTCTACGCCGAATCCTGGGCGCTGGTTCATTACCTGATGATGGATGAAGAAGCACGCCAGCGGCAGTTGCTGCCCAAGTTTATCATCGCGTGGGACAAGAACCAGAACCAGGCGGAGGCCGCGCAGCAAACGTTTGGCGACCTGAAGGTGTTCGGAAGAGCGATCGAGGGGTACTCGCGCCAGGCACGCTTCCGGGAGGGTGTCGTCAAGATGGGACAAGCGGAGGCCGACGCGAGCAAGAGCTTTCCTGTGCGCAGGTTGGCGGCGGCGGAAGCGACGGGATTGCGGGGCGACTTCTTCGCGCACGAAGGCCAATTGGAGGCCGCCAAACCGGTACTGGAGCACGCGGTGCGACAGGACGCCAACCAGATGATCGCGCGAGAAGGGCTCAGCTTTTACTACTTCAGAAAAGGCGAGTTGGGAAAAGCCGACGAGGAAATCAAGGAAGCCATTTCGCGAGGCGATACAAGCCTGGACGCGGCTTACTATCATGGAATGTTGCTGACGCGAGAAGGCGACCTTGGGAAGAACGCGGAGGCGATTGAGAGTGTGAAAAAAGCCACGCAACTGAATCCCCAGTTTGCGCCCGCATTCGAGATGCTGGCGTACGCGTATTCGCAATCGCCGGAAACGCAAAAGCAGGCTCTGGATGCGGGATTCGCGGCGGTGCGGCTCGATCCTGCCAATCATCAGTATCTTTTGGCGTTGATCAACCTGCTGACCAACAACGATCGGGACGCCGATGCACGGTACCTGGCGCAGAAGCTGATAGCCAGCGCGGAGTCGGCGGAAGAGAAGCGGGAAGCCGAAGCGGCGCTGGACCGCGCCCAAGTGCACGAGAAGTGGAGGGCGCAGAGAAAAGAGCGGGAGGCGAATTGGGCGGCACGAGGGACGGGCGGGGCGGCCACGACGAGTGCTGCGCCAGCAGACGGGTCCGCGGCGGTGGCGACGAAGGGGGGTACGAGCGCGGTCATAGGGACCGAGTTCGCATCGACGAGCGTTGCGCTGAAGCCAACGACTACGATGGCGATCGAAGGGATCATTCACGGGGTCAAGTGCGAGCACGCTCCGGAGGTAACGATCGAGCTGGATTTCTCGGGTAGCGTTGTGAAATTGCACTCCGCGAATCTCGAGCAGGCGGAAGTAACGGCGGCGCGGGGACAACATGCGATGGGAACCGATACCTGCAAGGAATGGACCGGGCGGAGGGTGAGAGTGTGGTTTCACCTGAATTCAGGAGAAGGAAACTTCGGCGAGATTACGAAGCTTTATTTTTACTGAGCGATTCCAGAGCTCAAATATACGCTGAAGGGTGAACCAGTGAATCCATTCCCGGGAGTCAAAGCCCGCGCTACGCTACATACCTCCTCTTTCTTGACGCCGCACGACCTCGTCGCTATCCTCCCCTTTATCACGCATGGGCAAGCCTAAAATCTTCATCAACTACCGTCGCGATGACAGCGAGCAATATGTCTTTGGGCTGGGCCTGCTGCTGAATCAGCAATACCCGGACCAGGTGTTCTGGGACCGCGACACCATTCAGCCCGGCCGCAAATTCAAGTCCGAGATCGAAAAATCGCTGAACGATTGCGCGGTGTTCATCGCGGTTATCGGAGAGCGCTGGCTTACCATCGAAAATGATCGCGGCGAACGCCGACTCTTTCATCCCGAAGACGTGTTGAGACTGGAACTGAGGGCCGCGCTCGAACGCGAAATTCCCGTCATACCCCTGCTCGTCGGCGAAGCCCAAATGCCGTCGCGGTCGGCGCTCCCCGAAGATATCCGCACGCTCGCCGAATGGAATGCCATGCGCATCCACCTCGACCAAGCGAGATCCAGCGTCGCGAAACTTATTTCGGTGATCGACAGTCTCCTGGCCGAAGCCGCGACCAAGGCTGCCCCGGCTCAGGCTCCGATGCCGGTCGCTACACCGGAGTTCACGCCACCACCTACACCGCCGGAAAGCGCAAAGGCCGAGCCCGCTCCGGCTCCGAAACCGCCGCCGACACCTGACCCAGCTCCAAGTCCAACCTCTCCACCACTAGCTGCTTCTTCACTGCAGCCAGCGCCACCCGCCAAACCGGCGCTCAACATGCGGCGGCCGCAGCTACTAGTCGGCGCCGGGGTACTTGCTGTCTCTGGTTTGGTTCTCGCCGGGGTCTACTTCACGGTCGAAAAGTTCCAGCACAAGAGTCCCTCTCGTACCACGTCAACTTCTTCAACCTTCGGCAGCCAGCTGTCAGTGGCGCCTCCGGCGCAGAGTTCCTCGTCCTCCTCCACCGGCTCTTCTCTTCCCGCGGGATCCAGCGGCAGCTCCGCAGCGCCAGCTACCGGCAGATCAAAACCGGCGGTGGACCCTGATTTTCAAGAGTTTTTCGACCTAGCCCAGAAAAACAACCAGACCAAGCACACCGCTACGGGGATCGACGCGAACAGCTCTTCCGCCCCTGCTGCGTCCACCGTCCATCCCGCGCAGCCCGCGACGACGCCATCGAAAACCGCCGCGAGTACTGACGCGTTCCGGGACGAGCTGGATAGCTATTTCCGGAACCAGGGAACCAAGAAAACTTCTTCGAACTCCTCGAGCACCTCTTCCCCAACTTCTGGATTGGTCAGCCATCCCGCGCAGGTCACCACGACACCATCGAAGGCCGCGGACGGTACTGATACGTTTCAACGTGAACTCGAAGAGGCATTCAAAAACGCGCCGGCAAAGACATCTTCTTCAAATTCTTCAAACACTTCGAAAAGCTCGGGCAGTCCGCCAGCGAAACCAGACGTCGTCGCAGGGCAAAAGCAGATACTCCCTGACTGGATCGTGAACGTCAACAATGACAACGGACTCAGGTGGGCATCGAGGGATTTTAGTCAACTCCCGAGTGTTCCCTTTCAAGCGAATCACGCATTGATACGGCTCCACTACGTTCAGGATGCGCTGCTGTGGGCCTATAACAACGCCAAGTATGGCGGCTACTCGGACTGGCGAATCCCGACACAAACGGAGATGGCAACCCTGTGCGGCACGGACCAAAAGCGGAATGCGTATAAGAGCACGTTTCCTGCGTCGTCGTCGTTTTTGTACTGGACTTCGACCATGAACTACCGGCTTGTCGTGATCATGAACTGTAAGACGGGTCAGGTCGGATCAGACTCGATCGACGACGATATGGGATACCCCTCCAAGCCACAAACCGTTCCCACGCTACGTCCGGTCCGGGGCCACCTGCAACCGTAGCCCGCGGCGAGAAGCCCGCGGAAACCGGGCATCGTCATAATCACGCAGTCATCGGGGTTCAGATCACGGAGATTGGATGTGTTGGTCCGGCGTGGCCTCGATGGAAGCTTTGAGCGCTTTCGCTACTTCACCGGCGATATCGTCCTGAACCATAAGGATGTCGTGGAATGGACGGTCGTAGGTTTCCGACCAGACGATGTAGCCGTTGTCGGCACGAATCAAGCGCGCGTCAACCCGCAGACTGGAGCCCGATTTCCGGACACTGCCATCCAGCACATAAGCGACACTGAGAATCCTGGCGATGTCGGCGATGGTCGTTTGCGGGGCCCCATTTGAACGCGGCCATAGTTGGCCTTTGAAATAAAAGGAAGCCGTGGGGGATGGTACGCGCAAGCCCGGAACCTTGCTGAGTTTGTCGATCAACTCCTCGGTCATGCCGTCGGCGAACGGTTCCTGATTCATCGCATCGGTCAGATCGAGAAACGGCAGCACGGCGATGGAGTTTTGCGGCGGCTGAGCGAGGGCGGTAAAGGCGGAGTGATTGATGATTGCGAGATTGCGGTGAAGCAGAAAAACCATCACCAGCGCGACGCAAATCGCTGCGACGAGGACGAGTGCGATGCGCGGGCCGCGAGACGGGCCGGTTTTCGCCGGCTTGTGGGATAGATCGCTGCTCGCCCCGGCGGGATTATCGTTGGCGAGCCCGCGCGAAGAGCCCTCTCTTGCGACCGACCCATCCGGCCAAGGATCGACCTTCGCTACCATCCGATAGCCCAGGCGCGGAATCGTTTCAATGTAGACGGGTTGCTTAGGGTCGTCGCCTAACAAGCGGCGCAGCGATGCCACCGCCTGGTACACAGAGTCCGGAGCGACGGTGACATCAGGCCAAACTTCGTTGAGCAAAGCATCGATGCTGACGACCTCGCCGGCGCGCTCGGCCAGGCAAACCAGCAAGCGCATGGTGCGTGCTTCGACACGAGCAGTCTCGCCATTTCGCGAAATCTCGCCGGAACTCGGATTGGCGGACCATTCGCCAATCCGGAGCGTTGTGGTCTTTGGGGGTCCCGTGCCAGCTCGGTTCTAACCTTCTGCCATTCGCCGCCGAGCATACCACGCCGTAGAGAAACGCTAAATTCGGTGCCCGCGCTGCTCGCCTGGTTGGTCAGTTCTGCGAGTTAGAGTCATTTTCAGCAATATTCAGAGTGTTTCAGGCTCCGATCAGGACTCTGCTACCCGGTTTCGCCTATCTTCGGCCGTCCCTCGTTATTCAAGCAAGGGACAGACCAGGAACCGATCAAAGAGAGAGGAACCCATGACAGGAGATTCAGCACCGGGGTCGTCAGGAAAAAGGAGCGCTCTATTAGCAATCGCGATGGGCGGCGGGATCGCCGGGACTCTAGACCTAATGCAAGCGAGCATCCTGTTTGGATGGAAGATTCCGCTGGTCATTGCCGCCGGCTTGCTTGGACGGTCGGCTTTCCAAGGCGGTGTCGGCACTTTTGCCCTAGGTGTGTTGCTGCACTTCTTTATCGCGTGCTCGGCAGCGGCTATTTACTACGGGGCGAGCCGGAAGCTGCGTTTTTTGATCGAACATCCGCTGGTGTGCGGATTGTTTTTTGGCGTCGCGGTGGAAGACGTCATGAGGTTTATCGTGTTGCCGCTTTCGGCGCTTCACGCGCGGGGACCCTATCGACTATATGACTTGCTTCTTGGACTGGGCGTGCACATGGTGGTGGTCGGGCTACCGATTTCGTTCAGCGTGCGGCGCTTCGGGCAATAAAAACACTCGAAACGCCCGAGCGTGAGCGGCGAAGCTGCGGTTGAGGTCGAGGTCCTACGAGCATCCTCGCCGGATGCTCTCAGGACGACCTCGTGGTGCTCGATCGGACAGCCTCTCTGTATCGTTCACGCGTGCAACGATCCCGCTCCCCACTCTTCCCCGCAGCGTCGCTATCTTTTCTCGTAAACGGTGCGGCCGCCAACCACCGTGCGAAGCACCTCCGTCTTGACGTATTCAGACGGCGGAACTTTTGTCAGGTCGTTGGAGAGGATGATGAAGTCGGCGAATTGGCCGGGCTTAAGGGCGCCCTTCTTGCCTTCTTCGAATTGGGCGTAGGCGGAACCTATGGTGTAGGCGCGGATGCAATCGTCCAGCGAGATTTTTTCCTGCGGTTGCCAGCCGCCTGGCGGGCCACCGTCGGGGAGTTCGCGAGTGACACACGCGTAAAGGCCGCGCATAGGGTTGATGGGCTCGACGTCGTAGTCGGTGCCGAAGGCAAGGTGGACGCCGTTTTTTTGCATGGTGGCCCAGGCGTAAGCGCCCTTTACGCGGTCAGGACCGATGCGTTGTTCGGCCCAGCGCATATCGGTGGTTTCGTGGGAGGGTTGCATGGAAGCGATGACGTTGAGCTTGGCGAAACGGGGGAGATCGTCGGGGGCGACGACTTGGGCGTGCTCGATGCGGTCGCGGCGGTCGCGGGGAGGATTGGCTTTAGCGACAGCTTCGAAGACGTCGAGGGCTACGCGATTGGCGCGGTCTCCGATGGCGTGAAAGCCGAGTTGGAAGCCGGCTCTGTCGCGTTCGATGGCCATTTGGCGGAGCTTGTCCGGATCCATGGCCATGATGCCGCTGGTCGAAGGATCGTCGGAATAGGGAGCGAGCATGGCGGCGGTGCGGGAGCCGAGCGCGCCGTCGGTGACCATTTTAAGCATGCCAGTTTTCAGCAAGGGATCACTGGTGCCGCCTTCGCTGCGTTCGTTCTGGAGTTCTTCGAGGCTGGTGGTGAAGTGCAGCCACTCGGTGATGCGGACGGTGAGTCTGTTTTCGTCCTTTAGGTCGCGATAGACGAGAAAATCGTCCCAGTCGGAATTGTCCTGAACGGAGGTGACGCCGTTTTTGGCGACGTCGGCCAGAACCAATTCGATACCGTGGCGGCGTTCGGCGGATGACGGATCGGGAACGTATTGTTGAACGAGGCTAATAGCGGAGCCTTCTTCGAGCATTCCGGTGAGTTCGCCGTTGGCGTCGCGCTCGAATTCGCCGCCTTTGGGATTGGGGGTGTCTTTGGTGATGCTCGCAAGCTGGAGCGCCAGGGAGTTCGCGACCGCCACGTGGCCAGAGATGTGGGTGAGGAGTACGGGGTTTTTCGGCGAGACGGCATCGAGTTGTTGTCTGGTGGGGAATTTTTTATCGAGCCAAAGCGTGTGGTCCCAGCCGCTGCCGGTGATCCAGTCGCCCTCTTTGTGAGCGGCTACGGCATCGGCGACGCGCTTTTGCAGTTCTTCGGTGGAGGGGACGCCGTTCAGGCGGACGGCCAGCAGGTCTGCGGCGGCGCTACCGAGATGGACATGGGCATCATTGAAGCCGGGCATGACGAATTTGTTGCCGAGCTGAACGGTTTCGGCGTTTTCGTCGCCGCCGCCGCATTCGAGCATGATTTGTTCTAGTCCGCCGACACAGACGATTTTTCCTTCGCGGATGGCCATGGCGGAGGCCCAAGGATGTTGCGGGTCGTTGGTGTAGATACGGCCGTGAAGATAGTAGATGGTGCGAGGAGGGGGCGGAAGGGCTTGGGCGTTGGCGAACGGCGGAGTTAAAGATGCGAGAAATAATACGCAGAGAGGAATGACGAACAGGACGGGCCGGCTTGCGGGGCGCTCGCAGGGGACGCGCTTAAGCGCGCCCCTACATTTCTGAGCTGCGACGGGCAATATTTTGGATGGAGTTTGTTTGGAGATGGTGGCGCGGCAGGGACGCGTCTTTTGGATCATTTCGATTTTTCCTCCGCGACTCCGGAAATACCGAGAAGAATGAGAAGGGCGCGCTTCAGGCCCATTTCGCGGCCTGAGGGTTCGTACCATTCCTGTAGGGAGTGGGCGCCGCCGCCGGTGCCGCCTGCACCGATGGAGATGGCGTCGATCCCGTTGGAGAGCGGTATGTTGGCGTCGGTCGAGGAGCGCTCGATGCGCGATTGATTGCCGACGTAGTCGTCGGCGGCACGCAAGGCGGCGAAGAGCGGCGAGTTGGAGGCGAGTTCGCCGCCGGGGCGTATGCCGAGAACCTCGATTTTCCAGTCGAGCTTCCCTTTCGAGCGATCGCGGGCGGATTCCATTTCGTCGCGAACGCCTGCGGCGACGGCTTCGCGGAGCGCGGACTCCAGCTTGGCGAGTTCGTCTTCGCTTTCGGAGCGGATATCGACTTTTAGTTTTGCATCGTAGGGGATCGAATTGACGGAGGTGCCGCCTTCGATCTGCCCGAGATTGAAGGTGGTGCGCGGGCTGGCAGGAACCTTTGTGTTGATGAAGCGGATCGAACCGCGAACCAGTGCGTTGATGGGATTGGGCATTCCGAAGTCGGACCAACTGTGGCCGCCCGGGCCGGTGATCAGAACTTCGAGGCGGCGGGAGGCCAGGGCTTTGGTGGTGACGTGATCGGTGCCGGAGCCGTCGAGAACGACGGCAGCCTTTAACCGGGAACGGTAGTCGTCCACGAGGGCGCGCATGCCGCGGAGATTGCCTTCGCCTTCTTCGCCAACATCGGCGACGAACAGGATGGTGCGGCGCGGCTTGATGTGGGATTCGTGAATGGCGCGGGCAATGGAGACGAGAGCAGCGAGGCCGGTGCCGTTGTCGGAAATGCCTGGGGCACTCAGACGGTCGGCTTCACGGCGAACTTTTACGTCGGTGCCGGGCGGGAAGACAGTGTCAAGGTGCGCGGTGAGCATGACGATTTCTTTTTCGGTTGCGCCGGGCAGTTCACCGATTACGTTTCCGGTCTTGTCGATTTGTACGTTGAGGCCGGATTCGGCCAGGAGCGTCTTGACGGCGGAGGCGCGCGCCGCCTCTTGAAATGGCGGAGCGGGAATCTCGGTTATGCGTACTTGCTGATCGTTAATCCAGCCGAGATTGCGGGAGAACCAGGACAGCGCCGAGCGAATTTCAGGGGTTTCAGCGAACTGCGGGGCGGGAGCGGAACGGTTTGGAGCGCCGGGGGAGCGAACTGGCATGACCGAAAGGATAACCCAAAGAAGAAGATGTTTCACGACCGAGTTCCGGGGCGATGGCGAGATCGCGCGTGGGTTCAATTGCGTAACGGCTCCGATGCTAGCGCCTGGATTTCGGCGTCGGTGAGGACGCGGTCGGATTGTTTGGCGGCGTCGAGGATGCGCATCACCACGGCGTCGTTCGCGGGGATTTTGTGACGCTCGAGCCAGAAGAGCACGTTGGATTTGCCACTCATGGGGCCTATCTCGATGATTTGTTCCAGACCGAACAGATGCGATGGGACGCCGCTGTAAACCACGTCGGCCAGGCCAGGGTCTTTGCTGTGGAAGGCTTTGACGATGGCGGCGGCGTGGACGCCGGTGGCGGTGCGGAAGGCGTCGTGTCCGACTACGGGATAGTTTGGCGGGATGGTGGTGTGCGTGGCGTGCGCGACTTTTTCGCAGTATTCCTTGAGGCGGGAGAGGTCGTGATCGATTAAGCCCATCAAGCGCAAGTTGACGATCATGAGCTCCATCGGCGTGTTGCCGACGCGTTCGCCCAAGGAGTTTGCGGCAGCGTGTACTTGATTGGCGCCGGCAGCGACGGCAGCTAGCGAGTTCGCGATGGCCAGGCCGCGATCGTTGTGGCCATGCCAGTCGATGCGGATTTTCTCGCCGCTGGGTTGGACGATTTCTTCGACGGCAAACTTTATCAAATTGTAGGCGCCTTGCGGTGTGGCGTGGCCGACCGTGTCGCAGAAGACGACAGCACGAGCGCCGCCGCGGATGGCGGTGGAGTAAAGGCGCTTGACCGTGTCGCGATCGGTGCGAATGGTGTCTTCGGTGACGTACATCGACGGGAGACCGTGATCGACGGCGAACTTGACTGCTTTTTCTGTGGTGCGCTCAAGATGATCAACGGTCCAGTCTTCTACCAGGCGGCGGATTGGGCTAGAGCCGAGGAAGGTGGCGGCTTCCAGCGCGATGCCTACGCGCTGGGAAATTTCCGCGATGGGTCGAATATCGGCTTCGACGGTGCGAGCGGCGCAGTTGGGGCGAATCTTCATGCGGTGGGTGGCGATTTCGCGGGCTAGGGCTTCGGTATGGGCAGCGGCGCGCGGGCCTGCGCCCGGAAGGCCGATGTTCACGGAGTCGATGCCGAGCGATTCCATGAGGTGCAGGATTTCGATTTTTTCTTCGATGGTGGGGTCGTAGACGGACGGATTTTGCAGGCCATCGCGAAGCGTTTCGTCGTTGAGCAGGACGCGTGTTCCGGGCGCGATGGCGGGAGGAGAGGCCTGGTTCCAGTCGTAGATGTATTCGGAGTTTAGGTGCTCGGCCACATTGTTATTCTATATTGGTTGCGGGACGCGGTCACACTCACACTAATTTCAATCGAATCAAAAGCAGATTCCCCTATTAGTCCGAGCAAAGTCCAGGAGGTCGTTGCTCTCGGCAGGATCCAGGAGCCGACGTCGCAATCTCCTTAAGATTCGTCGCCGGGACCGCCAGACGACCCGCACTCTTTCCACAGCTTTTCCCAATTCCAGATCCCGTACGCCACGTTTTTCGGCAGCGGGAATCCGAGCTGATGCGCGAGCATACCCACCTGCCCGCGATGGTGGGCTTCGTGAGAAAGCATGTAGCACAGCATTTCCGGGCCGACCGGCCAAGGCTTCGCCCAGCCGTCTCTGTGAAACTTCTCGACGCGGCCACCCGAACCGCCGAGCGCTTCCGAGAGCATCTCCTCGCAGCGAGCGGCGCTCTCGGCCAATCCCGCACGGGCCTGCCGCGGCGTACAATGCGCGCGGTGAAGCTGCCGTGGAACCTTCAAGTGCGGAGCGGTAAGCCTGACCCACTTGGCGCGAACGTTGTGCATGTGCGTGAAGATCGCCGCAATGGTGCGCACGTTGCCGGGCGGTTTGGCTTTCCAGGCGCGCGGGTCAAGATTTTCGATAAGAATCTGGTTAATGCGGTCGTTGGCCGCAAAGATACGGACTGCGGCCCGGCCGAGTTGAGTGTGAACCCTGGGTGGACGAGTGGTCACGGCTCCCTACTCCTCGGCCTACGCTACAGCTTCGAAACCGCCGATCTGGCTCTTGGTCGGTTCTACTTGGGGTGAGGACGGAGTAAAGCATAGGAGCCATCCTGCTAGGGCGCCGAAGACCAAGTTGAAGCCCAGCGTCTCCCAGAAATGGCTCCGCGCAACACTGGCGGGCATCAACGGATTCGGCAACAGCAAGGCGGTTGTCCAGCAAGTCGAAAAAAGTGCCGCGGCCAAAGCCGACTCCCGCCGGGAGGTGCGGATCATCCGAACGAGTGGATACAGACACCCCACGTAGAGGAGAGCGCGGAACGCAGTAAGGGCGTAAATCCAAGGGGAGCTTATCCAGTTGTGCCTCAACGCCGCCCAGAAGGTTGCCAGATCCGGTCCCCCGTAGAAGCGCCGCAGTTCAGGGTTTCTCCAAGCGACGTAATAGCCGAAGAACATGTACAGAAAGACGAAGGCTGCGACGAGGATGACGAGTCGCAGGAGGATCGAACTCAGCTTCGGCAAGACCCAAGGCGACTCAGGTGCACGAACCGAGGCCGCTCGCCACTTGCCGAGCGTCAGGACAGCGAGTGGCGCGAACAGAGCTGCCGCAATCGCACCTTGGACGAAAATCGCCCGGATCACTCCAGGAAGCAATTTGTTTGAGAGAAAGGCAACCGAATCGACCTGACTGGCGACGGTCGAGATGCCATACATGCTCACGAAGATAGCGCCGACTAGCATCCAGCCGTGCCAGCGAGCCCTGAGGATGAGGTACGAGAGGACGCTGCCGACAGAGAGAGCAAAAATTAGAAAGCCGCGAAGAAGATTGTCGGGCGTCGGAGGAATCTGCTGATTGGCAGGCGGCGCGGACTCGGACACGATTGGCTGCTGAGCGACCTTGTCGAGTCCGGAAAGCACGCCGCCGACAGCAGAGCAGATCGCGAACAAAAGACACACCACCAGGATTCTCAGGCCTGTGAAGACAATCGTGCGCGTAGCCATGGTGTCTCCTGGAGCGCGTGAGAAATCGCGCCTGGCTGATCAAGAACAGCTTTATACCACGACCCGGGGTTTCAGCAGTTGCGTGGGTCAGACACATCGAGCCCTTTGTCTAACTCCTGGTTAAGGCAGCCTACGCAACGTGATGGCGCGCGCTGGGATCGGCCTCCCGATGTGGATTCCGGTCGCGGTGAGCTTATCCGAAGATTCAGGTCTATTGACGCTGCCTTAGGTTCAACTTAGCATCGCACCTTTCAATTTGAGTTTAAGGGCCGGTTTGGAAATCGGTTTCGAATACAACGCACGCCACACTGAACGAGATGATTGCCCAAACTGATGAAGTCGTCGCATGTATTGGCGGTGTCGTCGTTGATCGCAAAGCTCGAGTCATCGAACCGCTCCATCCGGGAACATCCAATCCCGTGACGGTCCGTTCGTGCCCTGGCGGCGTTGTCTGCAATATCGCTCGCAACTTGGCGAAACTAGGATGCAGAACGGCAATATTTTCAGTTGTGGGTCGCGATGCCAAGACGGAACACGTCCTGGATGACTTGGAGACTCCCAATTTGGATCTCTCTGGTCTAAGCCTCTCTTCCGCTCGGCCCACGGCGAGTTACACCGCTGTGCTTGACGAAAGAGGGCAGCTATTCATCGGCCTCGCGGATATGGCCATCTTCGAGGAACTCGACGAGGCCTGGGCGGACAGTATCGCGTCGGCGGTCGCACGATGCAGGTTCTGGATACTGGATGCCAACCTTCCTGCCGCGACGATCGAGCGTCTACTGCGTGCCAACAAAGGCGGCGCCACGGTATTGGTCGATCCTATTTCCGTGGCGAAGGCTGCCCGGGTCCGCCACGTGCTTAACGAAATTGACGTTTTGTTTCCAAATGCCAAAGAAGCTGCGGTGTTGAGCGGACATGCAGTCGCCACTCGCGATGACCTTGTGCGGGCTGCCGCCGAAATTCGTCGTCTTGGAGTAGGCACCGTGATCGTGACCCTCGGCGAAGATGGGATTTACCTGGACAATGGTAAGCAAGGAAAATTTATTCAGGCGACTCCCGCGCGTAAGGTCAGTGACGTGACCGGCGCGGGGGATGCGCTCGTGGCTGGCTACGCGTACGCCATGATTGCCGGCGAACGCTACGAGCCGGCACTCTGGGGGCTCGCAGCGGCAAGCCTCACGGTCGAGACCGAAGAATCGATCGCGCCGAATCTAGGTCGCGA
Organism: Candidatus Acidiferrum sp.; assembly: GCA_049512575.1. Lineage (GTDB taxonomy): Bacteria > Acidobacteriota > Terriglobia > Acidiferrales > UBA7541 > Acidiferrum. Next base: position 36,121 of record JBEKWY010000026.1, read on the forward strand.
GTCGGTGCTCGAACGGATCGAGGCAAGCCTGAAGCGGTCAGAGACCGGCCGAATATGAATCCATATCTCGAAATCCGCCCCGAAGTGGCCACGGCGCTTGAACGCGGCCGTCCTGTTGTTGCGCTTGAATCAACGGTGATCGCGCACGGCCTTCCGCGTCCACGCAATCTCGAAACAGCTCGCCTGATGGAAGCTGAAGTTCGCAAGCAAGGCGCTATTCCGGCGACGATAGGGCTATTGAATGGAAGGTTGATAGTCGGGCTCTCGGACCAAGAAATCGAACTGTTGGCCAACGCCGAGGGCGTTCACAAGGTGAGCCGCCGCGACCTCTCAACCGTGCTCCAGACGCGAAAACCCGGAGCTACTACGGTTGCGGCCACCGTGTGGATTGCTTCTCAAGCGGGGATTTCTGTATTCGCGACGGGCGGAATCGGCGGCGTACACCGAGGGGTTCAAGAAACTCTCGACATCTCCGCCGATCTTACCGAGTTGGCCCGCGCTCCCGTAGCCGTCGTCTGCGCGGGCGCAAAAATTATCTTGGACTTGCCCCGCACGCTCGAATTGCTGGAGACGCTGGGTGTCCCGGTAGTCGGCTATCGCACGAGCAACTTTCCCGCTTTCTACGTGCGCGAGAGCGGCCTCGCTTTGGACCTGCGCGTCGAGTCTCCCGAGGAAGCGGCCCGCCTCATGTCGGTTCAGTGGGAACTCGGGCTCTCTTCGGGAATCGTATTCTGTAATCCGCCGCCAGAAACGAGTGCGCTCAATCGCGTCGAAACGGAATCGCTCATCGAAGCTGCCTTGGTCTCGGCAAATTCCGCGGGGATTAAAGAAAAAGCTGTCACGCCGTATTTGCTCGGCCATTTGTCAAAGTCAAGCGGCGGTGCGAGTCTGAGGGCCAACATCGCGTTGCTTATTGCCAATGCTGGCCTTGCCGGTCAGATCGCCGTTGCCCTTTCCGCTCTACGCAAGTCGTGACCTCGGAAAGAACTCCCAATGAACGGGTACATCTCTCTTTAGGCACTTCGACTCGCGCCAGTGCGCGGAATACGGTCACGACATCCTTGGCCCACGAAGCAAGGTTCGGTCGACAATGGGAGACGCCGCGTGAATCTGCTGACGAGGGCGAAAGTGGAGTATGCAGGGTTGAACTAGCTGTCGAGAAACAAGACTCGCAAAGCTCGTCAGTGCCAGATAGGTTTGATGTATAGGTCCAAGGAGGAGCGCTTGGTGTAGAAAAGCTGAACTCAGCGGAAGCTGATTCGGAGACACCAAGGAGGCTCCCCCATTGAACCTATGTGACCGTTCCAGTCCTCGGCCATTCGGCCTACCGCGTTCCTTTTCCTTGACTACATGTATAACCCTATGGGACCTGAGCGTTTCCTCCTCTAGTATCTCGGTCCGAAGACGTTCGTTTTACGGACCCTCAAATAAAATAAAACGCCCCTCAAACCGCGCCCCCCGACTTGCGCCATACCTGGCAAGAGAGGATGAGCGGGCAGAAAGAAGCATAATGCGTAATACAGTTGCGATTCGCTCGTTGCTGTTCTCGTTTGTTTTGCTGGCTCTTTCCCATGCTTCGTTCGGACAAGTCGTCATTTCCGTCAGCTTCGGGCCTCCTGCTCTTCCCGTTTACGAGCAGCCGATCTGTCCCGAAGACGGCTACATCTGGACCCCCGGCTTTTGGTACTACTCGGATGATGACGGCTACTATTGGGTGCCCGGGACTTGGGTAGAAGCTCCTCAGCCCGGCTACTTGTGGACTCCCGGCTACTGGGGCTGGGGCGACAACGGCGTATTCATCTTCCATGATGGCTATTGGGGCGAGCACGTCGGCTTCTATGGCGGCATTAACTATGGCTTCGGCTATGGCGGACGCGGCTACGACGGCGGACGCTGGGACAACGGGCACTTCTTCTACAACACCTACGTGAATCACGTGAATGAAACGATCATCCACAACACCTACCGCACTACAATCATCGAAAATAACACCACGCGCGTCAGCTACAACGGAGGCAACGGTGGCATCGAAGCGCGTCCCACAGCGCAGGAAGAAACGTATGGCAGGGAGCAGCACGTCGGCCGCGTCGCCGCTCAAGAGCAGCATATCCAACAGGCTCGCTCGAATCCCCAACTGCGCGCCGCCAACAATCAGGGCAAGCCGCCCATTGCAGCCACTGCCAAACCGGGAGACTTCAGGACCGGGGTAGAACCCGCCAGACAAGCCGGCGGCGCGTACAAGGCGCCTCCAGCGAACGCAGCGCGCAACGCCAACGAAGCACGACCGGGAAATGAAGCGCGTCCCGCTCCTGCCGGTCACGCGAGTGAGTTGCAGCCGCATACCTTCACGCCGCCCAACACCGGCAATCCCGCGACCGACAAGAAATACCAACAGCAGCAAGAGAAGCTCGCCGCTAAACAAAATCAGGACCACCAGAAACTCCAGCAGCAACAGGAAAAAGAACACCAGCAGGCTGCCAAGAAAAACGTCAACGACACGCAAAAACAGCAAATGGAACAGCGTCACACTCAGCAAACCCAACAGCTGGAACAAAAGCACGCAACCCAGCAGCAGCAGATGCAGCAGCGGCAACAGCCACGACAGGAGAGCCGTCCTCCCGCGGAAAAGCCACGCTGATCACGGCTAACCTCTGCGAGGCGTAACTGCTCGCTCTGAATATCAAGGCACGAAGAATTAAGGCACGGAACGGGCTGTCAGCGACTGATGGATTCGCTTGCAGCCCGTTTCTTATTTGCGGTTCGTTAAAGAGCGGGAGAGAACGTGAGTCCCCGCATTCGGGGAGTCTGAGGGCGGCTACAGCGGTTGCAAAATTATAAGTCGTGGTCGCGGAAGATGGTTCTCAGGGCGGCGCGGGCGTTGCGGAGGCGGGCGCCCAGACTGGCGCCGTATTGGAATTGCAGGAAGGCGTCGGCGGCGTGCTCCAAGTTTCCGCCATAGCGATACCACCACGGCTTTTCGCGGCGCGGGAGACGATCGACGTCGATATATTTATCCTGAACCATTTCGAGGAGACCTGTTTTGCCGTGGGTGCGGCCCCAGCCGCTTAGCCCGCAGCCGCCGTGGGGAGCTTCGGCGATGGCGAAATAACTGATGGCGTCGTTGACCATGACGGCGCCGGCGCGGAGGCGTGCGGCGATGGCTTTGCCGCGAGCGGCGTTGCGCGTCCAGACGCTTGCGGAGAGCGAGAACGGCGAATCATTTGCGCGCAGTATGGCTTCTTCGGAATTCGAGACCGTCTGGATGGCGAGAATCGGGCCGAAGGTTTCTTCCTGAAAGAGGCGCGAGGAGGAATCCACGTCGACGATTACGGTAGGCTCGAAGAAATTTGTGCCGAGCTCGGGACGCGCGTGTCCGCCGCAGAGAACCCTTGCGCCGCGTTGGACGGCATCTTCAATCAGGGCGATCATGCGCAGCACGTGTTGTGGACGAATCAGCGGACCGATGTCGGTGGCCGGATCGCTGCCCAGGCCGAGGCGCAATTTTTGCGTTTTTTCCACGCAACGTTCAGCGAAAGATTTGCTGACGGCTTGTTCGACGAAGATTCTTTCGACCGAAAGGCAGACCTGGCCGCAATTGGTGTAGCTTCCCCAGACGGCGCCGCTGGCGGCGGTGTCGAGATCGGCGTCGGCGAGCACGATCATGGCGTCTTTGCCGCCGAGTTCGAGAACGGTGGGAATCAGGCGCTTGGCGGAGGCTTCGGCGACGCGGCGTCCTATTTCGACGCTGCCGGTGAACAGGATCTTGTCGCAGGCGGCTTCGATGAGAGCTTGGCCTACTTCGCCGCCGCCCTGGACGATCGTTACCAAGTTCTCTGGAAAACCCGCGCTCGCGAACAGTCTTTCGATCAGCGCACCGCAATGTGGCGTGAAGTCGCTGGTCTTGCAGACGACTGCGTTGCCGGCGACGATCGCCGGGATGATCTGGCTGACGGGAATTGCCAGCGGGTAATTCCACGAACTGATGATGCCGATTACGCCGAGCGGCTCGTAGCTGAGCGTGCCGGTCTTCGCCTTGGCGGCGAGATTGTGATGTGGAACCGATTCTGGTCGCAGCATGCGCTCGGCGTTCTCGCCAAAATATTCCGCGGTGTCGAGCGCGACGAAAATATCCGCGAAGAGGGCTTCGGCGCGCGGCTTGCCGGATTCCTGAACGATGGCGTCGGCCAGGGCATCTCGCGAGGACAGGATGCGCTCGCGAAGAACCTTCAGGCGGGCGGCGCGTTCTTCGATCGGGATCCTGGACCAATTTACTTGAGCCGCGCGAGCGTTCGCGACGATCACCGGCAGGAGCGCAGGCGGCGTTTTCTCGAAGCAACCGAGGACCTCGCCAGTGGCGGGGTTTACGGACGGGATCGTGCCGACCGAAGTCGCGGTGGCAGCCATACGCGGATTCTAACTGAAAACCGTACCGTCGAGACGGAACTTCGTGGCGCGCGAAGCACGATCCGACACGAGGGAACCGAGATCGAATCATGTGCGTGTACCATGGATGGCATTTCTTGCAGTCGAAAAAAACAGGAGATTCCGATGAATCGCTTTCTGCTGCGAGCGTTAGCCCTCGGCGCCTTGGTCTTGATCGCTATCGTTCCGGTAAGCCCGCAACAAGGCAATCAAACGCAACGATTCCCGCAATTTGAAAATGAGGACGTGAAGGTTTGGAAGTCGACGGTCATGCCCAATAATCCGCTGGCGATGCACCGTCACGAACACGGGCGCGTCATCATCGCCTTAAGCGGAGGGACGATGAAAATCGTCGAACAAAATGGCTCGTCGGAAACCCACAATCGGGAAACTGGGAAGGCGTATTGGCTCCCGGCCAATCCTCCCGGCGAAATGCACTCCGACGTCAACGCCGGAGACAAACCCATTGAGGTGATGGTCGTGGAATTGAAACGCGACAAACAGCGATGATTACGGATCTTGCGACACTGGCAGGTTTACTGTGTTAATGGCCGACGGGTCGTCGCGCAGCTTGATGTACAGGCCACCATCGCCGGGATGCGGCACATTCAGCGTGGCGTCGATGAAATCCGTGGGAACCGGCGCGTTGTGGGCGAACTGCTGATCGGAGGCCACGGAATCGATCAGGAAGAGATTGGTCCCGCTGAGTTGGCACGGCTTGTCGGCGCTGTCGGGGCAGCGAATTTCTTTCAGCGCGGGGACGCGCACTAACGTCGCCAGCGGCTGCCAGTCCCCCTTTGTGCCGTCGGCTTCGACCGGGCGGAAACGCAGCGGGCCGAAGGCGGATGGGCCAAACGCTTTGTGGGGATCGAAGACCGCCAGCACGCTTTCGGAATCGCGAAGGAACAGGCTGCCGTCGGTCATATTGAGCAGGACGCTGAAAGCCTCATCGGTTGTGGCTACTTCGATTCGTTCCGTGCGTGGAAATTTGTCGGGAATTTCAGTTTTCAGCAGAAAAGAGATTTGGCCATCGAGCGGCAATTCGTCCTGGCTGCCCAGGCTAATGCTCGACGGTGTGCTGCCCAGCTGAATGTTCTTGCTGACGAGCGTTACCTTGGGGCGCGGCGCTTCGACTTTCGTCGGCAGATCGAGAACCCGGCCATCTTTGAGAGCGACCTTGGCGACCAGCGCCTGGTCGGGACGAAGCGCCGCGGTGTCCGGTTGAGCCGCGGACAGGTCCAGTTCGTCTTTCTCGTTCTCGCGGACCAGCTTCGCGGGCACGAAGTGAATCCCGTTCAGCTCGAAGTGATCCACTTCGTCGAGGCGTGTTCCCTTCAAGACGCCTTGCTGGTCGCCGGCGTTAATCGTGAAACCTTCCAGGTGAGCGGCTTCGGAATAGGCTAGCAACGCAAGTTCATCGGGCTTGGGCTGGCCGAATTGCTGCAGCTTTATCGTCATGCGGCCCGCGGGCTGGTCTTTCAACGCGACTTTTAGTTCGAGTTCGTCCGGCTTGGTGGCCTTCCAAGTGGTCTTGACGTCTTTGCCTTGGGCGTCCTGAATCTTGATGTTGTCCACGCAGGCGGCGGAGTCGGATTGCAAGTGGAAAGTATCTTCGCGGCCGACGATCAGGGCGGTTTGCTCCGACGCCGGAATCACCCACTGCGCTGGGCGCGAGGTTCGCAGATGGAAGTTGGGGCCTTCGTACGATTCGAAGCCCCAGTAACCGTGCAGCGTTCCGGTCATCTGCGGATCAAGTTTCGCGCCCTCGACGGTGTGCGTGTCGATGAGAAACCCGCCGCTGGAAGCGTCCGCACGGGCGGGGAGCTTCAGGTCTTTGCCGTCCTTGCCCGGGACAGAGAGATAAAAGTCGTGGCCAATGTCGGAAGAGAATACGAGCGGTGCGCCCTCGACGGGCAGAACGAGGGAAGATTTTTGCAGGCAGAAGACTTGATCGACATTGATGGCGCGCAACGGTGGTAATTGTGCGGCTTCAATGGCTGGGAGGCCTACGACAATTACCGACATCGGTTTGCGGAACGAAGGTGGATTGTTGAGCTTGAGATTCATCTGCTCGCCTTTGGGCAGGGCGAGAGCGGGAATGTACACGTAAGATGCGGTGTGGAGATTGCCGAGAACGCGAGCTAGATCGACGACCGCGCCGACATACGCGCTGTAAAATCCCCCGCCCGCCAGCGAAGTAGCGCTGACCGCGCCAACCAGGTCGGAGTTGGGACCCGAAGCCAGCGCGGTGACCATGGATTGGCTGTGGCCATCGTCGAGCACGAGATTCTCGGTGTTTTTCGTGAGGCAGGAACTTTGTTCTTCGATGGGCTTGTTGAAGCACTGCTCATCGATACGAATGCCGAGCGTGCGGGCCATCAGCAGAGAATGCTCGTGGAGCGCTTTGGGGTCGGCGTCGGAGATGGCTTTTACGTCAGCCAGATATTTTTCCAGGCGCGAGCGATCGAGGCTGGCTTGATTGAGGTCTTGCGAAGCACGTACGAACACGCCGGGCCTGCCGCGGACGGCGCCGCGCAGGGTGCCGAAGTCGCCGCCGGTTTCGGGCGCTAAGAATAAAAGCGCTTGCTGGGCATCCTGCGGAACGGTGACCACAGTTCCCTCTTCACGCGCTTGTTTGGTCCAGGTTTCAACCTTGATGAACCAATTTTCCGGAGGCGGATTGGTGGCGCCGCGCAAAAAGGCGACGATCAGCAGATAACGCGCAGCTTGATCGTCGGGAAAATCGGGGTGAAGCCACAGGCGATCTCCGGGCTGCAGGTTTGCGACGTCGGCGATGGGTAGCGGCTTTCCGTTGCGCGTGACTTTCATCTCGATCCGCGGGCCCAGTAGATCGAAGGAATTGTTGTCGGCGCGCGCGCACAGCGGCGTTGCGATCAGCGCCGCCACGATCGACAGATAACGGATCCACTTGCGTGCGGCGGGACTACCGGTGTGGCCTGACGACATTTTTTCTACCGTTCCTCGAGTCGGACTATTTTTTCGCAAGGAAAGCGCATTGTTAGAGATGCAGCGAACCGATGAGTCTCGATTTTGAGACGCACCGCAAACTGCGTCAGTTTCTTTGATGCGATGTCCCGGTGGCATGCCGCCAACGGACTTAGCGCTTGTTTCCTGGCCGTTTCGTGAGGCTGGAACGAAATTCCGGCCGCGCCTTGGAAACTCAATGATAGGTCCTGCGCGGGGCGCCGAGCAACCGTTGTGTGAATTTTTTCTTATCGGGCAATAGCCATGTTTGGGGCGGAGAATTGTGCGAACGCCGATGTAGTGGCCGGTCTTTAGACCGGTCAGCCCCACCCATAGCAGGGCG
>JBEKWY010000027.1:0-43139 GCA_049512575.1 Candidatus Acidiferrum sp.
TGGATTCGTCGTTGAACGCAGTGTTAAAGGCGGTGTTCCCCGTCGAGGTCGCATCCGTGGACCGCGAGAACGTATACGCCGCCTGGAAATAGCCGGCTCCCCAGCGCCGCGACAAGGTGGTCTGGAGCGAATTGTAGTGCGAGTACGCGTCGTCCGCGAACAACTGGAAGCCGCTGTAGCCGTTGATCCCCTGCGCGGCGGAACGCGCGATGGCGTTATCGAAAGTGTTGGTGGTGATCGAATTGCCGTCGACCACCACGGGGTCTTGCGGCGTCGCATCCAGCGATTCGAGACTGTCACGCGTCTCGCGCAGGTGCGTGCCCTTGGTGCCGACGTAGCCGACCTCCAGAACCCATTGCTTTCCGAGCGCCCGCTGTATCGTCAGGTTCCATTGTTGCGTGCTCGGTGATACGAAATGTCGCGGCTCGGCGAGTCCGAAGATTCCCAGCGTCTGCAGCGGGCCGGGGCAGCCGCTTCCGCCGGCGGTTCCGTAGTTGGCTGCTTGCGTCGTGTCGCCTCCAGGGAAACCCTGAAACACGTTCAAGCAGGGAACGAAATTCGGGTCCAGCGTGCCGGCCTGCGGCAACGCGTTCGGGTTGGGGTTGGGGCAACCGGGTCCCGGCGTTTCCGAGAAATAGGTGCTCAGGCAGCCGGGCGAACCTCCACCGAACGCCACCGGAAGGAATGGCGTCTGAAACGACAACTGGTCCGTGGCGCCGACGTCTTCGCGCACGTAATAGATGCCGTATCCGGCGCGAATCGTGGTGGTGTGGTGCCCGAACAGGTCGTAGGCCAGCCCGATGCGCGGCCCGATATTCGTCGAGTAGTTGTTGTTGAACGTCGTGTCGTTGGCGTTGCCGGTCAATCCCGTCAAGTTCAGGCTGTTCACGCAAGAGGGATAGATGAACGGGAACTCCCCGGCATTCGCGAGCGACGGATCGAGATTTCCGATGTGGCAAAGATCGTCGTGAAATGCGCCGAAAATTTCGGTGCGCACCCCGAGGTTCAGCGTCAGGTTGGGCCGGATCTTCCAGTCATCCTGCGCGAATACCCCGTAGTTGTTCGAGCGGTATTCGTGAGTGGACAGGCCGCCGCCGCCGAAACTGAATTCCGGCTCGCCGAGAAGGAAATTCTGGAAGTCGGTGTTGCCGTTGGGCGTGTTGGTGAAAAAGAGTTCGCCGTTGAATACCTGGGGGAAGTTCTTATCCAGGTTCACGCGCGTGAACTCGCCGCCGAAGCGGAACACATGCTGGCCCTTTACCCAGCTCACGGTGTCCACAAAATTGTCGTTGTTCTGGTTCTGCGACTGGTTGCCGAAAGGAGCGGGTCCGATCTCGAAACCGGAGCTTTCAAAAATAAATTTGTAGATCGAGTCGGTCACGCTGTTCGTCGGCCGGTCGATTCCCAGATCGCTGGTAGTCACCGGCGGCACGTTGCTTAGCACGTCGTTGATGTGCACGAAGCCGAAGCGAAATTCATTCACCAGCGTCGGCGAGAACAAGTGCGTCTCGGTGACGTTCAGGAAGCGCGAACGAACCGGCGTGTCGAAGGGAAAGTTCAGCGACGAAGAGCTGACGCTGCTGGCCAGCGTGCTGCCCAGCGATTCCTGCAGGTCGCCGGCGCCGAAGGGAAGGAAGCTGGAAGAATTGGAGAAGAAAAACCGCACCGAAATTTTGTCCTGCCCGCCGCGAAATTCGCGGTCCCAGTTGGTGGTGAACTGATCGTCGTTGTAGGTCCCTTGACGGCTGATGGCGAACGCGCCCGTCGCCGGGTTGCTGCTCGGAATCAAATAGCCGTTGGTGGTCCCGCCAAACTGGTTGCTCTGAAAGTTCAACAGCTTGAGCACCACCGGATCGATCGCCGTCGTGGTATTGCCGAAAAATGCCTGCGAAATCGAGGCCTCCGAGCGGTTCGTCGGAAGCGACGGAATGTCCGTACTGATGAACGTCCCTGGCGAAAGGCCGCTGACCTGCCGCGTGCCCTGGTAGTTCGCGAAGAAATATCCAAGTTTTTCCTTCACGACCGGGCCACCTACGCTCCCGCCAAAAATATTCTGTTTGACCGCCGGCCGCGGCAGGCCTTCGCTGTTAAGGAAGAAATCGTTCGCGTTCAGCACGTCGTTGCGGAAAAATTCATACACGTCGCCGTGATAGCTTCGCGTCCCCGACTTCAGGATCGCGTTGATGTTGCCGCCGCCGTTGCGGCCCTGGCTGGCGTCGTACAGCGATGTCTGCACTTTGAATTCCTGGATCACGTCCGGATTGGGCAGCGGCACGTAGGTTGCCTGCGCGACGTTGTAGTCGGTCGCGCTGATTCCTTCGATCAGATAATTGTTGTTGTCTTCGCGCTGCCCGTTCACGAACAGCTTCACCGCGCCTCGTCCGATTTGTGCCGCCGCGTTCAGATCGCTCTGCGCCCCGGTCGACAGCGTCAAAAGTTGCTGGTAGTTCTGCGAGGCCAGCGGAAGCTCGCGTACCGTTTCGGTGCCGATCGATTGGCCGGTGGTTGCGTTGGTGGTTTCAACGCTGGTTACTTGCGCCGAAATCTCCACCTTTTCGGTTACCCCTCCCGGCTTCAGCGTAATCGTCACCCTCACCGTTTCCGTGACGTGCACTTCGATCGCCGCGCTCTTGGCCTCCGAGAAGCCCGACTTGTTCACTACCACCGAATACGTCGAAGGAGGCAGCAGCGTGATCGTGAACGCTCCATCTGCGTTGGTTGCCACTCTCCGCGCCAGCGCTTCGGTGCGCGTGTCGATGATCTGTACTTCCGCGCCGTCCACCGCCGCGCCGCTGGTATCGATCACCAGGCCGCTGATCGCGCCGGTGGCTCCTCCCTGCCCGTACGTTCGGCCCCCCGCCAGCAAGCCCGCAAGAAACACCGCGGCCAGCAATAGTCGATGAATGCCTCGCATAATTTCCCCCCTCAGATCCCGGACCGTTTCGCGGTCGCAATTTAGTATTCAATACAAGGACGACACGAGAACGTTCGCGAACAACGACATCCGCTCACGAACACATTGAAGAGTGACTTGGACTCGAAGAGTGACCTGAACCCCATTTGGACCCCGTGTGGAAACGAGCCGACACTACCCCCATATCGTGAAACTAACGTTTCACTTTGCGGCTGTCAAGCCAGCCATCCATGAAAGTTTCCGTTTGGTCCCATCGAACTTCGCCACCCCTGGCCGCGTCCCCCTTGACGCCGCCCACCCTAACCTCGAGTATAGGAGTATGATGCTGTGGTTGGACGTTTGTAACGGGTGTCGTGTCTAATTCGTCTCATTGGTAGCGCGTCCCCGCTAGGGGGTGACCATGTCGTCCAGAAACCTGCTTCACGCGGCTTCACTAACCTTATTCTCTTTGCTGTTCGTTGCCGCAAGCCCTTCCTTCGCCGATTCCAGTCACGTCCGCATCATTCGCCTCAGCCTCGTGCAAGGCAGCGTGCGTTTCGCCCGTGATGTCAAAGGCGATCCCATGGCCAGCGAGAATGTCGTTTGGGAAAACGCCGAGCTCAATCTGCCGATTCGTCAAGGCTACGTCCTCGCCACCGACAACGGCAGCCGCGCCGAAATTGAGTTCGAAAATGGCTCCATGGCCTTCCTTTCTAACGGCTCCGTTCTCGAGTTCTATGACCTCTCCCTGGAAGACGGCGCAAAGACCACCCGTCTGATCCTCCGCCAGGGCACCGCCTCTTTCTTCGTCAATCCTGCCAATGGCGACTACTTCAGCGTTACCGGGGGCGATTTCAGCGTGGAAGCCGACGGCCGCTCCAGTTTCCGTCTCGACAATTTCGACGACGGCAGCGTCGTCAACGTGATGAAAGGCCATGTTTCGGTGCTCCGCAAGAATCAAACCACCGCTCTCGTGAAGGGCCAGTCCCTGTCGATGCGCGCCAGCGATTCCTCATCCGTCAGCATCGCGGCCCTCACCGAGAACGACGATTTTGACCGCTGGGTTGCCGGCCGCACCGAAATGGTGCAAGCCGCGACCATCGCCGCGCAGCCCTATGTGAACTCCTCCGGCTATTCTTCCGGCTTGGCCAGCCTGTACACCTACGGCGGCTGGTATCCCTGCGCCGGCTACGGGAATTGTTGGCAACCTTACGGTGTCGGCGCCGGTTGGTCGCCCTTCGCTAGCGGCTTCTGGTTCTCCGATGCTTCCATCGGTACGTCGTTCATCGGGGACCAGCCGTGGGGCTGGCTGCCGTATCACTATGGCGGTTGGATTTTCGATCCGGGATTGGGCTGGATGTGGTCGCCCTACGGGCTCGGCAACGGCGGTGTTTATGCGCCGGTAACCGGAATCTGGCTGCACTCAAAGACCGGACCGATCGGCATCGTCCCGGTGCATCCGCTCGACGCTCGCGGCAAAACTCCGATCAATCTCGCCAATGGAGTATTTCCCGTCAGTGCCGGCGCCATTTCCAGCAGGGTCCCCGTCAGTGCCGGCGACGAATGGAAACCTGTGAAGAGCATTCCACGCAACACGCTCACCATGAACAGTGTCGCCGCAGCTCCGCCAGAGCGGGTCTCTCGCACGCTGGTCGGAGGCAACCTTAGCGCGCATGTCGTCACGCTGGATCGCAATTCATCCATTGCGTACGACGCGAATGAGCATCGCTTCGTCAATACGAACGTGGTCGCCGCGGATTCTGGCGCGCACGCGCAAGACGGAGTCGTAGCTGCGGAACGTGCGACCGGGAAAACTGGTTTGGTCCCGGTACCGTCCAACACCGCGGCAATGCGCGCGACAGCGGGCACGTCAGTTCCGGCGCGCGCGTCGCTTCCCGCTCCGCGGGCAATGACGCCACCTCCAGCGCCGCGTTCCGCGGAATATGGACGCAGCGGACCCGGCGGCGGCGGCTTCGATGCATCCTCGCGGTCTTCGTCTGCCACTGCGAGCGCGTCCCACGCTTCTGCGGCCGCGTCTTCCGCTTCCTCGGGCGCCCGGTCTCACTAACTCGGCTCAACTTTTCTAGTAGGGGCTGACAAAGTATCGCTGTCGTATTCCTGGTTGGAATTCCTAGTTGGAAAAAAACTGTGTTCAACTGAAAATCATCCCCGCATAACCCACGACCGCGCTGGTATCCCCGGAAACGTCCGCAGAGGTCGCATAGCGAACGAGTTCCGCACGTTTCGCCCCAAGTCTTTCCAGCGCCGTGAGCATCGCCGCCGCCGGGCCCAAACCGCACATCGAAATTTTTTCGTTTCTGCACGTGTCGTAGAGTCCGCGGGCGTTTATCGCCAACAATTGCTCGATCGCTTTTCGATCCTTCACCCGCGTCACCGCGTCGTCCTCGTAGTGATTTAAATCCGAAGTCGTCAACAACAATATTTCCTCCCGCGACTCGGCTAGAACGCGGCTCACCGCTTCTCCCACGCTCAGCAAATCTTCGAATCGCACCGTCCCCAAAGCGACCGGGACAAATGTGAATCCCGGCGCCAGCACTTGCAGAAACGGAATCTGCACCTCCAACGAATGTTCGCGGCTGTGCGCCACGCCGTCTTCCCGCAACAATGGACATGCTGCCCGCAACGCCTGCGCCAGCGGCTCATCAATCGGCGCATCACCCAGCGGCGTCCGCCAGGCCCCGCTCGAAAGAATCGCAGCTTGTTCGCCTCGTGGAAAATGCCGCACACCCAGGATCAAAACTTTTTTTGGCAGCGCAATGCGAGCGAACACGCACCCTGCCACAGGTCCGGAGTACACGTAGCCCGCGTGGGGCACGAGGCACGCCTTTACGGCAACCTTGTTGGTGCTGGATTCTGACTGCGTAAAGTGTTGGACTGCGGAGGTCAGTTCAGCAGGATGGGAAGGATAGAAGCGTCCGGAAACCGCAGGCAGGCGGAGCACAAAAGCTCCCGTGACTTGCAAAAAACTCTTAGAACGACCGAGACGGCTTCCCTTTTACCTGGATGGCCTTCCGCGAACTCGGATCGTACATCACCGTCACCTTGTCGCCATGCTGGTAGCCGCCCTTATCGATGACCTGCTGCATCTTCGCGGAAGCTTGCTGGGACAACGTGAATGTCTGAATCCCCAGGTCGTTGCCCTTCGCGCGCACCGTAATCTGCGCGGTGTTGGCGTTCATCACGTATCCGTCGAATTTCGCCAAACCTGTCGGCTTCGGCTTTACCGCGTTCACCACGATGGGTACCGCGGTGTCTACGATAATCGGAGCGACAACAGCCGGTTCTTGCGCCGAAGCCGGCGAACACCACAAAGCCGCCAGCGCTACCGCCGGCAGGCTCAACCCCGCGACTCGGCGAATCCATTTCATTCGATATCGTCCGTCGCAATTCGCAACGATTTCAGAAAACGCACATCCTGCGGCGTCATCGTCAGCCGCGCCACCGGTTTGCGGTCCTGGTCCTGCTCGAACGACTCCTGATCCACCTGAATCCGTAACGACTCCAGAAACCGTTTGTCCTGGGTCGTCAGCGACGTCGTCTCGCCGGCCGATCCATCGCGCTTGGCCAGCCCGATCGTAGCGTCCAGCTTCAGTACAATATCGTAGCCATGCGCGCGCACCCCGGCGATCGCGCCGGTGATTCGCTCAGACTCCGACACGGTGTCATTGATTGCGTGACCCAATTCACGCAGCAGATTTTTCAGGTTATCGTCGAGTTGCAAGGTTGGTCTCCCCTAACCTCAATAGTTATTTTAGGCCCACGTTTCGTCGGACACAAGAGACCTTGAGGCCGTTGTCTCCAAAGTGTTCACAGCCCTTTCGTTCAGGTAGCGCCACCTCGATAGTCTATCGGGCGTGCGTGATCGCGTTGTCTGGCGCCTCATTGCCTCATTGTGGGGGTGCAGCACCGCTACGCCTCAGCTTGCCCGGGCTTCCCGCGCCGGTCGCCGATTCTGCGCTAAGATGTTGACATGGCCTCGTCCGTGCAAAGCGTTCCAGCCCCGCCCCAACACGGTTTCCGCCGCCTCTGGCGCGTCCTCAAACAACTCTTCTACGAAGTAACCGGCGCGCTTTTCGGCCTCCTCGCCTTCGCCTGGCTCAACGTCACCTTCCGCGCCTGGACCACCCGCGACGTCGCCCACTGGCTGCTCGCCGTCCCGCTAAGCGTAGCCGCCCTATTCGCCTTCTTCGCGATCACCTCATTCCTCCGCGCGAGAAAGCTGTAATCACTGAATGGCGAAAACAAAAATTCCTGGCACGCCTTCAAAGGAACGCAAGGAACAATTCACCACGCTCTCCGGCCTGCCCATCGATCGTCTGTACACCGAAGAAAATCTCGCCAACTGGAATCCCGAAGACGCCCTCGGCTATCCCGGCGAAGCTCCCTACACCCGCGGCATCTATCCCTCGATGTATCGCGGCCGCCTCTGGACCATGCGGCAATACGCAGGCTTCGGATCCGCCGCCGAATCCAATCAGCGCTATCGTTACCTCTTAAGCAAAGGACAAAGCGGCCTTTCCGTTGCCTTCGATCTCCCTACTCAAATTGGAATGGATTCCGATCACCCGCTCGCTCTCGGCGAGGTCGGAAAAGTCGGCGTCGCCATCGACTCGCTCGAAGACATGGAAACGCTTTTCGAAGGCATCCCTCTCGAAAAAGTTTCTACCTCGATGACCATCAACTCCACCGCCGCGATCTTGCTCTGCCTTTACGTTGCCGTCGCAAAAAAACAAGGCGCCAATCTCGCAAAACTTTCCGGCACCGTGCAGAACGATATCCTCAAGGAATACATCGCTCGCGGCACGTACATTTATCCCGTTCGCCCCGCCATGCGGATCGTCACCGACATCTTCGCGTGGTGCCGCACCGAGCTCCCCAAATGGAACACCATCTCCATTTCCGGCTACCACATTCGCGAAGCAGGCTCGACCGCGACCCAGGAAGTCGCCTTCACCCTCGCCAACGCCATCGCTTACGTCCAGTCCGCGCTGGACGCCGGCCTCAATGTCGACGAATTCGCACCGCAGCTTTCCTTCTTCTTCAACGCCCACAGCGACCTGCTCGAAGAAATTGCCAAGTACCGCGCCGCGCGCCGCCTCTGGGCCCGCATCATGCGCGAACGCTTCTCCGCCCGAGACCCGCGCTCCCTCTTGCTTCGCTTCCACGCGCAAACCGCCGGCTCTTCGCTAACCGCCCAGCAGCCCGAAAACAACATCGTCCGCGTAGCCATCCAGGCCCTGGCCGCGGTCCTCGGCGGCTGCCAATCGCTCCACACCAATTCCCTCGACGAGGCGCTAGCCCTACCGACCGAAGACGCGGCGCTCATCGCCCTGCGCACCCAACAAATCATCGCCCACGAAACCGGCGTCGCGAACACTATCGACCCGGTAGCAGGCTCCTACGCCATCGAATCCCTGACCAACGAAATCGAGAAAGGCGCTGTCGCCTACATCAACAAAATCGACGCCACCGGCGGCATGCTGAAAGCCATCGAATCCGGTTATGTCCAAGGCGAAATCCAAAAAGCTGCCTATGAATACCAGCGCAGCGTCGAACGCCACGAACAAGTCGTTGTAGGCGTAAACGAATTCATAGCCCCAGAAAGAGCGGAGGGCGACCGCTCCATCCCCACCCTCCGCATCGATCCACAAATCGAGCAAACCCAAATCGCCCGCTTGCAATCCCTCCGCGCCAAACGCAACGCCACCCAAGTCCAATCCGCTCTAACCGAACTAGCCCGCCGCGCCTCCACCACCGAAAATCTTGTCCCCGCCATCCTCACCGCCGTAGAATCCCTAGCCACAGTAGGCGAAATCTCCGACACCCTCCGCCAAACCTTCGGCGAATACCAGGAATCCGTAGTCATCTAGCGCAAGCATTAGCCCCCGCACGCCGCCCCCATATAGGCACGCTCTCATTGTAGGGGTGGTGCTTGCTCCGTCCGGTCTATGCGTCTTTCTCGCTGCATCCGCAAGCCGACAGTCAGTTGTCCACTTCTTTCACTAGCCGTTCTCCGTGATCTCCCGTGCCTCCGTGGCTAATCCCTCTCTAGAATTCTCGCCCCTGCCCCAACGCACAGGCTGTTTCCCCGCTCCGCGTGTAGTATTCTGGCCGCGTCGTGCCCGCCATTAAACTCATCCTCGCTTCCGCTTCCCCGCGCCGCGCCGAAATCCTCCGCGACGCCGGCTTCACCTTCACCGTTCTCTCTTCCGCCGTGGACGAAACTCCCATTCCCGGCGAATCCGCTCAAGATCTTGTTCAACGCCTCGCCGACGCCAAAGCCGAGCTCGTCGCTGCCCGTGCCGTAGGTCCCGCCATCGTCATCGCCGCCGACACCGCCGTCCTCATCGACGGCGAAATCCTCGGCAAGCCCCGCACCACCGACGACGCCCATCAGATGCTCTCGAGACTCTCCGGCCGCACCCACTCCGTCGTAACCGGCGTAACCGCTATTCGCCTTCCCGATGCCGAGCGCCGCAGTTTCATCGAAACCACCCACGTCCATTTCGCCACGCTCTCCCCCGAGGAACTCACTCGCTATCTCTCAACCGAAGAACCCTTCGACAAAGCGGGCGCCTACGCTATCCAGGGCCGCGCCGGACGCTACATCCCCCGAATCGAAGGCTGCTACTACAACGTAGTCGGCCTCCCGCTAGCTCGCCTCTGCCACAGCCTCTCCGAACTGGGTTGGTCCGAGGACTGAAAAAGTGCTTCGCCGATCTACGTGCTTGCCGCCGCGATGTTCAAATAACAATTGTTTAATCAATGTGTTACAGGCCGTCACTGGGACGACAAAGAGGCCGCAAGAGCGAAGTGAAAAGTTGCGCTAAAAGGAAGAGAAGCAGCCAAGGTTTTGGCCTTAGCTGCTTCCCGGGGTGTGTCCTCGAAGTGGTATTAGTTAGATAGACGTTGGAAGGCGCCACTGGGTTACCCCCCAACACTCGTTCAAAATCACCTACCCGCGATCATTTCAGTAAGCCTGCTGTTTTCATGCATATATGCCGATGCAGGTCGGACAGGAGGCGCAAAAAAAGAGGCGCTTTCGGATCAAGCGCCTCTGTAAATCTTCATTTTTTTAATCGTCGATTATCGAACCGTGGCTATGCCTTCTTCTCTTCCGTCGGCTGTGCCGGTGGAGGAGCGGCCTGCACCGGAGGGGGAGGCGGCGGTGGAGTGTGGGCCGCGCCTGACATTCCTTCTTTGAAGTTACGAATTCCTTCTCCCAGGCCCTTTGCCAGTTCAGGAATCTTGCGCCCACCGAACAACAAAAGGATAACTGCTAGAACGATCAGCCAATGAATTGGACTTAATTCGCCCATGAACAACCTCCACGCGGACTGCATTTTCGCGCGCTATCTTCACTCTAGCGCAGGCCACCTTGCACGGCAAGCCAGCCGACGCCTCTGCGGGTAGCCTATAGGATAACACGCTCGTCGCCAGCACGGCGCGTCACGCGCTCCCGATCCAGGTATTCCAGCAATGGGATGGCATACTTCCGGGTGATCCCGGTCAGTTCCTTGAACACGGGCACGGAGATACGTTCACCTTTCGTCTTCTTATACGCGGAAAGCCGCTCCTTCAGATGCGCCAGCGCGTCGCGGTGAAAAATCAGCTCCGGCGTGATCCGCACCAGGCTCTTTTCGCGCAGCAGGATCTGCAGAATCCGTTCCGCGCGTTTCGCTTCCACCGGCAACTTGCCCAAGACTTCCTTGACCGCGGGAACGGTCAGGCCGGCGCCGGCAAATGCGGTTTCGATCTGTTCCTTCGCGCGCGCCTCTTCCGGCTCTAACGTGATCGCCGACCCTGCGCGTTTTACGAGTTCACCCTGCAGCTCGAGCTTTTTCTGCGCCACCAGCTCTTCGAGTGCGGCGCGGAACGTTTCCGCGCGCACGCGCCTTCCTAGGCTGGATCGCAGATCTTCGCGCGAAATTCCCGGCAGCAATGGGTTCTCTTTCTGAAACCGCTCCACGCGCGCCGCGATTTTCTGTCGTGCCTCTTCAAACGCTTTCGCGGGCACCAGGATCAGAGGTTCCGCCACACTCTTTGTACGGCCTGCCGCTGTCAGATTTCGCGTGACCTCGCCAATCTCCGTGTCGAGCCAGCCGGTTCGTGCAGCAATATCAGCGAACCCGATGCCACCCAGCGCACGCTCCGCCATCGCCGACAGGATTTCCACCCTGTCGCCGCCTTCCAGCGTTTCGAGGAACGCGACCCGGCCGGTGTCTCGAATCATCGGGCGTCGCGCGAGCGCATCCAGTACTACGCCGCCGCCAATTGTATTCACCAGTGAAAATTGCCGCACGATGAAGCGATCGCCGGGCAGCACGAGCACTTCCTCCTGCAGGCGCAATTGCGCGAACGCGCTTTGCCCAGGCTCCAGTTCGCTCACGCCGAACAGAAAGATCTCCGCGACCGTCTCCGATGTTCCCGCGTGAAAATGAACGCGGCTGCGCTGCTTCAGCTTTGGCGCGGACGGCAGCAGCTCCAGCCGCGTATCGATCCTGCGGGTGGCGCGGAATTTTCCCCGACTCGCCAGCACCATGCCGCGCTCTAGCGCCGTATGCTCGATCCCCGCAAGATTCACCGCAGTGCGCTGCCCTGCTACCGCGCGTTCCACCGCTTTCCCGCCTGATTGCACGCCACGCACGCGTAGCAACTTCCGCGGCGGAAACAGTTCCACTTCATCCCCCGCGCCGACGCTGCCCGAAATCAGCGTTCCAGTAACCACCGAACCAAATCCTTTGATCGTAAACGCGCGATCGATCGGTAAACGAAAATGATGCGCTGCGTCTTTGCCGCGAACCTCGCTGGCCGCTCGATGCAATTCCTTCTTAAGCTCCGGAAGGCCGGCACGTGTCTTCGCGCTGACCGCAACAATTGGGGCATTTTCCAAAAATGTATTGCGCAGATATTCCTCGACTTCCAGCCGCACCAATCCCGCGGTATCCGCGTCGACCAGATCACTCTTCGTCAGTGCCACTACGCCGCGCTTTACTCCCAGCAGCCGGCAAATCTCAAAATGCTCTCGCGTTTGCGGCTTGATCGATTCGTCCGCCGCGATTACCAGCAACACCAGATCCAACCCAGCCGCCCCCGCCAGCATGTTGCTGACAAATCGTTCGTGCCCCGGCACATCCACAAATCCGAACCGCACGCCGTGTTCTTCGAGAAATGCAAAACCCAGATCGATGGTGATCCCCCGTCGCTTTTCTTCCTCCAGTCGGTCCGGATGCGTCCCCGTCAAGGCCTCGACCAGCGCAGACTTGCCGTGATCGATGTGTCCCGCGGTTCCGACGATAACGCTCTTGGATGCCGTGCTCATGGAGTCAGGAGGGTGAAGCGCTTTCGATATTACAGGAGACTGAAATTTGCGGTCCAATATGGTCGCGCAACGCTTCAAACGACAGCGCAGCACATTTAACCATATCTAGGCGGCTCACATCCAAAACGCCGGAGGTGGCGCATGCCCGATCGATCGCTTTTGTTGCAGCGCCTTCAGATCGAACATCCCATCATCCAGGCTCCGCTCGCAGGTGGCGGCGACACGCCGGCGCTCGTGGCCGCGGTCAGCAACGCCGGTGGCATGGGTTTCATCGGCGCGGCGTACAGTACGCCGGAACAAATCGTTGAGTTGGGGCGCGCGGTCCGTGCGCGAACTTCCAAACCATTCGGCATTAATTTATTTGCGCCGCTTCCGCCGCCAGACCTCAACAGAAATGCTGAACCCCTCCTGCAAAGGCTGGCGCCCTTCTTCGCGGAGGTTGGACTGCCCGCGCCGCCAGCGCCGGAACTCGCACCAGTTTCCTTCCCACAACAACTCGCGGCCTCGCTGGAGACGGGCGCGTCCGCATTTAGTTTCACCTTCGGAATTCTGCCCGCGGATGCGATTGCAGCCATAAAAGCGCACGGCACGCTACTGCTTGGCACCGCGACGACAGTGCAGGAAGCCGTCGAGCTCGAAAAAAACGGCGTCCATGTGGTGGTGACCCAAGGCAATGAAGCAGGCGGCCACCGCGGAACCTTCGACGGCGACTTCAACCCGGCAATGATCGGAACGATCGCGCTGGTTCCGCAAGTTGCCGACGCTATCCAACTACCCGTCATCGCGTCCGGCGGAATCATGGACGGCCGCGGCATCGCCGCCGCTCTCGCCCTCGGTGCCAGCGCGGTGCAAATGGGCACGGCGTTCCTGACCTGTGACGAATCCGGAGTTCCCAATGCCTACAAGGACGCGATTCTGCACGCCCGCGAGGACCAAACGCGCATCACCCGCGCTTTCTCCGGCAGGCCCGCGCGAGGAATCGTCAATAGATTCATGGCGTCCTTTGAATCCGAAGACGCAGCGGAAACCATCCTTCCCTTCCCGCTGCAGAACAGCTTGACTCGCCCGCTCCGCGCCGCCGCAGCCAAACAAGACCGCGCTGAATTTCTTTCACTCTGGGCAGGCCAGGGCGTTCGCATGGCCCGCCGCCAATCCGCCGCCGATTTGATGGCGCGACTTGTCCAAGAGACCGACACAACGATCACGCGTCTGTACTCCGCCAGAACGAAGACCGCCAACGCCGTTGAATGAGAACAAGCTCCCGCGAAGAATGCGCAAGGTCAGCTGAACCGGTGGAATTACTTCGCGGCGGCGATTTCGTCGACGATGGCTTGCGCTGCGGCGCGTGGGTCGGGGGCGGCCAGGATCGGCCGGCCTACTACAAGAAAATCAGCGCCGGCTTTGATGGCTTCGGTGGGCGTTGCGGTGCGGGCTTGATCGTCGTTTTTCGTTGCCGCGGCGGAGTCTTTATCCTTCGGACGGACACCTGGAGTTACGATCAAGAAGTCGCGGCCACAGGCTTTTCTTATGGCGCGGGCTTCCTGCACACTCGCCACTACACCGTCCACGCCGGCTGTTTTCGCTAACTTCGCGAGTTGCACCACGCGCGTCTTCGGTGGGCCGCCAATTCCCACTTCGCGCATGGCTTTCTGATCCATGCTGGTCAAAATCGTCACGGCCAGCAGCCGGGGACGATCCGCTCCCATTGGCTGGCCTGCGCTGATAGCTTGCACTGCCGCGTGGAGCATCGCGTGGCCACCCAATGCGTGTACGTTGACGAGCTGCACTCCGGTCATGGCGGCGCACGAAAGCACGGCGCCCGCGACGGTGTTCGGAATATCGTGGAATTTCAGATCGAGAAAAACGCCGGGGCCCAGCGCCGCCACTTCGCGGACCGCAGCGGGACCTGCCGCGGTGAACAGCTGGTTCCCGATTTTGAACATGCCGACAAGGTCCGCTACCTGTTTCGCGAATTTGACCGCCGAATTCAGCGAATCAAAATCGAGCGCGACGATCAGGCTGCTTCGCGGATGGGCGTCGAAGGTCAAAGTTATCGCTAGCGCCGGCTTCGTTGAAACCCGATCCCCGCAACCGCCAGCGGCTTTTAACGCCGCTCGGGCAGTTGCATCAATTCGAGCCGGACCTGGGTGACGCCCGAATGAATCAAGCCGATCTTCCGGGCGACGCGATAGGATACATCAATTTCGCGCCCTTCTTGGTAGGGTCCGCGGTCATTAATTCGCACCACTTCGAAGCTCCCGTTACGCGGGTTCACTACGCGCACGATGGACCCGAACGGCAGGTTGGGGTGAGCCGCAGTCAGGGACTCAGAGTCGAACTTCTCTCCGTCTGCGGTCTTCCGGCCGTTGAATTCCGGCCCATACCAGCTGGCATTCCCCACCCAGCTCTTGATCGGCTTCGGAGGGTCGCTCAGATGGGCCACTAGGGGGGCCTCCATCGCCGGGGCGATGAGGAACATCAGGGGCACCCACCGCATTGCAGCCCAAAGAAAGAAGAGTCGTCGTCTCATAGTGTGTTCTTTATGCTACGAACATCCAGAAAAGTGTAGCAAGAAAACCTCGGCTTGTCAACCGATTTCTGCATGAAAATGACTCACTATGTCTTTGATAGTAAACGATTTAGAATCAGAAACAGCCTGTCCAAGGTCGTCCACCAAGCGCCGGGTCACGGTTGGGTCGGCAAAACTGGCAGTGCCTACCTGGACTGCCGATGCCCCGACGGAGAGGTAATCCAGCACGTCCTCCACCTTCTCGACGCCTCCAAGCCCAATTACAGGGATTTCCACAGTTTTCCTCACCTCCCACACCAGCCTTAGGGTTATCGGCTTGATGGCCGGGCCCGACAGCCCCCCGGTTGGGTTGCCCAAGCGGGATTTTCCCGTACTGGAATCGATCGCCATGGCGGGGTACGTATTCGCAACGGTGAGGGCGTCAGCCCCTGCCTCGGCGGCGGATCGAGCGATAAGTCCAATGTCTGCAACGAGCGGCGAGAGCTTGACCCATAGGGGACGGTTGACGGCGGCCCGACGGGCGGCGCTCACAACCTCCGATACCGAGGCCGGTGTGCCTCCAAACTGGATGCCCCCCCTTTTGACGTTCGGGCAGGAGATATTGAGCTCGTAGCCCGCCAGCCCCTCGGCATCCTCCAGGGTGCGGATGACCTCGACGTAGTCTTCTAAGGTGCTTCCGAAAACGTTGGCGAGTACCGGCGTGACGTATTTTCTTAGTACGGGAAGTTTTTCCGCCACAAAGACCCGCACCCCGACATTTTGCAGGCCAATGGCGTTTAGCATTCCCGAAGGAGTCTCCACGATCCGGGGCGGTGGCGCCCCCTCGATAGGTTCGCGGGATAGGCCTTTTACGACCAAGCCGCCGAGAAGGTTCAGGTCAACCAGGTGGGCGAATTCGATGCCGTAGCCGAAGGTGCCGCTGGCCGCAATAATGGGATTGCGTAGGCGCAGGGCGCCCACTTGCACGCTCAGGTCAACGGCGGCTGCGGTAGTCACAGCACGCAGGAGGGTATCACGTAAGCCGTCTGTGCGGGAGCGAGAACTTGGCGCGCGACAGGGACCTTATAGGTCTGGCGGACCGACAGGTAGTTCCACGTCCAATTGGGGCTCGCTGAGCAGATTTTCCATGTCGAGACGCCGTGTGTACATCGCCAGATTGCCCCTCGCGTCGCGTGGCCACAGCTCCCTGGGCCGGTCGCAATAGAGCTCCACGCCGTTGTCGTCGGGATCGCGCAAATAGATTGATTCGCTTACTCCGTGATCGGCTGCGCCTTCGAGGGGAACACGCGCAGCCAATATTCTTCGCAAAGCTGCGGCGAGCGCGGCTCGCGACGGATACACGATGGCGGAATGATACAGGCCAGTCGCGCCGGGTGGCGGAGGATCGCCTCCCAGGCTTTCCCAAGTGTTCAACGCAATGTGATGGTGATAGCCGCCGGCAGAGAGAAATGCCGCGGAGCCGTTGATGCGCTGCGTGATCTGGAAGCCAAGGAGGCTGGAGTAGAACCTCAAGGCACGTTCCAGGTCGGCGACCTTGAGGTGAACGTGCCCGATACGAACCGCGGGATCGACAACATGGGCCAAAGTTGGTTTCTCAATCGGAGCCATCAAGGCCTTCTTTCCAGAAAACTTCAAATCCCCGTCAAAAAGCCTACGGCGTTGTTCGGTTTGGACGTGCGGCGGGCTTAGTCAAAGCCTCGGCTAGTACGTGACCATCGCGAGGGGCCAGGGTAATCCCGCAGAGCGTCGCCAGCGTCGGCGCAATATCCGCGGGCGTCACCTCTCGATAGTAATCGCCGGGCTGAATGCCGTAACCCATCAGCAGGATGGGCACGTGCTGGTCGTAGTTATACGGCGTGCCGTGGCCGGTGCCGTACGTGCGCGTTTTTCCGGCGGGAGTGCCGTCCACCAGCCAGTAAGGTTTCGGAACGATGAAGAGGTCGCCGCTGCGTCCCGCGAAGTAGCCATCCGCGAAAGCGGTGCGGATCGGGTCTTGCGTTGCGGGGCGGCCTTCGATTTCGTCGGACCAATACACCGCGGCTACTCCAGGCTGCGACAGAGCAGCATCGGAGACGGCTTCCATCGCTGTGCCATCCTGATTCAAGCGATCGTAGAGGCCCGGAGCGAAATAAATGCCGCTGTCGGCGATTCGCACGATCGCTGGTTTTGGATAGTTGAACGGTTCGAGAGCTTTCTCGATCTTTTCCTGCACGTCCGGGAGGTGCAGGATGCCGGCATCGGCGCCGGTCTTGGCCATGTCTTCCGGAATGGGTACGACGCCGTGGTCGGCGCTGAGGGCGACGACGTAGTTTTCGCGGCCGACTTTTTTGTCGAGGTGCGCGAACAGATCGCCGAGATCCTTATCGAGCGTGATCAAAATATCCTGGATTTCGCGGCTGCGCGGGCCGAATTCGTGGCCCACGTAATCGATCGAGGAATAGCTGACACCGAGGAAATCGGTGGCGCCGCTCTTACCCAGGCCGAGCTGGTCCACGGCGGTTTCGGCGAGGCGCGTCAAATAGGTGTCGGCAAACGGACTGCTTGCCCATTGCTCGTAAAACGCAGCGTCGGGTTCCGCGGCTGCGGCCTTTCCTCGCAGCGCATGCGGAAAGCTAAGCTCCCAACCCTCAGGGGGACCGGCGCCGGTGGCTTTCTCGTCGTACCAATAAGCGCTTTCCGGCAAAGACAGCCTCCACGTTTTGCCGTAATCAGCCTTCACCGGATGCGCCTTCGCATAATCCTCAACAAACGGCATCGTGCCGTAAGCGCTCGAAGTCATCCACCCGCCGCCATCGAACCAGGTTGCGGCGTCGGCTTTGTGGCCAGCCATAGTGATCGCAGCTCGCGCTTTCAGTGAAAAGGTAACCACGCGGGTAGCGCCACCGGTCTGAAATTTCAATTCTTCCGCAAATGATGGAACGAGCATCCGCCACGCAGTGTCGCCGCCTTTCGCGGCGGCGCCGGCATAACCGGAATTTTTGGCGTTGGGGTCGGCAGTGCACGTCACCATTTTCTGCGTATCGCGATCCCACCAGGCATTGGCGATCATTCCGTGCGTCGCAGGCAAAGCGCCGGTGGAAATGGTGGCGTGCCCGACGCAAGTTTCGGTAGCCGCATAAGGGTAAGCCGCGTCGCGAAACCAAGCTCCTTCATCGACCAAGCGCCTCAAGCCGCCAGTCCACTGCCCGCGAAATTTGTCGACGTAGTCTCCGCGCATCTGATCGACGACGAGAAGCACGACGAGCTTGGGCCGCTGGGGTGATTGGTGCGACGCAGGAGTCTTTCCAGTTTGGGCGGCAGCCGCGACGGCGAGAAACGCCATGGCGCCGCAAAGGATAAAAAGAAGCGCTGAGTTTTTAAGGAGAGTGAGCGCAACGTAATGATTTCTATTTCGGGGCGTGCACTTCCGTTGGTGCCGGGCTCGCATGGTTGTCTCTCCGCTATCTCACGCGAAAGTTTAGCATGGCGTGTTTTTAGGAGAGCGGTTCAAGATCTTTCAGTGGCGACACCTGCGGTCTGTTATAACTTCGTTTCAGTGAGCGACTCGATTACTTTCAATATCCGCGCGCGGCCGCTTGCATTCGCGGCCCTCATCCTTGTTTCTTTCTTCAGCGGCTGCTCATGGATGCCCAATGGTTCCTCGATGGACCACGAAGAGGCTGAGAAGCTGAGCGATTCCTACATGTCGCATTTAGTTGCCGACCGTGTGGACTTGGCCCTGGACCAGATGGAACCTGAGTTCCTTCTAATGGCCGGCGGGAAAACGAAGGCTGAAGCCGGACTTCGAGAGCTATTCAACTATTGTGGTCGACCGTTGGAGAGTGAGCTTAGACATGAGGATACCGGGTTCTACGTCTACGCAGACGGGCGAAAAGCACCAGTCCGTGGGTTCTACTACTCTGGCAGAACCACTCAGCAGCCCAAGGGCGTTTGTTTCTTCACTGTTAGGGCAGTGCCCGGAAAAAATGGAATGAACGTGGTTAGCTTTGGCTCGCAGAAACTATTGACCGGTCAACTGCCGGACTGGGCGCGCTGAAATACTTCGCTTGAGCCAGTAAACCTGGCCCTCCGAGAGTTGCGCTGGCTTGTGCTAGGATTACGCCCGACATGCGCATCGTCGAAAAGGCACAATTGATGTCGGCGTCGGAGATCGACCGCACTTTGCAGCGGCTGGCACACGAAATCGTCGAAAAAAGCGGCGGGACCAAGCACCTGGCGATGATCGGCATCCGCCGACGTGGCGTGCCGCTGGCGCAGCGCATCGCTCAGGCTATGCGCGGGATCGACGGCGTGGACGTGCCGGTGGGCACACTGGACATCACGCTGTACCGCGACGACTTGTCCAAGGTCGCGTCGCACGCGGTCCTGCAATCGTCGGACATTTCTTTCGGTGTGGACAACATGAACCTGGTGCTGGTGGACGACGTGCTCTACACCGGGCGTACGATTCGCGCGGCAATGAACGGATTGTTCGATTTGGGCCGACCGAAGCGCGTGTCGCTGTGCGTGCTGATCGACCGCGGTCATCGAGAGATGCCCATCGAAGCGCAGTTTACCGGGCGCGTAGTGCAGACCAGCACGACGGAAATCATCGAAGTGCGGCTGCGTGAGATCGACAACGAAGAGCGCGTGGTGCTGGTCGACCGTGTGGATTAGTAGAATAGAATTTCCTCAGGGGCTAAAGCCCAATCTTGGCTGGGCGTCGATGTCGGAGATGAAGCTCCGGTCCCTGGATCGATTAAAATGGTGGGAGAGTTCGGGCTACGAGTGAAAATGTGACGCACCGTTTTCGTGACCTACTGGCGCTGGAACCGCTCAACGCGGACGAACTGACATTTCTTCTCGATCAAAGTAAATCCTTCCAGGAAATTCAGCGGCATCCCTTGAAAAAACTGGCCGTGCTGCGCGGCAAGACCATCGCCTTGGCGTTTTTCGAGACTTCCACGCGAACGCGCATCAGCTTCGGCACCGCTGCCTCGCGCCTCGGCGCGGACACCATGAATCTCCAAGCGGAAGCCTCCAGCTTGAAAAAAGGCGAGTCCCTGCTGGATACCGTGCACACGCTGGACGCCATGAAGCCGGATTGCCTGGTGATGCGTCACGCGGCTTCGGGCGCGCCGGAATTCGTCGCGCGTCACTTGGAAATTCCGGTGATCAATGCCGGCGACGGCACGCACGAGCATCCGTCGCAAGGTTTGCTGGACGCCCTGACAATCCGCGACCGCAAAGGCACCATCGAAAATCTGAACGTCACCATTCTCGGCGACATCAAGCACAGCCGCGTGGCGCGCTCCAACATTCACTTGCTCAGCAAGTTCGGCTGCCGGTTCACACTGTGCGGCCCGGCGATGTGGGTCCCGCGCGAATTGGAGAATATCGCTCCGGAAGGGGCACGCATTCGCCGCGTTTTCCGCATCGAGGAGGCGCTCGAGGACGCCGACGTGGTGATGGCGCTGCGGGTGCAAAACGAGCGGCTGCATGAGCCCGCCCTCTCGCTGAATGATTATATTTTGCTCTACCAGTTAAGCGCGGAACGATTGCGCCACGCCAAGGCCGATGCGATCGTGTTGCACCCGGGGCCGCTGAATCGCGGCATTGAGATTACGCCGGAAGTCGCCGACAGCGCGCAATCCTGCGTCCTGGAGCAAGTAACCAACGGCATCGCGGTACGCATGGCGCTGCTGTTCTTGCTGGCGGCCGGAGGTTCCGAAGATAACCAGCAACCTTCCGGTGACGCGGAAGCGAACCCTCCTAGGAATCGCCGCGCCACCGATCAAAAAGACGTAAAGGACCCCTCGCATGCTTCTCATTAAGAATGGCCGCGTCCTGAATCCCGCGACCAACACGGATGCAGCGTTGGACGTGCTGCTCGACGGCGAGCGCATCGCGGAAATCGCTCCCACGGGCAAGCTTTCGGAGAAGGCGAATGAAGCAGAGATTTTTGACGCCGCAGGTTTGATCGTCGCGCCGGGATTTATCGACATTCACGCTCATCTCCGCGAGCCGGGGCAGGAAAATTCCGAGACGATCGAAACGGGAACGCGCTCGGCGGCGCGCGGAGGCTTCACCGCCGTTTGCTGCATGCCCAACACCAAGCCGGTGAACGATAACGCCAGTGTGACGCGATTCATCATGGACCGCGCAAAAGCCGACGCGAGCGTGCGTGTTTGGCCGATCGGCGCGGCGTCGGTCGGCAGCAAAGGCGAAGCCATCGCCGAAATCGCAGCGATGAAGCACGCGGGAATCGTGGCCGTCAGCGACGACGGAAAGCCCATCGCCACGGCAAAGCTCTTGCGCCAGGTGATGGACTATTGCCGGTCGCTGGATCTACCGGTGATCGAACACTCGGAAGATGTTTCGCTGGCGGCGGGAGCAGTGATGCGCGAAGGCGTAACCTCAACGCGCCTCGGCCTCGCGGGAATGCCGGCTGCCGCGGAATCGGTGTGCGTGGCGCGTGATGTGCAGCTGGCGGATTTAACCGGCGCGCGTTTGCACGTCGCGCACCTTTCCGCGCGCGCGTCACTCGATCAAGTGCGCTGGGCGAAATCGCGCGGGCTGAAGGTAACTTGCGAAGTGACGCCGCATCACTTCACGTTGATTGACGAGGACGTGCAGTACGATTCCCGCTTCAAAATGAACCCGCCGCTCGCCGCCCGCGAAGATCGCGAAGCTCTGCTGGTAGGCCTTGCCGACGGCACCGTGGACGCGATCGCCACCGATCACGCCCCCCACGAACCCGCCCTCAAAGATGTCGAGTTCGACCGCGCACCGTTTGGAATCCTGGGCTTCGAGACCGCGCTGGCGTTATCCCTGGAGCAATTGGTGCACAGCGGAAAGATTTCGCTGATGCGGTTAGTGGAATTGTTCACGACCGGACCCGCTCGCGTTCTCGGCATCGAGCGCACCCTCGCTGCAGGCCAGCCCGGCGACGTAACAATTTTTTCAACCGATCACTCGTGGACCTACGACGTGAAGGACTCGCCCAGCAAATCGCGCAACTCGCCGTTCGATCGCCGTACCTTCAAGGGTGCGCCGATAGCGACGATCGTCGCGGGCCGCATCGTCTGGAAACACTGATCGCGCCAGGATCTTTGGTCGATTTGTAGAGTACTGGTAGCGCCGGCATCTCTGCCGGCTCTTGGTGGTACGTGCTGGATATTGAAGGGCTTAATGCGCCTCCGCGGCTGGGTGTAAACCATGCTGTGGCACTTCGTGGATGCCGCGCGCGGGTGGCTCGATCCTCTGTCGATAGAAATGATCGAGTGGAGAGCGGCCTTTGCCGGTCGGATAGCTCTTCTCGATGGCCTTGGTGACGTACGCTTTCGCCAGCATCGCCGCTTCCGTCAGCGGCCGTCCAGACGCCAGCTGCGCCGCAATGGCCGCCGCAAACGCGCACCCGGTGCCGTGCGGCGTTTCGTCTCTTACGCGATCGCCTGCCAGCGCCACAATCTCATTGCCGTCGAACAACACATCGATAGCGCGTTCCATGTGCCCGCCCTTGACAATGACGGCATGCGCGCCCATCTCCACAATCTTGCGCGCGGCTGCTTCCATGTCGCCGAGGTCTCTAATCGTTAGGCCGGTCAGGATTTCTGCCTCGGGAATATTCGGCGTGATCACCGTCGCGCGCTTCAGAAGTTCGGTCACGACATACTTGATGCCCGCCGCGTCCAGCAGTTCCGTCCCGCTCGACGAATTCATCACCGGGTCGTGCACCACGTGCGCGAATTTGTGCGCGTCCAGAAATTCCGCGACCACCGCGGCATTCCCACGGTTCCCGAGCATGCCGATCTTCACCGCGGCGATCTCCGAATCGTTTGCCAGCGCTTCGAGCTGCGCCCGCAGCGTCGCGCTCGGCGTATTCTGCACATCCACTACCCCTTGCGTATTTTGAACGGTGAGAGATGTGATCGCCGCAACGCCGTAGCATCCATGCGCCGCGAACGTTTTCAAGTCGGCGGCAATTCCCGCGCCGCAGCTCGGATCAAATCCAGCGATAGTCAGCAGAATCGGGGGAGTTGCGTTGGCGTGATTGTTGTGACCGTTGTGAGTGCTCATGATTTCGTGCTAGTTGCTCCACAATCCGAAAAATTGGAAATATCACCAAAGACTTTTCGTCTCATCGCTACTAAAAACGCCCGCAAACGCTCGTGAAGCGAAAAGTGCCGGTACGCCCCAGGAACGGGATGTACCGGCACTTGCGAATGTACGCGGGTTTGTTTCGTCAGCGCAAGAAAATATTTCGTCTACGCAGCGTCACAGAAAACCGGATCCGCGCAGCATTTTTTGGTCTCTGTAGTGGCCGGTCTTTAGACCGGCCCTTGCGATGAACGCTTATGAGTTATCCGCGGTGTCATCCTGAGCGAAGCAAAGGACCTCAACCGATCCACGGCGCAATTGTTGTGTCTCCGCGCACGAAATGTTTACGGGAAAAGTCCGCGAACCAGCAGCGCTTCGGCAACGCGGCTCACCGCAAGGATCATGGCGCCGGCGCGCGGCGGCACGTGGTGTTTGCGCATGGTGTCCACCATCTCGTGGAAAGAGCGCACCATCGTTTTCTGCAGGCGCGCGCTGACTTCTTCCGCTTCCCAAACCAGCCCCTGCTGATTCTGCACCCACTCGAAATAGCTGACGGTCACGCCTCCGGCGTTCGCCAGGATGTCGGGCAGCACCGTGATGCCGCGGCGCGCCAGGATTTCGTCGGCGTGCGGGGTGGTCGGACCATTGGCGGCCTCCGCGACGATGCGCGCCTTGATCGCTTCGGCGTTGTGCAGCGTGATGACGTTCTCCAGCGCCGCCGGCACCAGGATGTCGCACTTCATGGTGAGCAGCTCATCGTGCGAAATCCGCGACGCGCCCGGCATGCCCACCACGGTTGCGGCCCGCTCCTTGTAGCGAATGGCCTTGATCGGATCGATGCCACGGGAGTTGGTCACCCCGCCGCGGGTGTCGCTGATGGCCACGATCTTCGCCTTCTTTTCGGCAAATATCCGCGCCGTAGCCGCTCCGGAGTTTCCGAAGCCCTGTACCGCAACCGTCGCCCCGCGCAGCGCAATCTTTTTCAACTTACAAGCTTCTTCCACGACAGCCACCAAGCCTCGCGCCGCCGCTTCTTCGCTTCCCACCGTGCCGCCGATGGATTGCGGTTTCCCGGTGACCACGCCGTGAGAAGCGCGCCCCACCGTCATCGCATACGTATCCATGATCCACGCCATGGTCTGCGCGTCGGTGTACACGTCCGGCGCCGGAATATCCTGGTCCGGTCCGATCAGCGGAAGAATTTCGCTGGCGTACCGCCGCGTCATGCGCTCCAATTCGCTCTTGGACATGCGCTTGGGATCGCAGATCACGCCGCCCATCGCGCCGCCGAGCGGCAAGCTGACGATCGCGGTCTTCCACGTCATCCAGGTGGCCAGCGCCTTGATTTCGTCCAGCGTGACATTGGGATGAAAGCGGATGCCGCCCTTAGCAGGCCCGCGCGCTACGTTATGCTGCACCCGGAAGCCGGTGAGCACCTTCACCTGCCCGTTGTCCATCTTTGTGGGAATCGACACCTCAACAACCCGTTTGGGCGTCCGCAGAATTTGCCGCAGTCCTGGATCGAGTTTCAGAAACTCCGCCGCCATATCGAATTGAATCTGCGCGATGCGGAATGGATTCAGATCCTCGCGCGGCGCAATGCGCGGAATCATCGGGGGAATGCTGGGCTTGGCGACCGTGGCCATGGGCTTTCGGTCCTTTCCTGTTCGCGGCATCACTCGAATACCATCGAGTGTTTTTCTCTTACGTCCTTCACTTGGCCTGACAGCAACCGCAAAGTCTTTTGGGTAGAAGGGTCTCTAACCGGTGGCCGCGATCTTCTTCGTGTTCCTTTCGGCGCCGGCGCGCAAATGCTCGTCGCGACACGCGATGGAGCAGAAGTACAGCACCTCCCCGCCTTCGCGCAAAGGAATGGCTAGAACCTCAGCCACGTGCGCGCCGCAAACGGGGTCGCGAACCAGTCGTCGCGCCATCCCGGTACTCTCCGCTCTGCCCGCGACGTCCACGCCTTGCGATGGAGCAGCCGTGCCGCCACGCAACATCCAGGCCACTACGCGTCGCAGCAGTGCGACGCTCCAGGACAAAACCAGCAGCCAAAACAGAAACCGTATGACGCGGGAAATAAAGCTCATCGAATCTTTGTCGACCGTGACCTTATCGCGGGCTGAAGCTGTCCTACGCTCGCCGCGACCCGGCGTAACGTCCCTCGAACCCGCAAGAAGCGGTGAGCCGAGTGTATGCAAGGGGAAAAGGGCGAGTCAAACGAAAAGGCGTAAATTCAATAGGTTGCGCGGGGGGCAGGAACACACTAGCGCCCCGAAATCCCCGAATGATTCTACAGTAAGATATTTGTAATCAATAACATACAGCAACGCCGACCGCCTCGTTGCCAGCCACTAACGCTTTCCCATCTACATCGCCGGAATGCGTTCGATGCCCATATATGGACGCAGAACCTCAGGGATCAGGATCGACCCATCCGCCTGCTGGTAGTTTTCCACCACCGCGATCCACGTTCGCCCAACCGCCAAGCCGGACCCATTCAACGTGTGAACGAAATCGCTCTTTCCTCCGCCCTTGGGCTTGAACCGAATGCCCGCGCGGCGCGCCTGGAAGGCTTCGCAGTTCGAACACGAGGATATTTCGCGAAATTCGTGGCCGGACGGTAGCCATACTTCGATGTCATAGGTCTTCGCGGAGGCGAATCCCATGTCGCCGGAACAAAGCAGCATCAGCCGGTAATGCAAGCCGAGCTTTTGGAGAATGGTCTCGGCATTCCGCACCAGCGCCTCGTGCTCTTCATAGCTTTTGTCGGGATGCGTGAATTTGAACAGCTCTACCTTTTGAAACTGGTGCTGGCGAAGAATTCCTCGCGTGTCTTTTCCCGCGGCCCCTGCTTCGGAACGGAAGCAGGAAGTCCAGGCCGTCACGTGAATGGGCAGCTCTTCTTCCGGGAGCGTTTCATCGCGGTGCAGATTGTGCAGTTCCACCTCGGAAGTCGGCGTCAGCCAGAAGTCGGTGTCCTGAATCCTGAACAAATCGGCGGCAAATTTCGGAAGTTGTCCGGCGCTCATCAGGGAAGCGGTGTTGACCAGAAACGGAGGCAGAATCTCCGTATAGCCGTGTTCCCGCGTGTGTACGTCGAGAAAGAAATTCGCCAGGGCCCGCTCTAAGCGCGCTCCCCAACTTTTGTAGACCGCAAACCGCGCGCCGGTGATTTTCGTGGCCACCGCGAGGTCCAGAATCCCCGCTCGTTCGCCCACTTCCCAGTGCGGCTTGGGCGCAAAATCGAACGTTGGCGCCGTGCCCCACCGCCGCACCTCAACGTTGTCAGCGGCACTGTGGCCCACCGGTACGCTGCTGTGCGGAATATTGGGAATCGTCAGCAGCAACTCCCGCTGGGTCGCATCCAGCAGAACAATCCGCTCGTCGCCCTGCTTGATGCGATCGGAAACTTGTTTCATTTCTGCGATCAGCGCGTCGGCGTTTTGCTTCTCCTTCTTCAGCCTCGCGATTTCCTCGCTGGCCCTGTTGCGTTGCGCCTTGAGCTGCTCGGTGGCAGTAATCAGTTCACGCCGTTCCTTGTCCAGCGCGCGAAACGCGTCGAGGTCCAGCGTCACGCCGCGCTTCTTCGCCATCTCGGCGAACACCTCCAAATGCTCCCGGAAGTAACTGAGATCATGCATGGTCCAGAAAGCATAACGTACTCCGCGATGGGAATGTAGTTCGCACCTGCAACTACGGATTCCGCGTGACTAGGATTTCGCCGGGCGATGTGTCGCCGCGTACATGACCCCGTAATGGAAATTGTTGTTGGGCAACACTAGGGCGTGACGAATGAGGGCCTCGACGAAGACCGGCTGCGTTCCGGGATAGTAAGGTAAGGCCGCGTCAATCGTGGAGCCAGCCACGTACGCCTTGCGGCTTCGGAAAGAGAATCCGCCTTTCGAGATATTCCCGCATTCGACGATCTCTTCCGCTCCGTCTTGCCGGATGCAGGCGGTAAAGCTGACCCGCGTTCGTACGTGGCGGCGTCGATTTGCCGTTCGAGCGATCATTGCCGTCGCCACCGGCGGCAGCGGCTCGGGTGGCGGCGCTTCAGGCACCGCAATTTCGATTCCCGTCAATCGCCGACGCTCGGTCAACGGAGCTGAGGGCAAGTTGGAGCTGCTCGACGCGGATTTTGGCGGACTTGCGGCCGGACGATTGTGCCGCTCGATATTCGCAGGCTTGCTTTTCGCAGGCTCGGTTTTCTTCGTTCCACCGGCAGCCCCGTCACTTGCCCGCCGCCACTGCGTCGAAGTCCCGCAAGTCGAACAAAACCTCAAAATGAATTCGGCCAGGGCGTAGACATCCGCCTCGACCTCGCTTTGATCCACAACCTCTTGGGTTTGACACGAAGTGCACTGTAGCGGCGCTTCGAAATCAACGCGCCACTTTGGTGGTGGCGGAAACTTCAGCTCCCAGAAATCCAGATTAGGATCCACAAATGCTACGCCATACACGAACCCGCGAATGTCTTCACCTAATTGGCCCACCAGGCGTATGGATGCTTCGCTGCTGCCGCCCAGAAAACGAAGTATCAGGATGCCGTCGGGCGCCAACTTGTGTTTGGAGATGACTCCGGCTCCATGACGGCTCAACGTTACCGTTTGCGTTTCCTCGGCGAAGACGCGCCCGGAAGTATCCGTGCCGATCAGCAGGATACGGATTTCTTTCGCGATTCGACCGCTGCGACGCACGAATCCCATAAGATAGCCGCGTGCAGGTGGACGGCCACAGGAGTCATCGGACGAAAAACGAAAACCTTTATTCCCGCTTCGTCGACTGATTCCACGGGACTTGCGTGCGAAGCTAGAAGACAATGCTTAGAAGACAACGCTTCTGATCATGGCGTGCTAGACTTCCGCTTTCGAATCGGTTTTTCGCAGCAGCAAGCGCCCTGAAAAGGGAATTCAGCGATGAGCGTCAATCCAAATTCGCTCGCGGCTCAGGTGGTCGTAAATCCGCCTGCCGCCTTGCTTGGCGCTCGCAACGCCATCCTGTGGGGTAAAGGGAAGCAGTACCACGTTCCGGACTTTCCCGGCCCGCTTTCCATCAAAACCGTCGTGCGTGGGTCGGCGCTTTGGAGCACGAGTGACGCCAACCGGCTCGTGGATGAAGGCAGCTATTTGATTCTCAACTCCGGCCAGACCTATTCCATAACGATAGATTCACGCCAGACGGTCGAAACGTTTTGCCTGTTCTTCCGCCGTGGAATCACCGAGGACGTTTGCCGCGTCGAGGGGATGCATCCAACATCGCTGCTCGACAACGGTATCGGCGATGCCGTCGGAAGATCGAATCCCGGAGCGAACGGCGGTTCGTACTCCACCCAATACGGAGCGCGTGTCGAATTCTTCGAGAACTTGCACACCCACGATTCCATCGTTAGTCCACTCCTTCGGCGAATCTATGGCCGTCTGAAGGACAAGACCGCGAGCGATCCCTGGCTCGAGGATCAATTCCTGGCGGTCGCCGCGGCTTTGTCAAAGGTTCACGGCGAAGCGGGCAAGCACGCCGCAAGAATCCCCGCGAAGAAATATGCAACGCGCGTCGAACTTTACCGGCGCTTGCTTCGCGGCAAAGACTATATGGACTCATTCTCGGGAGGCCAGGTCCACTTGGATGAGGTTGCCAGCCAAGCCTGCCTGTCCCCCTATCACTTTCATCGCCTTTTTCGGGAGGTCTTCCGCGAAACGCCGAATCAGTACCTTCAACGGAAGCGTCTGACAAATGCCAAGCGCCTTTTGGAGCATGGTGATCGCAGCGTGACCGACATTTGTCTCGAAGTGGGGTTCGAGAGCATCACTTCGTTCAGCGGACTTTTCCGCCGCAATTTCGGCTGTTCCCCCCGCGAATACCGCTCGCGAAATGGCGCCCTGGGGCGGCGCTATTAGCCAGCGCCTCGCGTTCGTTACACCGCATCACCTCACACCGCGCCCCCTCATACTGCCCCGCTTCGCGCTGCGCTTCATCACAGCGCGAAAGTTGTCATCCTGAAGCTATCCGACAAGGATAGCTGAAGGATCTCAACGCAAGCTTCAACGTAACCTCATTCACGCCTCCTGACCGTTGTATAGCCGCAGGTACGTTGGTACTGGAAATCCTATGCTCGCAGGCGCAAAAAGTACTGCTGGAAATGATACCGGCGATCTATCGACCGTCACACCCGCATTCGGCAGAATCACCAGGTGATCGGAAGTAAGTTCGATCTTCGGAGCCATTCGGATGGTTATCGGGTGTCTGCTCCTGTGCATCGTCCTGCTGCTCGCGAGCGCAGCGGTACGGCCTGCCCCTCGCCTTGTGCGGGGTGACGAAGAATCGGACTGACTTCAGGCCACGTACCCTCCATTCCCACGCCCGAGCGGCCGGTCCCCCCACCGGCCGCTCCTCTTTTTTGCGCCCAGTTTTGGCCCAGACATTCGTTCCAGTTTTGTCCCAGGACAGACGATCGTTAGGAAGGCGCTGTTCCGCCGTGTACGTTACCGGAAGAATTTGAATGGGGATCGGGGCAAAAAAAAACGCAGGGGGTTACCCTGCGTTTCGTAAAAATTCAGACTCACCCGCGGGAAGCTACTTCTACCACCGAACTCTTGCATCCCACTTCGAGATAATGAAAAAGGGGGCTGGTGCAAGCCCCCTTTTTCTAGAACTGACCCCCCAAAACCAGAATCCCAGTCGAGGTTGGGTTCCGGCCACCCCGGGAAGCCAATCTTGTTTGTTGACAGGAATAGAGCAAACGGTGTGCCAGCGGTGGACTCAAATGTCGGATCGAATTAGGCCCATGAAACGATGGGACTTAGTGATCGGGACGAACATAAAAGTCAATTTTTCGCTCGTTCGCATCTACAAAATCTCACAGGAGAATCGATGTTACATCCATTCTTTGGGAGACCTGCCGCGTATTTCGCCAGCTACCGCGCTTGGTACGCGCTCGCTAAATAGCTTCGCGTCCGCTCGATCCGTCTAGAGCGTCAGCGACGTCGCGCGGACCCAGCGACGGTGCAAGAACCATGCGAGTGCTGCCAGGACCGCGAGCCAAATCATCGTAAGGGGACCGTACTCCGCCAAGAACACGAGGAAACCCACCACGCTGTCCCGCGCATTTCGATACCCGGCCACCAGCGCGTTGTGAAAGCGCGTGGAGATCGACGGCGATGGCGCTCCAATCTCCGCTTTGTATTCTTCCGCCAGATTCAGGTCGATGGTGGCGAAATCGACGCGGTGCTCGAGCGATTCTTGTTCCGCCTCCATTCGCTCGATCTCGCCGCGAACCCGGGCGATCTCCTGCTCGACAGCCAAGACATCGCCGATTTTCCCGGTGCGCTGCAAAAGGATGGCCTGGAGGCGCTGCTCTGCCTCGCGCGAGTTCTTGAGGCGCGCCCCCAGGTCGGCGTGCTGCTGCGTCACTTCCTCGCCGTTCTGGGTTTCGTTCTCGATGCGGCCGAGCGCCTTTAGCTCCGCAACCGCAGAGCCCAGGTCGGCGGCGGGGATGCGCAAGGAGGCTTGCAGAGACCGGGCGGCATTCTGCTGCGTGCTGGCGTTCAGGTTCGCGGCGTAGCCGCGATGCCGCGCGAGAACCGCGTCGAGGGTCAGCCGCGAAGCCTCGAAGTCCTTGACCACCAGGAACAACGATACGGTGCGCGCGATCATGGGCGCCAATGGCTGCGGCATTGGGGTCGCCTGGGGATTTGCGAGATTGCTCGTCAGTTGCTCCATTTGGAGACGCTGGAGCAGCGCATCTCGCTGCGCCGTGAGCGAGTCGAGCCTCGAACGCACGTCCGAGTACTGCATTTCCTGGGGCTGCGACTCTTCCGAGCTGGTAGCTGCCTGATCCGCAGGCGCGGTTTGCAAGCTCTGTGCCAGTTGACGATTGTCGCTAAGCTCCGCCACGGTTACGGTCTTCGTCCGGGCCAGCGGCACAGCGTACTTCCTTTGAGCCAGGGCGAACACCACGCCGACGACGAGGCCAATAGCCGCCACCGAGCCCAGCAAGCCGCTGAGAAACGGGTGACGCCCACCGAAGGTTACGAAACGCGAGCGAATCCAAGGACGCTTCGCGGAGGAAGAACTCGCGGCCATTTTCGAAAGACGGCCCTCGAAACTCGCGTCGGAAGCGAGGGGCGCGATCTTCCAACTTGTCAGGATTTGCGACGCGCCACCCAAAACATCGCTCATGTCTTGGCAGTCAGCGCAACTTTGCAGATGACCGGCGACAACTTCGGCGCGTTCGGCGGAAAGTTCGCCGTCGCGATAAGCCATTATTTCTTCGGGCGTTACAACGTGTTCCGCAGCGATCATGACGAAGCTCCCACCGGGAAGATTTTTTCGGACGCATGTTGTGGAACCGGCGCCTCCAACAACTGCCGGAGCGCGGCGCGAGCGCGGAAGAGGCGTGAGCGCACCGTGTTGATCGGGAGATGCAACAGGTCGGCAATTTCGGCGTAGCTCAGTTGCTCAAATTCACGCAGGAGAAGAATTTCGCGATCGGTGGCTTCGAGCTGCGCGATGGCTCGGCGTACCCAGACGCTAGTTTCGGTCCCATCTTGTTTCGCGGGGCCGGACGCGGCCTCCGGGCGGCCGAAGAAGGCGGCGCGAAAGATCGCTTTGCGACGCTGCGCTCGCAGGATTTTTAGCGCAATGGCGTAGAGATAGGTGCGGAATAGTGCGCGGGGTTCGTAGCGGTTGGCGGCACGGAGCAAGGCCAGGAAGGTTTCTTGCATCAACTCCTCCGCCCGGGCCGGATCGGTGACGCGGCGGCGGAAGAAGCCGTGGATGGGCTGCTGGTAGCGGCGGAACAGTTCGGTCAAAGCTTCGGGGGAGCCTTGGGCGAAAGCCAGCATAAGTTTTTCATCGCTGGCTGGATTTGTGGGCGTCTCGTTCATGACGTTGGGTCCGGAGCCTCCGAGCTTAGAACGGATTGGAGGGCGCGTCTTGCATTGCGAGCTGATGGTCGAAGCTTGCGCAGTGTTGCAAGAAGCACCTCCCAACCTTCGAAGTGCAGCGTAAGCGGTCGGCGGCCGCTACAGTTGCCGGGCGGCTCGTCCGTGCTTGCATTTCAATAGGGTAATGTCGCGATGCAGGGAAAAGTTCCGGAGGGGTTGCGGCGCGTGGCCCGAGACGGCAGGATGCCCTTCGAGGCTCAGAACGAGCCGACGGTACCGGTGTTTGGGGTAATGGGACTGAGTTGTAAGTCCTTGAGAATCAGCGATTGATGTGGTGCGCGACTTGTCGAAAACGGCCGCAAATCACTGATACTAATGATGTTAGCGGAAGAGTGGCTGTTGAAGCATGGACGGACGCGTCCGTCCTTCCTTCAAAAAAGAAATCGCTGGATTGCTTTGGGAAGGAGAAGGACGAGATGCCCACAGTTGGGCGCGGGGCTTACAGTATCAACCATTATACCTTGTTCGCTAACAGAAGTCAAGAGTAATAATTACCCAATGGATGCTGGAAGGGGTGACAGGAGGGACGCTAGACAGGATGCTAGACGCCGATGGAAGAGCGAAGGGCGTCGGCTACGGATTGGCTGAAGCGCTGGACGTCGGCCTGGTGTTCGGCTTCGACCATCACACGGGCGAGAGGCTCAGTACCGGAATAGCGGAGAACGATGCGGCCATTGTCGCCGAGGGCCGATTCGGCTTCGGCAAGGGCGCGTGCGACTTCCGGGAGCGTGTCCATGGGCGGCTTCGAACGCACCTTCACGTTGACGATGACCTGCGGATAGTCTTTCAGACCATTGACGAGCGATTCCAAGCGGCCGTGCATGGAAACGAGCGACGCAATCTTGACGGCGGTCAGCAGGCCATCGCCCGCCGGTGAATCGTCCAGGAAAATGACGTGGCCGGATTGCTCGCCGCCCAGGACGTTGCCGCTACGGAGCATTTCCTCGAGGACGTAGCGATCGCCGACGGAGGTCCGAGCGAGTTCGATTCCTTCCCGTGCGAGCACGCGTTCGAGTCCCAGATTGGACATGGAGGTGGCCACGACGCGGCCGCCCTTCAATTTTCCCTGAGCTTTCAGAAAGCGCGCGACGGCCAGAAGCACACCGTCGCCATTGACGATTTGCCCGGTTTCGCAAACGAAAAGGGCGCGGTCGGCATCGCCGTCGAAAGCGACACCCAGCGAGACGCCTTCCTGGCGGACGCGCTTTTGCAAACCTTCGAGATAGAGCGACCCGCAGGCGGCATTGATGTTGCGGCCGTCCGGCGAGGCGCCCATGGCGATGACGTCGGCGCCCAGCGAGCGGAACAATTCCGGGCCAAGCTTGTAGGCAGCCCCATTGGCGCAGTCCAGCAAAATGCGGAAGCCGGAAAGTTTGGCGCCGGGCAGCACGAGGCCGCGCAGAAAGGCGAGGTATTCGGCGTCCAACGTGTCATCGGCGATGAGCGAAGGCGCGTTTTTCGGAGGAGCTTCCGCGCGATGCTTGAAGATGTCCTGCTCCAGCACTTCCTCGACGGAATCCGGAAATTTCATTCCGGCACTGGAAAACAGTTTCACACCATTATCGTGAAACGGATTGTGAGACGCGGAGATGACCACGCCGGCCTGGAAGCCTTTCTTGCGAACCAGGCAGGCGACGCCGGGCGTGGTGATTACGCCGGCAAATTCTATGGCGGCGCCCGCAGCGCGCAGTCCGGCGGCAAGCAACGCGGCAATGTGAGGACCGGATTCGCGAGTGTCCATGCCGATCAGGACCCGAGCGGCAGGATGCTGGAGCGTAAGGTAGCCGCCAAGCGCGCGGCCGGTGGCATAGAGTGTAGCGTCGTCGAGAGGCGGTTTGCCGGGTTCGCCGCGAATTCCGTCGGTGCCGAAGAGTTCTTTGGCCATCTTAGGGGACCTTAAGTGAAGCTTCATCGAGCTTAGCACAGGGAGAAAAGGAGGATTCACGCGCGAAAGCCGCTGACGTTCACGAGTAAACGTGAACGACTGGGCACAAATTCACAGCTGCAGGGAAGAACGATTGCGGCCCACGAAATCCGTTGCCGCGACTTGGCAAGGCGCTTGCACAGTTGTGTTACCGTGTTTGACACGGAGTACTTTGTGTCGGCAACGGAAACGCCACCAACACCCGCGCCGCCAGCGATCGTGCGGATCAGCGGGTCTACGTTCAGTCTGCGCGTGATCGCGGGCGCGATCATTCTGCTGTTCTGCTACTACGCGCAAGGCGTGGTAATTACGTTGTTGTTGTCGATTTTGCTGGCCTATTTCCTGGATCCGGCCGTGGACCTACTCGAACGCACCGGGCTGCCGCGAACCGGGGGCGCGATGGTGATGGTGCTCATTCTGATCATCGTGTTGGCCGCGGTGGGATACGGCCTGGGGACCAGAATGGCAAACTTTGCGGAGAACTGGCCGAAATACGGAAGCGTGCTGCGTGGCGCGGCAGACACGGTGGAAGGAAAAATCAACGGCATCGAAGGACGCGCGGCGCCCGGAACGGATCCAACGATACAAGGGAGGCAGATCGAACCGGGCCTGTTGCGGACGATGATACTGCGCGGGGCAGGCTCGCTGTACGCCATATTCCTGGAAATTACGTTCGTGCCGTTTCTGGTGTTCTTCATGCTGGCGGGAAAGCGCGAGGTGTGGCACGGAACGTTGCAATTGTTTCCGGTGACGCGGCGCACGCAAGTCAAAGAGACTCTAGAAGATTTGCGCGAGGTCTTACGCGACTATCTGGCGGGCATGAGCATTGTCACCGGGATGGTGATCGCGGCGAGCAGCTTGTTTTTCTGGATGATGGACCTGGACTATCCCATTTTGACGGGCATCGCCTCCGGGCTGCTGAACATGGTGCCCTATATTGGGGCAGTGATGGCCTGGTTTCCCGCATTCATCATTGCGCTGGCGAAAATTAAGGCCATTAGCTCATTTGTATTGATTGCCGGGGTGCTGACGACGATTCACGTGCTGGCGGCAAATTTCGTGGCTCCCGCGCTGGTGGGACGCCGGGTGCGACTCAATGCGGTGGCCATTACGGTTTCGCTGTTGTTCTGGGGATGGGTGTGGGGCGGGATGGGTCTGCTGTTGGCGATTCCGATTACCGCGACGCTGCGGGTGATTTGCGACCACACCGAATCCTGGCGGCCGATCGGGCGCTGGTTGAGCGCGTAGAGCGGCTTCGGAAAAATACAACAAGATGGAGAGAAAGCTTGCTTCAGGGGCTAAAGCCCGTCCGCTTCGAACGAGTTATGCCGGGGCTGAAGCCCCGGCCTCCTAAAGAGCCTCCTAAAGATAACGACTTTTTTCGCAGGCGGTAGGGCCGACAGGCGCAGGCACTTGAGCCGACAGTTCCACAGGCGGTAGAGCCTTCGGTTCCGCAGGCGGTAAAGGCGGCAGTGCGAAACTGAAGTATCGTAGCTCGCGTCTTTCCTTGGGTCTGCATTTCATCGGACAATCCATTGAGGCCTAAATATGCGATTTCGCGCTCGTATTTTGCGGGTGTTCTTGTTCGAGGTTTCGTTCGCAAACGTTGTGGGGATGCTGGTGGTTTCCGCATTGGCAACGACGTTCTCGGCGCCGGTGGCTTACGCGTGGGGTTGCAAAGGACACCAGACCGTGGCGCTCGTCGCGGAGAAACACTTGACGCCGGAAGCGAAAGAACTCGTTTTCAGTTTACTGAGCGCGAATCCGATCGATCCGCAGGTGAAACGCTACTGTGGCACGGCCGTGGTGGATCCGATGGGAGACGCTGCGACCTGGGCCGACGATGTTCGGGGCGAACGAAAAAACGGGCCCTGGCATTACATCGACATTCCACGCGGTGCGCCGCGCGGCCCGCTGGAAGCCTTCTGCGGCAAAGAGGGTTGCGTGGTCAGCGCGATTGCAGAACAGGTGGCGATCCTAAAGGATAAGAATGCAAGCGGCGCAAAACGCGCGGAGGCGGTGCGCTACATCATTCACTTCGTCGGGGATCTACATCAGCCGCTGCACTCCACAACGAATGCCGACGAGGGTGGAAACTGCGTGCCTGTGAAATACTTTTGGCGGCAGCCCCACGAGCGTGGGCACGGCTATTCA
The DNA here is from genome assembly GCA_049512575.1 of Candidatus Acidiferrum sp. GTDB lineage: Bacteria > Acidobacteriota > Terriglobia > Acidiferrales > UBA7541 > Acidiferrum. The sequence goes on from JBEKWY010000027.1 coordinate 35,872, forward strand.
CCCAATCTGCACTCCATTTGGGATTCGGCGATCCTCGAGCGCGACTCGGAAGGGGCGGACCCCGGGGAATACGCGGAGATGCTGGAAGCGACTTTCGGCGGAATGATCGAAGGATGGCAGAAGGCTGGCGTCCATGTGGACGACTGGGCGTGGGAGAGCCACGAAGACGCGGAAACGACGGTCTACGGCGACCTGACGCCAAAGGTGGCGATCGAACCGAACGTCGCCGTACACAGCTGCGCCGACGACAACAATATCGGAGAGCGGATGCTGCACGAGCACGTTGTGCTCGGCGAAGCGTATCAAGGGCAGGCGGCGCCGGTTGTGGAACGCCGGGTGGAGCAGGCCGGGGTGCGGCTGGCGATGATCTTGAATGAGGCGGCGAAGACGGCGCGTTAGCGCATCGGGTGCGACGGCTGAGGCCTTGGAAATCAAGATACTTACGGTGCTCGCTTAGCGCCGGTTGACCGATAGGACGGGCACGGCGAGGACGGGCGCCGACGGGCACGGCGATGCCGTGCCCCTACAGTGTGTTTCCGAGTCATCGATGTTTGGCGGAATGTTCATCTTGATGAAATACGACTAGATTAGTCTGATTTCAGTTGCAAATGATTATCAAGTACGGCAGACTTTCTGTACGTCCGGGGCGCTGCGTTTGCGACGTGCTCTTTGCGGGCCAAGAGAGGCAGCATTTCGGCTCTCATTCCAAATCACGAGGATCAAAAGATGACGGCGGGGATGTTGGGGAGGCTAAAGGTCTGGGTCGCGGAGTGCTGCTGGAGACCGCAGCTATATTGTTTGTTCTTGAGTTTGGCGCTTTCTATCTTCGCCGCAGCGACTTGGGCTGGCACGGGAGGAGCCATTTCCGGGACGGTGAAAGATTCCAGTGGAGCGGTGGTTCCGAAGGTCACGGTGACAGCCATCAATACCGGCACCGGTGTCCGGCTGGAGGTAACGACGGATGATCGAGGCGTCTATTCCTTCCCGGTCTTGTCCGTCGGACACTACGATCTGGAATTCAACGGAGCGGGCTTTCGCCCTTATCGACGAACCGGAATTACGGTGGATGCCAACAGCGCACTGCGAGTGGACGCGGAGCTGCAGGTGGGAGAAAAGACGGACTCGATCACGGTGAACGATTCCGGCGTTCACGTGGAGACGACGAATACGCAAATGGGGGAAGTCATCAGCGGCACGAAGATGACCACGGTGCCGCTAAACGGCCGAAGCTATACCGATCTGCTGTCGCTACAGCCGGGAGTGGCCGCAGCCACCTCGATTACATCGGAAACGGTGCAGGACGTGGGAGCTGCCGCGTTTTCGCCGTCGGGCGGTTTGAATCCCGGAACAATCTCCATCAATGGGCAGCGGGAATTTGCCAACGCGTTTATCGTGAATGGCAGCGACGTCGAAGAAGACGTCAACATGGGAACGGCGATCATCCCGAACCTGGATTCGATCGCGGAGTTCCGAATCCTGACCAATAATTTCGATGCCGAGTACGGCGAGTTCAGCGGCGGCCAGATCAATGTGGTGACGAAATCGGGGTCGAACGAATTTCACGGCAATGCCTTTGAGTTCCTGCGCAACACGGACCTGGACGCGCGTAATTTCTTTTCTCCGACGCGAGGGATCTTTCAGCAGAACCAGTTCGGAGGCACGCTGGGCGGGCCGATTGTGCGCAAGAAGGTGTTTTTCTTCGCGGACTATCAGGGGACGCGGCTCAAGCAAGGAGTGGACACGGGGCTGATCCCGGTGCCGTCGGCGGCGGACCGCAGCGGCGATTTGTCGGACCTGGCGAGTTCCCTGACAGGATCGGTCAACGGACAATCCTGGGCGACACAACTCTCGCAGAAGCTGGGCTACACGGTGGCCGCGGGGGAACCGTACTACTCACCGACCTGCACGAACACCAGCGCGGCGAGCGCGAATGGCTGCGTGTTTCCGGGCGCGATCATTCCTACAGCAGCGTGGTCCGCACCGGCACAGCAGTTGCTGCAATATATTCCGCAGCCCAATGTGGCCGCGGACACGTTTTCGACTTCCGGGGCGAACGAGTTGCTGCGCGATGACAAGGGTGCGTACCGCCTGGATTACGACAGCCGCTGGGGCATGCTTTCCGCATACTACTTCATCGACGATTTTTCGCTGAATAACCCCTATCCAACGGCGCAGGGCGGAGCGAATGTGCCAGGCTTCAATGCCCTGAATCTGGGGCGGTCGCAATTGTTGAATCTGGGCGACACCAAATCGCTTGGCGCGACCGCGGTGAACGAATTCCACTTCAGCTATCTGCGCGACTTGACGGACTTGGGAAAGCCGGTGGGCGGCGTTGGCGTGAGCTTGCAATCGCAGGGCTTCGTCGTGGGACCGGGCACGGCCGGCATCGTTCCACTGGCGCCGCAGAGCGAAGGTATCGAGAGCGTCGCATTCAACAGCTTCACGATCGGAACGAATCCCAACCAGCTGAAGCAGGTCAACAATACGTATCAGGTGCTCGACAACTACTCGAAGGTGCTGGGCGCGCACACGCTCAAGGTCGGGGGGGAATTTCACTACGACCAGGTGAACACGTTTGCGATTGCGCAGTTTAATGGGAGCTTTTTGTTCTTTGGCAGCGAGACTGGCTCGGACTTCGCCGACTTTCTGCTCGGCGTTCCGACGCAATACAACCAAAGCGAGCTGCAATCTTTTTATGGGCGCAACAAGTACGCGGGGATCTACGGACAGGATAGCTGGCGGCTGAAGCCGAGCCTGACGCTGAATTACGGTCTGCGTTGGGACCGCATCGAGCCGTGGTATGAGAAATACAATCAGCTTGCCGTGTTTTCGGCCGGGCAACAATCGGCGGTCTTCCCCACCGCGCCGGCGGGGATCGTGTTTCCGGGGGATACAGGAGTTTCGCGGACGCTCGCGCCTCCGGGAGATCGTGACTTCGCGCCGCGCATTGGGCTGGCTTATTCCCCGAGCGGCAAAGAGAACACGGCTTGGGGCAAAATTCTGGGCGGTCCGGGTAAGACGAGTGTAAGAGCCAGCTTTGGCATGTTCTACACGGCGATCGAGGCGCTGACCATTGGAGTGTCGAGCGCGAACGCGCCCTACGGAACAACCTATACCAGCCCCGCGCCGCCGCTGTTTGCCACGCCGTTCGTTACTGCAGCGACCGGACAGGACCTGGGCCAACATTTCCCGGCGCAACTCGCGCCGCTCAACACCTCGATCAACAACCCGGATTCGAGCATTGATTGGTCGCAATATGAACCGATCAGCGGCATCCCGGCGTATCCGACGACCAATCGCATTCCCTACACTGAAGAATATATGTTGTCGCTGGAGCGGCAGATTGACGCTAACACAGTGGTCAGCGCGAGCTATGTAGGAACACAAGCTCATCGCTTGCTGGTGCTCGAGGAAGCGAATCCCGGCGATCCGGCGCTGTGTCTGTTTCTGAGCAATCCGGCGAACCTGGCGCCCGGACAAACGCCTTGCGGCCCATTCAATGAAAGCAATGTGTTCACGACGGCGACCGGCCAGGTGATCAATGGAACGCGCGGCCCGTTGGGTCCCAATTTCGGAAGCAACACTAACCAAGCGACGATCGGCAATTCCAATTACAACGCGCTGGAATTGAGCGTTCGCCATACCAGCCGGCGGCTGGAGTTGTTCGCGGCTTACACTTACAGCAAGTCTATCGATCAATCGTCGAGCCTGGGCGAGCAGATCAATCCGATTGATCCCAGCTTGAGCCGGGCGATTTCCGCGTTCGACATGAAGCACAATTTCGTGGCCAGCTATAGCTACCAGATTCCTTTTGAGCGCTTGTTCCACGCGCCGAACCGATGGACGCAAGGCTGGGCAGTGTCTGGGATCACGCGCTTCAGCAGCGGGTTTCCGGTTACGCTGGTCAACTTGGGCGACAATTCGCTGCTCGGCGCGGAACCGAATGGGGTGAACAACTTTGGCGTGGACGAGCCGGACTTTACGCCCGGACCGTTGAACCTGAACGGGAATCCGCGGAATGGGCAAGCGTATTTCAATACCGCGCTGTTCAGTCTGCAGCCGCTGGGGACGCCGGGAACCTCGGCGCGACGCTTTTTCTACGGCCCGGGGATCAACAACTACGACATGGCCGTGCTGAAGAATTTGAAGCTGACGGAATCGAAGTCGTTACAGCTCCGGCTGGAAGCGTTCAACGTCTTCAACCACGCGCAGTTCTTTGGGCCTGGCGCGGTGGATGGCAACATCAACAGTTCGAGTTTCGGCCAAGTGCTCAGCGCGGCGCCGCCTCGGCTGTTGCAAGTCGGGGCGAAATTCAGCTTTTAGCGGGCGGATGGCTCCGGGGGAAAGGCCATCTGCTTTCATAGGGATTGCGATGAGATCTTTTTAATCTCATCGGTCGCTTTGGATTGGATCGCTTGCGAGTGTCGGAGGACTTCTTGATGTTCGGTTCGGTACGCCAACGCTCTTTTAGAGTGCCCTCGTCCTAGGCGTTTGGTAGAATGCTCTCCAGCGCGAGACCTCTGCTCGCGATGTTAGCTAGCCCGCCCCGGTTCGACCCTCTTGCCGGCGGGAAACAACTTCTGTTCAGCGCGAACGCCTTCCCGTTCGGAAAGTCTGCCAGGTAAACATGCCGTCATGTGTGCGGACCGAACACGTGCTCGCTGCCATTCTGTCTTCAACGGAAGATGGGCTGCTTAGCTTTACACTCGATGGGACCATACACACCTGGAGCCGAGGCGCAGAGCTTTTGTATGGCTATAGTGAACCGGAGATCGTAGGCCAGCCGCTTGGCCGGCTGCTGCCTTCCGACGACGCGCCCAAGTTCGACGGTTTGGTTCACGCGGCGATTCAGGGCGAGTTCCCGCAATACGAGAGTGGTAAGAGGCTCCGCAAAGATGGTTCACCCATTTTCCTGGGAGTCAGCCGCGCGCCGATTCGCACCGAGCAGGGCGAGATCGTGGGCATCGTGGAGAGCGCGAGGGTGTTGACCGACAGCTCGACCGAGATCGTCAGCGAAGAGCGACTCAAACAGACCATTGAACAAATGCCTATGGTGCTGTGGACCACAGACCTGAATTTGCGCCTGACGTCGTGCCTGGGCGCCGGACTTCGGAGCGGGAATAGCCGGAATGGAGAACTGCTCGGGAAGTCCGTCTACGAATATCTGAAGTGTCAGGATCCGCACACCACGCCGATCGCACAGCACTACGAGGCACTGCGGGGCGTCTCATCGCAGTTCGAATACAAGCGACACAATCGCGTGCTGGAATTGCACCTGGAGCCGCTGCGGTCAGCGTCCGGAGAAATTATCGGATGCATCGGGGCGGGGCTGGACATCACCGAGCGCAAGAAGACCGAAGAGAAGATACGCTACCAGGCCACTCACGATGCGCTGACGGGACTGTCGAACTATCGGGAATTCCTGGATTCGCTGGAGCGAGAAGCTCGCCGCGGGCAGCGCAGCAACAAGTCATTTGCCGTGTTGCTGCTGGACCTGGACGCATTGAAGTCGATCAACGACCGGCTGGGACATCTTGCGGGAAACCGGGCGCTGAAACGATTGTCGGAGGTGATGAAAGAGCAATGCCGCTCGACGGACCTAGCCGCGCGCTATGGCGGGGATGAGTTTGCCGTTTTGCTGATCGATGCGGACCCCAGTATGGCGCGTCAGATCGCGGGGCGCGTACAGGCCGCTTTACGGAACGGCCGGGAGCAACCACCCCTCACGGTGAGTATCGGTATCAGTGTTTTCCCGGACGATGGACGGAGCGCGCAGGACCTTCTGGAGGCGGCGGACCGGGAACTCTACCGGCAAAAACGAGCATCGCGCAGCCGGGTCGTTTCCGCGCGAGCTCGGTAGATCCAAGCTAAGCGAACACACCGAGCCATATTGACACGAGCGCGTGAACACGATTCTTGAAGCGTTTCCGGTGCTGGTTCCGTCTGATGAAGTAACCTATCGTCAGCGCATCCGATAAGGACGCGCGAGCAAGGATTCCGGCCCGGCCGGAAAGGATCCTCTCAGCACAAAATCCGACGTACACTTTGGGAGAACCGCCGTGAAATCGACCCATCTCATCCTGATCCTCCTGGATGAGGCCTACGAGAAACGCACCTGGCACGGACCGAATCTTCGACAAGCGATACGCGGAGTAACCGCAAAACAGGCGGCATGGCGCCCCGGACCAGGGCGTCACAACATCTGGGAGGAGACCCTGCACGCCGCGTATTGGAAGTATGCGGTGCGAAGGCGCATCGAAGGCGGGAAGCGCAATTCGTTTGTGCTGAAAGGCAGTAATTTTTTCGCGCGGCCGGAGACGGGAAAGTGTAATGAAGCGGCGTGGCGCGCCGACAAAGAATTATTGGACCGCGAGCATCGCGCGCTGTGCGCGGCGATTGCGAAAGTACTGGCCAAACCGCGCGGCACGAAGCGGCTGCGCCAGCTCTACGGGATCGCCTTTCACGACGTTTATCATGCGGGGCAGATACGGCTTTTGCGGCGGCTGATGAATGTGCGCCGATGATTAGGAGTCGCGCCTTTCCCACGGCGGAGGAATTTTCACCGAGGCCATCCCTGCCGCCTTCGCTGCTTGAATGCCCATCTCGGTATCCTCAAACACCAGGCAGGATTCCGGCGCGATTCCAAGTTTCGCGGCTGCCAGCAGAAAAGCTTCCGGGTCGGGTTTGCTCTTCTTATATTCTCCCGCGCAGACCAGGATTTCGAACCGACCGAGAATGTTGAGCGCGGTAAGAGAAGCCGTCACCGATTCTCTGGTGCTGCCCGACACGACTGCGAAGGGAATCCGGCCGTGCTGGGCTTCAATGTGTTCGAGAACTTCGGGAACGGCGGTGAGCTGCGGAAGGAGCTCGACATAAAGCATTTCCCTGCGTTGCGCCACGGTCTCCACGGGCATATCGAGTCCGTGATTTTCGTTTAGCGTGGCGATAATTTCGGCTATGGGCCTGCCGCCCCACGCATAAAAAAGGTCTTCGTCAAACGCGCAATTCCATTCGGAGAGAGCTTTCTTCCAGGCGACATAGTGAAGGGGCATGGAGTCGGCGATTGTGCCGTCACAGTCGAACAGATAGGCTTTGAATGACCCCGGTGGCAATTTGAGCTTCATGCCGTGAGTTTGCGCAGCTCCTTTACAATTTCGGCCGCATCCGGCGCGTCCTGGAAGAGGCGAATGGAAGCGATGCCGGCAGCGCCGGCCTTGATGCAGGCGGCGGCGTTTTCGAGTGTGATGCCGCCGATGGCGAGCACGGGA
>JBEKWY010000028.1:0-42556 GCA_049512575.1 Candidatus Acidiferrum sp.
TGCGGACGCCGGGGTTTCACGGCGGGGATCACTTCTTGCGTGTGGAGGCTCTCGAAGGGCTCCCCGCCGCGCTGATGTGCCTTCCCGGCCCCGAACTAATCGTGATCGAGTATCTGGATGCCCGCAGACCCGACGGGAAGACGCGCAAGTACCGGGTAATGATGATTGATGGCCAGCTCTATCCATTGCATGTGGCGATCTCCAACGACTGGAAAATCCACTACTTGCGGACCGACATGGCCGACCACCCGGAGCACCGCGCCGAGGAAGCCGAGTTCCTTTCGAACATGCCCGGCGTGCTGGGGAAGCGCGCGATGGACGCGCTAAGAGAGATTCAGAAAACACTGGGCTTGGATTATGGCGGCATCGATTTTGGTCTAAACGAGAAGGGCGAGGTTCTGCTGTTCGAAGCGAACGCCACGATGGCGGTAATTCCGCCCGACGCGGACAGCCGATGGGACTACCGGCGGCCTGCCGCTGAGAGAATCAACGCCGCGGTGCTCAAGATGCTGCTGGACCGGGCGAACGACGGTTCGCGCCGGATAGCAAGAAGCCTACCCGCCGGCGCCTGAGATTTCTTGGCATCGATTACCTTGTGAGGTCGCGGTGGCGCGCCAATCTCCCGGTAATGCGATAGCTCTAGAACTTGCGCGCGTTATCGTCTTCATCGTGCGGCTCCGACGAGCCTAGGCTAAACTATTCGGCCATGAGCGTCATCGACGAAGTACTTGCAGCAAACGAAATCTACTCGCGCACCCATGAATTGCGCAAACTAACCCCGCGTCCCGAGCGCAAACTCGCGGTCCTGACGTGTATGGATACACGGCTTTCGATTCGCACTCTGGGGCTGAAGACGGGAGACGCACACATCATTCGCAATGCCGGAGGCATTGTAACGGAAGACACTCTGCGCTCGCTTGTGGTATCGCACCATCTACTCGGCACCGAGGAAATCATGGTCATCAACCACACTGATTGCGGATTGATGCACACCAGCGAGCAGGACCTGCGAACCAGAATCCAGAATCGCACTGGAACAGCTGCGGTTTCTCCCGCGTTTTTCTACGCCTTTCAAAACATCGAAGAAAATGTGCGCCACCAATTGCAAAAACTCCGCACTCATCCCTGGATTCCGGCGAGTGTTGCTGTCCGCGGCTTCGTTTACGACGTCACCAACGGACGTCTGCGCGAAATCCAGGACGCTTGACCGGCCGAGGCTCGATGGCGGCCCTCACACTAGAAGACTCGACCGGACGCCTAGCTAAGCCCTTCCTCGGGCTTCTTTTGGCTATGCATTGCGGCAAGAATCCACTTCTGCAAAACGAGTCGAAAATTGGGCTTCACTTCGCGAAACGCTAGACTCATACCCAGGGCCGGCTTGACATAGGTCACTAATGCTTTGGTCTCGAAGTACTCCTCCGAATTGAAAATCTTCACCAGAACTCGCGTCTTAGGGTCGAATGGGGCTGGAGTCTCCACATAGCAGCCATACAGGCTAAGTTCGGTGACGCGAACGGGTGCGGTCGCGCCTGGAGAGCTTTCCGGAGCGATCTCGGCGGCAGCCGTGAACGAGAATCTCAATCCGCTGCGTTCTTGGTCCACAGTTCAAGCCTATTCGTTTCTACCGGCACGCAAAGAGGAATTTTCCGCTCCGCACCATTTGCGGAATGCATAAGGGTCTCAAGTCGGATCACCTGTCCGTCCCAAACGTGCGGCAATACGACTTACCTGCGCTGGTACCGCTAGTCGGAGGGTGATCGAGTTTTCTCCCCTGGCATATTTAATTCAGCAATCACTTTGCCATCGCTATTGTGGACCTGCGTGCCACCCAATCGATGGGAGCACTCCCTCTCGTCCGGATCTCCCCGCCTCCGATTGCGACCATGCTTTTTGGCACGTATCCATCGTACCGTCGTTGCAAATTGAGATCCATTTTGCCTCGACGAATCAGCCTTGCCAAGAGTTACACCGTAGGTGAAGCCCCATCGTTGCGGCAAGACGATTTCTAAATCGGAAGAGTTAGGTCGGGATAAACGGCGAGGCAACTGCCTGCCTTCTGTGGCCAACTCGAATACAACCCGAACAGTTGGCTGGGCGCCGTCGGAGATTTGGACGGTTACTTAGTGACGAAAGGGGCGCCCCTGGCGGGAGCGTTTTCCTATATGTTCGGCCCGAGAATCAATCTCAGGCGCGATATAATTACACCGTTCGCTCAGATCCTCTTCGGAGGAATAGTGGCAACTTCCGGAATCGGACATCCTGGCGACACGAATGCCTTCGCGATGGCAGCCGGTGCTGGCTTGGACGTTAAAGTGTCTCGGCACGTCTCGGTTCGTCAAGTGCAGGCCGAGTACTTCCAGACGAAATTCTCCAATGGCCTAAGTAATCGTCAAAATAACTTCCGATTCAGCGCCGGGATCGTCTTCCGGTTCGGCCGCGCCGGCTGAGCTGAACAACTCACGCGCTCCGAGACGTTTGAGCGAAGCTCACTTGTGCTGGTAGGCGAGAACCCTGCCGAGGCTGTCGCGGTGCGCTTCAATCACCAGCATCGACGCGAATCCCTCCCCCACCGCGGGGCTCTCCTTGGCATGCGCCGCCAAAAGCGCGCTGGCCTTGTCCAATCCGTCGCCGTTCGCATAAACGACGGCGAGATTGTATCCACCAGGCGCGTCGGTGTGGATCACCTCGGAATCGAAGTTGTACATCAGGATGGAACCGTCTGCGACGCCCGCATCCAAATCCGGCTGGATGTACTTCTTGAAGAAACTCTCGAGGTCATCTCCCCGGCCCGGCTTGGCGCGCCAATAGCTCACGCGGATGATGCCGGAGGTAGCTCGCGCGGTCTTGCCCCCATGGGCGATGGAGTGAAGCATCAAATCCTCGTGTTTCGTGGTGCCTGCGAGCGCCTGCGACCTTGAGGCAGTTCGCAGGGCCTCGAGCGTTTTGGTTAAGCCAGACTGGGTGGTCGAGACGAACCAGCTGGCATGGGTGTAGCCGTCTTCGGTATGAACCAGAGCGGCACTCGAACCCCAGGCGACCAGCGTTCCGTCGGCGACCAGGTGTTCGAGCAACGCAGCGGTCTGCTCCTGGGCCTTCTCGAAATCGGTCCACTGGGCTCGCGGCACCGCCCAATACGATACGAAAGTGTAATGCGTTTGCTCCTGGGCCTGCGCGGGAGCCGCAACCATGAACGACGAGAGCGCCAGCGCGCACACCACTGCCACACGACTGAAACCTCTTCTGAGCATGCTTTGCCTCCGATTTTGAAATTGCCCGCACCGGGCGGGGGAATTGAGCAAGCGGCCTGTCAACTCTACGTTGAATGATGATGCTGACGGAGAATTGGCGGAATGTGGCGCGAGCATATGTGGCGCCCGCCGTCTTTGTCAAGCGGACGGCGGCGGACGTCTCGCCACACTGGACGCGAAGGCGGCGTGACCGCTACACTGTTGGTTTCACAGCTACAATTGGAGCGCACGGGGAGATTGCGAACGGGAATGCTGCGTTTCTACACGGCGGGCGAGTCGCACGGACAGGCACTGTTGGCGTTTATCTCGGGCTTGCCAGCATCCTTGCCCGTGAGCGTGGATTTTATCAACCACGAATTGCACCGGCGGCAGCTTGGTTATGGGCGTGGGGGACGGCAAAAGATTGAGAAGGATCGCGCGGAGATTTTTGCCGGTGTGCGGCGTGGGCAGACGATTGGGGCGCCGATTGCCCTGCGGATAGAGAATCGGGATTGGGCCAATTGGGAGAAGGTTCTGCCGGTCGAAGCATCGGCGATTTCGCCGGAAGACGAACGCCGATTGGTGGCGCCGCGGCCGGGGCATGCGGACTTGGCGGGGTCGCAGAAATTCAACTTTCACGACGCGCGTTACGTTTTAGAGCGGGCCTCGGCGCGCGAGACGGCGGCGCGCGTCGCGGCCGGGGCGCTGGCCAAGCAGTTGCTGCGAGAGTTGGGGACGGAGATCGCGAGTCACACCGTGCAGGTCGGGCATATTCGGCTGGACCGTGGCGCAGCGTGGGAAGAGATCAAGGCCGTGACCGCGGACATTGAATCGCCGCTGCGGTGTGTCGATTCGATGGTGCAGGACAAGATGAAATCGGAAGTGGATGCCGCGAATAAAGCGGGCGACACGGTTGGCGGAATATTCGAAGTTGTGGCCCACCATGTTCCCGTAGGACTCGGAAGTCATGCGCAATGGGACGAAAAATTGGACGGTCGGCTGGCTCAGGCGGTGATGAGTATCCAGGCGGTTAAGGGCATGGAGATTGGCGCGGGGATCGCGGCGGCCGGTTCGTACGGAAGCGAAGTACAGGACGAAATTTCGTACGACAAGGCGGCGAAAAAATTCCGCCGGTCGTCGAATCGCGCGGGCGGGCTTGAGGGCGGGATCACCAACGGCGAAGACGTGATTGTGCGAGGATATCTGAAGCCGATCTCGACGCTGCGCAAGCCGCTGGGAACGGCTGACATGGTTACCAAGGAGCCGATTCAGGCGGCCTACGAGCGGTCGGACTGGTGCGTGGTGCCCGCCGCGGGAGTTGCCGCCGAGGCTATGGTGGCACTTGTCCTGGCGGACGCTTTTCTGCAAAAATTTGGGGGAGACTCACTCGCCGAGATGCGGCGGAATTTCGACAACTATGCCCGACAAATCGACGACTTCTAAACCAGTGGGTCCGGACGCGGCAGAACCGCAGGAATCGCAGGCGACTGCGGAAACGCCTTCGGTGTTGAGAAAAATCTATCCGATCGTCAAATACGGCGATCCTATCCTGGAAAAATCCACCTCGCCGGTGAAGAAGTTCGACGCTGAGTTCGCCCAACTAACCGAGGACATGTTTGCATCGATGTATGCCGCACAAGGCGTCGGCTTGGCCGCGCCGCAGATCGGATTGAACTTGCGCGTGGCCGTTGTGGATGTCACCGGCGGAAAGAATCCGGAAGGTAAGGTCGTGCTGGCGAATCCCGAAGTGATTCATTACGAGGGAGAAAAGCGAGAAGAGGAAGGCTGCTTGTCTATCCCGGGATTTCGCGGTTACGTGGTGCGGCCGCAATTCGTGACCGTGAAAGCGCAGGACGTCAAAGGCGAACCGTTCGAGATTCGTGGCGAAGATTTACTGGCGCGCGCATTTTGCCACGAGATCGATCACCTCAACGGTATCCTCTTTATTCAGCACCTCAGCATGCTCAAGCGCGACCTGATCAAGCGCAAAATCAAAAAAATGCGGAAGCTCGGCGAGTGGTAGTGTTTGGAGCCGGATGAAAGTCGTATTCTGCGGCACCCCTCAGTTCGCGGTTCCCACGCTGAAACATCTCCTCACACGGTCCGACTTTGAAATTGCGGCGGTGGTCACGCAACCCGATCGGCCCAGCGGGCGCGGGATGCACGTCTCGTTTTCTCCCGTGAAAGAGGCGGCGCTGGCGGCCGGCGTGCCCGTGCTGCAGCCGGAAAAGATCCGGTCGCCCGAAGCCCAGGAATTTCTGCAACGGGTCGCACCGGAGTGCATTGTGATCATCGCCTACGGCCAGATCATTCCTGCCCGGCTGCTTCCCATTCCGAAACATGGATGGATCAACCTGCACGCTTCCCTGCTCCCGAAATATCGCGGGGCCGCGCCGATCAATTGGGCCATCGTCAACGGCGAAACCAAGAGCGGATTGACGACCATGCGCATCGATGCGGGCATGGACACTGGCGACATGCTGCTACAAACCGAAGTGTCAATCGGTCCGCAAGAGACAACGCCGGAATTGGCCGCGCGCATGGCCGATGCCGGTGCGCCGCTCATGGTGGATACGCTGAGAGGCCTTGCGGACGGTACGCTCCCAGCCCGGCCCCAAGATCACGGCAAAGCAACCTACGCGCCACTGTTGAAGAAAGAAGACGGCCGGATCGACTGGACACGCACGGCAAACGAAATCTACAACCGCATGCGCGGCTTTACGCCGTGGCCGGGGTCCTACACCACCTTCCGCGGGCGCACTTGCCACGTTCTTGGCGAGCCGGTGTCTAACGATTTGTCTGGAGTTGGGTCGCCCCACGCGACACAAGCTTCGCTGGCGAAGTCCCCGACCGAGGTTTCGCCGCCAGGAACGATCCGCTTCAGCGGCCACAAATTGTTTGTAGCGTGCGGAGATGCAACCGAAATACGAGTCGTATCCGTCAAACAAGAGGGCGGAAAGAAGGTCGATGCCCTGGAATTTGCTTCCGGGGCACGGTTGACCGAAGGGGAACGCTTCGTAAACACGTAGTTTGCGCGCACCAGAACGCTCAGGCATACTCGCTTTTTACGGCACCTCAGAACCATATACTGCTGCGCAGGCACGGCTTCATCCCGAGCAGGAACGAAAGACGCTGCATCCTGAACTTCTGTAACCAGAGACTGGGAGAATTGCCTTAATGAACATCGCTGGATCGTCACGTGTATGCGGGAACCGGCTTTCCCGGTCGAGAAGTTTTGCGCAAATGGCCGCCTGCTTCGCGATGACCGCGCAGCTGGCCGGGTCGCCACTCACTTCGGCCGGGACTCCCTCGAGTACGCCGAGCGGCACGACGTCCGGGAGCCGAAATTCTTCCGCCACCAAGCCTGCCGCCGACCCGATTCTGAAGGTGATGCAAGCGGAACTGGCGCGCGCGACAACGGATCTCGCCAAGACCGACCCTGCTCCCTACTACCTCAGCTACACCGTCAACGACCAAGACATTGTGGTGCTGATCGGCTCGTACGGAAGTTTGCTCACCGACGCCGGTCTGCGCCGCCGCCAAGCCGACGTCACCATGCGCGTGGGTACGCCCGCGCTGGACAACACGCACGGCCAGAGCCGCTCCAGCGGGATGACCTCCGGCAGTTTGCCGCTCGACGACGATCCCGACGCCGTCGGCCGCGTTCTGTGGGAGCTGACCGACCGCGAATACAAGCGTGCCGCTCCTGCCTATCTCAACGTAAAAACAAATACCGCAGTGCGCGCGGAAGAAGAAGACAAATCGCCGGATTTTTCCAAGGAAGCGCCACAGACGCACACCGGCGAAGCGCTGACGGTCCCGGGTTTCGATCGCGCGGCTTGGGAGGGCGAAGTTCGCCGGTTGTCCGGAGCGTTCCGGAAGTATTCCGACGTGTACTTCGGTTCCGTGACGCTGCAGGTGCAAAACTCGAATTCACGATTGGTCTCGAGCGAAGGCGCCACGATCGCGACGCCCAGCGCGTCAACCCGCATGGTGATCGAAGCGCAGACGCGCGCGTCGGACGGCATGGAACTTCTGCGCGTGGAAACATTTCAGGCACCGTCGGCAAGTGGGCTGCCCAGCGAAAGCGAGCTCACCGCGAAAATCGACAAGATGGCGCTCGACCTCCGCGATCTGCGCAAGGCTCCCGTAGCCGAACCGTATGACGGACCGGCGCTTCTCAGCGGCCGCGCCGCCGCGGTATTTTTCCACGAAGTACTCGGCCACCGTATGGAAGGACATCGCCAGAAGGATGAAGACGAAGGGCAGACCTTCACCAAAAAGGTGAATCAGGAAGTGTTGCCGACATTTCTGAGCGTCACCGACGATCCGACCATCAAGGAACTCGGCGGCGTCAAACTCTCGGGCTACTACGAGTACGACAACGAGGGCACGCCGGCGCAGCGCGTGGAAGTCATTCAGAACGGAATCCTCAAGAACTTTTTGATGTCGCGCATGCCGATCAAGGATTTCAGCGTCTCTAACGGCCATGGCCGCAATCAACCCGGCCTGATGCCCACGGGACGCCAGGGAAATTTGATTGTCACTTCCACGAAATCGGTGCCGGAAGCGGAATTGCGCCAGAAACTGATCGACGAGGTGAGAAAGCAGGGCAAGCCGTACGGCCTCTATTTCGATGACATCCAGGGAGGTTTCACGTTGACGACGCGTTCGCTGCCACAGGCGTTCCAGGTGCTGCCAGTGATCGTGTACCGCGTCTATGCGGACGGACGGCCCGATGAACTGGTGCGCGGCGTCGACATTGTCGGCACCCCGCTGGCGGCGTTGACGCGCATTGTCGCGACAGGTGACCAGCAGCATGTCTTCAATGGTGTGTGCGGAGCGGAGAGCGGCAGCGTGCCGGTCTCGGCGGTCGCACCGGCGATGCTCTTTTCCGAAATGGAAGTGCAAAAGCGCGCCCACTCGCATGAGCGACCGCCGATTTTGCCTCCACCGGGATTTGAAACCACGACTGCGACGACGACCGACGGCTCCGCCAAGCAGACGGTGCACCCATGAAAATCATGCACACCGTTTGCGCATTCTCGCTTGTTGTCTTGGCAATGTTTGGCGTCACAGCATCGCGCGCCGCTGAGCCGCCCGCTAAGCAACCGGACGACGCGCCGAAGGCAACAGCCTCCGCAAATGCAACCGCTCCAGCCCACGTTGCCGCTAGCGGAGATGCATTGCTGGAAGCTCTGCTCACCGAACTCGACCGCTCCAAGGCTCAACTCAAGATGGATCAGGTCGATCCGCCCTATTACATCGAGTATCGCGTGAACGATGTCGATGATTATGCCGCCGAAGCGGCGTTTGGCGCGGTCCGCGAGAATCAACGCGTGCGCTATCGCGTCATTCGCGTGGTCGTTCGCATCGGCGACTACAAGCAAGACAGCTACTACGGCATCGGCATGGGAGAAACGAATATCCTTCCACTCGATGACGACTCCATCGCCCTGCGCCATCAGATCTGGCTGGCTACCGACGAGGCCTACAAAGAGGCCGGAGAGGCGCTAACCGAGAAGCAAGCCGCGCTGAAGCAGTTCAGCGCCGAAGCAAGTCCCGTGGACGATTTCGCCAAAGCCCCGGTTGTAAGCGTGCTCGAGCCTACCGTGACCTTGCAGGTCGACGAGCCCGCTTGGAAGAAAGCTATCGAGGACGCCACCAATTTGTACCGGCAATATCCCGACGTTCAATCGGTCAGTGCCTCGCTGCATTTCTCGGCGGTCAACGAATATCTGGTGAACTCCGAAGGCACCGTTACACGCTCCGGCAAAAAAACGTACAGCCTGCAACTTAACAGCAGCGCGCAAGCCGCTGACGGCATGCGCCTGAGCCGTAATCCGTTCTGGATGGTGGCCAAGGTCGAAGAGCTGCCGACGCGGGAAAACCTGATCGCCGAGTCCAAGAAAATGCTCGACACGGTCGTGGCGCTGCGCCAGGCGCCCATTGTGGAAGAAGAATATCGCGGCCCGGTGTTGTTCGCTCCGGACGCCGCCGACGATGTCATCGCTTCGCTGGTCGGCGCGAATGTGCTCGGCCGCAAACCTCAGCTTGGACGACCCAACCGCACCACCGGCGCCTTTGCCACCAGCTACAAGTCGCGCGTGCTCCCGAATTTCCTTACGGTCGTCGACGATCCGACGCTGAAGGATTTCGAGGGCAAAAGCTTGGTGGGTAACTACGATGTGGACGACGACGGCGTGAAGGCGCAACCGGTGACCCTGATTGAGAACGGCACGCTGGTCAACTACCTCGTCAGCCGCCAGCCCATCCGCGACTTCCCTTCTTCCAACGGCCATGGCCGTGGCGGCGCTGGAACGGTTCCCACGCCGAATCTTGGCGTGCTGGTGGTGAAAAGCTCCGAAGCGCAGTCACCGGAAGCGCTGAAGCAACACGTCATACAAATGATCAAAGAGCAAGGCCAACCGTACGGCTACCGCGTCGAGACGCTGGGCCCGGGCAACACGCCGCGCTTGCTGTATCGCATTTACCCAGATGGCCACGAAGAACTCGTCCGCGGAGCGGTGTTCAACGAACTTGATGTTCGCGCTCTACGTAGCGACCTGCTGTCGGTCGGCAACGATCCGCTGGTCAGCAATCGGGCCGGCGGCATCGCGACGACGGTCATCAGCCCGTCCCTGCTCTTCGACGAACTCGAAGTGAAGCGCGCCGATACCAGCAAGGACAAGCTGCCCGATTATCCTCCGCCGCCCCAGAAGAAGTAGTCGAGGAGAAGTAACCAACGGCGTACCTCGGCGCCCTGATTTCGTGGCCACTCGTTGCAAACAATGGCATTCTAAAATCGCGCCATGACTCTCCGCGAACGCCTCGAAGCCCTCGGCCAAACCGCGCTACTCATCTTTATTTTGACCTCCGCGGCCTTCCTCAGCGCCATTACCGCGATGCGTATCGCCATTCACGGGCGAGAAACCACCATGCCCAACCTGGTCGGCAAGAACGTCAGCGAAGCCAGCGGCATGCTGCGTTCCCGCGGCCTGGTGTTGCGCGTTGCCGACCGCGTCTACAGCGACGAGCCCATTAACGCGGTCGTGCGCCAAACGCCCTCCGCCGGGCTGCTCATGAAAGTTTCGCAGCAAGCGCACGTGGTTCTGAGCCTCGGCCAGCGGCAGCTCGAAATCCCGCTGCTTGAAGGTAGTTCCCTGCGGGTGTCACGTATTGAGCTCCTGCGAGCCGGCCTGCAAGTCGGCGAGGTTTCGGCAGTTACTATGCCCGACGAGCCCGTTGACACCGTTGTCCTGCAAACGCCGCGCCCAGGCGCAGGCGCCGCAACACCTCGCGTAGACGTTCTCGTTTCCCAAGGTCCGCGAGACCTCGCCTACGTCATGCCGCATCTGGTTGGCTTAAACGAAATCGACGCGCAGCATCGCCTGGACGTCGCGGGACTGCACCGCCGAGTAAACTACGTCACCGCGCCCCAATGGCCCCACGCTTCGGTCATCGACCAGTCTCCGCTCGCGGGCTCCCGCGTTTCCGCCTCGGCCACCATCGAACTTACAGTCGCGAACTGACTTTGTGTCGATATTCCGAGCCGTTGAGTCCGCCTCATCGATTACGGTCCGGCACCCTAAACGATGTGACCGGAATACGCTTGTTGTCGGAATAACGCGGCGGTATCCTTGCCCTCCGTAATAGTTGAAGGAGATATCTATGAAACGAATGGAATTGGTGGCGGCATTTGCAGCGATAGTCTTGCTTGCGGGAATCGCGAGAGGTCAGCAAAGTGCGGCGCCGGTAGTGAACCCGGTAAGCGCGACGGTGAAGTCGCAATTGCCGCGATTTGCAAAGAACATGGTGGCGGCAGCGGAAGCCATGCCCGCGGAAAAATATTCGTTCAAGCCGACACCGGAGATGAATACGTTCGGCCACCTGGTGATGCACAGCGCACAGGCCAACTACAACCTGTGCTCGAAAGCCTCCGGAGTGACCGCTCCCGACGTGACGCTGGCGGACACCGATCCGAAAGACAAACTCGTCGCCGCCCTGAAATCATCGTTCGACTTCTGCACCACGGCGCTGGCGAACGCGGACGACTCCAAGCTGGGCGCGGCAGTGACGCTGGGTCCGAACCGCCAGTCCAGCGGCGCCGGCGTCATGATCCTGATAAGCGACGAATGGTTCGACCACTACGGGACGCAGGCGGTCTACCTTCGGCTAAATGGAATCCTTCCGCCAACGGCGCAGCCGCCGAAGCAATAGCACAAGCCGATTGAGACCAGCGTCGGCCACCGCTAAAATTTCGCGAAGGAAGGACGGACGCGTCCGTCCTTCCTTCGTGGTCTTCTCGCGAGCTAAGGGCCTATAGATTCAGGTGATTGCGGGCGTTTAGGGCCATTTCGACGACCTTGCAAGTATGTGACAAATAAGGGCTTAAGAATTAGGGCGCCTTGCAGTGCTAGGCCCGGCTTGGGCAGGACAACCCAAAAACAAAAACAGCGCCGGCTCGGCCGACGCTGTTAGTCACAGTTGTCAATGGGATGAGTATAGCAGATAAGCGAATTAAGTCAAGGGTTATTTTTGCATACCGTGCCGGTTATGGGTAGAGAGCACGCCAAAGAGCTTGGCTGGATGCAGTTCGCGGGGTCAGAACTCGGTGGGGAAAAATGTCTGGCTCTGCATCACCGCGGTAATAGCGGATCCCAAGCTTTGTCCAGCATCGGCTTTCACCACGTAGCCGCACACACCGATCTTCCGGGCCTCTTCCATAAGCTGCCGGCTCTTGTGCATGGTCAGGATCAGGATAGGAGTTCGCGGAGAAAAAGCGCGGATCTTGCGAGCTGCGTCCAGGCCGTTCATCACCGGCATGGTGACATCCAGAATGATCAGATCGGGGCTCGATTCTTCCGCCTTCTCAACGGCTTCCTGGCCATTGGCGGCCTCGTCGCAGACTTCGAGGGTGAGGAGCGAGGCGAGCGTGAGGCATACACGCCTGCGAATACCTGGCTGATCGTCGGCGACTAGAACTCGCAAGCTGCTCCTAGAGATTCCCACATTTTGCTACACGCGCGTTCGCCAGAGCGGAATGCTCGGAAACCCGAAAATTCCTCGACTTGTATTGAGGACAGCTGGCGCGCCTGCAGAGTCACCCTGCCGCCGAAGCGCCAATCGGAATCGCGACGCGAATGCAGGTTCCCTTCTCGTTCGAACTGATCTCAAAACTGCCGTGAAAATTCTCGATCCGTTCGCGAATGCCACGCAATCCGACGCCCAACAAGCCCACGGAAGTAACCTCACAGAGCTTCTCGGGCGCGATACCCTTGCCTGCATCTTCGACCTGCAGCGCAACCTGGTCGCCGGACTGCGCGAGCCGAATCGTGGCGGTTGCGCTATCCGCGTGGCGATGAATATTGGTGAGCGATTCCTGGACGACGCGGAAGATGGCGGTCTCCAGGTCACGCGATACTCGTCCAAACTCGCTATCCAGTTGCAGGTTCACCTTGATCCCGCTGCGTTCCTCGAATCCCTCCGCGAACCAGCGCAGGGCGGAGAGCAAGCCCATCTCGTCGAGCAGCGGGGGATGCAGCAAATACGATATCGTCCGAAGCTCGTCGGATACCTGATTCACAATTTCGACGTTTTCGGATATGGCCCTGCCGATTTCGGCGTTGATCCCCTTCGCTTCGTCCTCGAGCGCGCTGAGATTCATGCTCAGCAGGGCGAGCACCTGCCCGGTGCTGTCGTGCAGCTCGCGGGCGATGCGCCTTCTTTCTTCGTCCTGCACATGCAGCAGCCGAGACGACAACTCACGGAGTCCTCGATTGGCGGCTTCCAGAGTCTCAGACTGCTTTTGAATCTGAATGTTTTTCTGCTGGAGTTCCAGGGTGCGATCGATCACGCGCTTTTCCAGGTTGTCGTGCGCGATGCGCAATTCGTGCTCCGCGCGTTTGCGCTCGACGATTTCATTCTCGAGCGCCAGCGCGCGCTGCTGCAAGTGGGTGATATTGCGGAGGCGGTGTTCCTCGCTGGCCAACTCCGTATAGGTCTCGTTGGGAATTACGCCGGTATGCTCAGCGCAGATTCTCTGGAACACTTCGCTGTGCTCGTGGCGGTCGAAGCCCTGGATCGGATAGCCGCAACGGAGCGCAAAAACGTGGGTGCGGGCCAAGTCGGTCCAAAGCTGCTCAAGACGAAATGCCGCTTCGAATTTTCCCTGGGACCACAGAAGCGAGACCATCTCGCCGAAAACCGCGATGCGCTGATCTTCTCCTCCGGATATTGCTTTCGTTCTGGCAACCAAATTGCCGATCACTTCGACGAACAGCGTCGCGTCGGGCCAGCCATCCACCAGAAAGGTGGACAGAGTCTCTGCGGCATCCAGGCATACATACCGGCCGGTCTTGAGCGCTGCGGTGACATCCAGTCCGCGAGACTTAAGAATGCGAGCAAGGCCATCGCGATGTTCGCGCGTGGCGATGACGATGGCCGCATCCCCAGCGCCAAGAGCGATCCCGATGAACCGGCTCAGACTCTCCAGAAGAAAGGTATCGTTGGAATAAAACTGGGCGACGTGGGCACGATGATCGTGATCGCCAAAATTGGGCGGGGGTGCCAGCGAGGCGCCGAGGGACCCGGGAACTTTCGTCATGCTCATTTCGTTATGCCCTCGGAAAACCTTTACCTACAACAATCGATCTTTGCATTTCAGGCGGGCGGTCCAACATACAGGAAAGCCTGTACTGCGCCCCAGATCGGAGTCAGCGGCGATTCGCGAGTTCCGCTTGCAGGGCCAGCGTTTTCTTGCCGGCCGCGACGCTGGAGGGTTGCAGTTTGGCAGCCGCCTGGGCGTGTTCGATGGCGCCGGCGAGGTCTCCTTGTGCAGCGTAGCCGTCCGCGAGTAGAGAATGTAACTCGGCGGCATCCTTGACAGACGCGTTTGCAATGACGGGGAGCAAAGCCCTTAGAATCACTAGAGCGTCCTCGGAATGCCCTACTTCAAGCAGCTCACTTGCTAGTCTAAAGTGACGGTCCGGTGAAGCGTTCTTCGTACCATCCCCGCCTGGCAAATTGGCCGCTTCGGATTTCTGGCTGCGATAGGCGGCTAGCGTGTTCGCCTCTTGCTCTTGCGCAACCCATTTGTGAAACAAGGGATCGCGACCCAGTGTGGCGTAGGTTCCGTCGCCGATTTCGGCTTCGGCCCAGGCCGGATTTCGCGAGAAGGCAACGTTGAGGTATTGCAAAGCCAACTCGGGTTCCTCTATGTCGATCGCGACGTGCGCAGCCTGGAGCCAGATCCGGGGCCACATCGACGCGCGGGAAACGGCTTGGATGGTCAGGGCGCGAGCGGCCTGCAAGTCTCCACTGCGCGCAGCGCGGCGCGCTTGCACGATCTGCTGCCGCGCGGTCTGCATATTAAAGAGCATGCGGAGATCACCGACGGGGTCGGCTGAGTGGTCGACACGAAGATCGATATCAATCGGCCAGCCGTCCGGAGTTTTGACTAGAAGCGCGGCGGACTCGCGGCCGGTCTTTTGGCCGCCGGCAGCGTCGCCTGCGGAAAGCGCTGCAAGGAGTCGCTCTCCTAACGTGCCGGGAGTCTTCAGGAACGCCTGCTCCATGGCAGCGATCACATTGGCACTCACCAGACTGTTGCCTTGCACGCTGTAGCCAAAGCCAGAGAGAGCGCCAGCCCAGTCCGCACGCTGCGCTTCTTCTCCGGTGTGAACCGCTGTCTTGCCATCCAGGCTCACGACCGCGACCTGCCGCGCTTCGGGACCTCGGTCTTCGAAATTGCCATCTTCGGCGAGAAGTTGTTTCAGGACTTCGGCTGGCGCTTTGCCTTGCGCGAGCAACGCCAACCCACGCGGGCCATAGGCAGGATTGGTCTCGAACTGCGAGACGAGCGCTCCGACGCCAGCCTGGGCGTAGGGCACGCTGGCGCCCACGGCGAGATTGTTGGTTTGGACCGCGACGCCGCAGGCGCGCGTCTTCGTGTCGCAAGCGATGATCGAATAAGTCGCCCCGGCCGACGAGACCCACAAGCTCAACCCTAATAACGTCAAGGTCAGCCCACGTGATGCAGGGAGGAAGCACAAGTTCATGGCAGCGCGAGCCCTTCCATTCGAATGTGAAGCCGTGCAAAGAAACGATAGTTCCTCGCCAAAGGTTCCCGCCCAGTGAGCCGCACGCCTAGTATATTTCCGCTATTCCGTAGCGAGCAGGATCCACATAAAGTCCCCGCATCTGAAATTGCCCCGTTCCTCTCGTCTTCAATTACATGGAGCCCAAAAATGGCTACGCAAACCGCGGCCTTAAATGCAGAAATCCCTGCCGCCCGAGCGACCGGTTGGCGATCCACCGTCATCGCGCTAGTGCTGGCGTTGTCCATTGCGGGCTATTTCTGGGTGGACTCGCGGTACCCGTCCCTGATGAAGAAGTACCACGCCGGGACGCACGTGACGGTGATCGGAGCCCTCAGTTTCGACCCCGTCTACTCCGTGGATCGCAGCATGCCGTTGGGGCAGCGTGTTTGGCGCACTTCGGTGAACTGGCTCCACGCCAATGAAATTGGTATGACCTTTGGCTTCCTTTTCGGGGCCGCGGCACTGACGTTGCTCGCGAGCATCCCGCTGCGCCGGACCAAGAACGCACACCTGAACTCCCTGCTGGGAGCGCTCGTCGGCATGCCTTTAGGAGTGTGCGCGAACTGCGTCGCGCCCATCGGTCGCGGGTTGTACGCCTCGGGAATGAGCACAGAGTCCGTGCTCGCGGCGATGTTCAGCTCTCCGACATTGAATGTCGTTGTGCTGGCCATGGCGTTCAGCCTGTTCTCCCCGGCGGTAGTTGCGCTGAAACTCGCGACGACGCTCCTTTTGATTTTTGTGTTCGTGCCCATGATCGCTGCGCGACAGCCACCGAACGCGCTCGCCGCGGCTTGCCCCATCAATTTTGCCTCGTCAACGACCTGGGGTGAGGCTTTGGTTTCGACAATGAAGTCGTTTGCGAAGAGCTTTTGGTACGTATTTCGCGTCGGCGCTCCGTTGCTGGTGCTTGCGGCCTGCCTGGGAGCGCTGATCGTCGAAATCCTGCCCCAGCAGGCTCTGAACGCGCCGGTGACCATTGCAGGAATCTTGCTCGTGGCGGTCGTAGGCACGTTACTCCCGGTGCCGATGGCATTTGATGTGGTGATCGCCTACATCGCCATGACCCGCGGCGTGCCGCTGCCTTACGTGGTCACGCTTCTGTGCACCTTGGGAATCTACAGCGTTTATTCCTTCGTCGTCGTGGGAAAGACCATCTCGTGGAAGGTAGCCGGCGCAGCTTCCGGCGCGGTGGTCTGCCTCGGGGCGTTAGCAGGATTTGTGGCGATGGCCCTGCGTTAGCTGATCCTCCCACCGCTGCCCAAACTCCACGGCATTCGTCGCCCGTACGATAATGATAGACGTTTGGCAAGATTTTCACGCTCCAGCGCGCTCTCTTTCCACTTTTACGGCTTCCTGCGGATTTTCTTGTTCCTCTTGACAATCTAGAGTAGAGGTGTAGGCTTCCTCTGGACAGTCGAGGGGAGCGTACGCGATGGCGGACAAACCGAGCGGGCTGGTGCAGGGAACGCTGGACATGCTGATCCTGAAGACCCTGCAACTCGAGCCGATGCATGGTTACGGAATCGCTCTGCGCATCGAGCAGATCAGCAAGGGCGTGTTTCAGGTGAATCCGGGGTCGCTGTTTCCCGCCTTTCGGCGCCTGGAACGCGACGGCCTGATGAAGGGCGAGTGGCACGAGACGGAAAACAACCGCCGGGCGAAATATTACGCGCTGACTTCCGATGGGCGAAAGAAATTGAAGAGCGAGGCGCAGGAATGGCGCAGGCAGTCCGGAGCCATCGCGCGAATTCTCGAAGCGGAATCGTAGGAGGCTCCCGGCATGGCGATACTGCGACGTTTTCTGAGCGGCGTGCGTTCCCTGTTTCGCAAGGAAAGAGTGGAGCGCGAGATGGACGAGGAAATCCACGCGTACTTGCAATCGGCGACACAAGAGAAGATGCGCCGCGGCATGAGGTACAACGAGGCGCGGCGAGCCGCGCAGATCGAAATGGGCGGCGTGGAAAATGTAAAAGAGCGGGTGCGAGGCGCGAGTTGGGAAACATCTGTGGAGGCGCTTTGGAGAGATTTGACCTTCGGTTCCCGGCTGCTGGCTTCGACGCCCATGTTCACGGCCGCGGCGGTCTTGTCGCTGGCGCTGGGCATCGGAGCGAATACGGCGATCTTTCAATTATTGGATGCCATCCGACTTCGGGCCTTACCGGTCAAGAATTCCAGTGAAATGGCGGTCGTAGAGATTGCCGACCGCGACGGCGCGACTGGACACTTCACGAACCGCTATTCCAACTTGACAAACCCTATCTGGGAACAGATTCGCGCCCAACAGCAAGGCTTCTCCGGCGTTTTCGCATGGGGGCCCACGACCTTCAATATCTCGCCCGGCGGTGAAGTTCACAACGTTCAAGGGCTCTGGGTGAGCGGCGAGATCTTCAATGTGCTTGGCGTAGAAGCGGAGCGAGGCCGCGTCCTTACGCCGACCGATGATCAAAAAGATTGTGCTTCGCCTGGCGTCGTGATCAGCCATCCCTTTTGGCAGCAACACTACGCCGGCACGGAATCGATCGTGGGGCAGACGATCAGCCTGGAGAAACATTCGTTCGAGATCGTCGGCGTGACGCCGCCCAATTTCTACGGCGTGGAAGTGGGACGCAACTTCGACGTGGCAGTGCCATTGTGTGCCGAGCCCGTGATCCGCGGTGAAGACAGCGTCCTGAATCGCCGCGACGGCTGGTGGCTCACCGTTCTGGGCCGGCTGAAGCCCGGGTGGACACTCGAAAAGGCGACCGCGCAACTCCGCGCGGTCTCGCCGGGAATTTTCGAAGCCATGGTGCCCACCGATTTCGATGAGGCGAGTAGAAAGCATTTTCTCGGTTACAAACTCGGAGTCTTCCCCGGCCAAACCGGCATGTCGGACTTGCGCGACACCTATGAGAGCCCGCTGTGGCTCCTCCTCGGGCTGGCCGGGCTCGTTTTGCTGATTGCGGCAGCGAACCTCGCAAACCTGATGCTGGCGCGAGCGAGCGCTCGAGAACGAGAAATGGCCATGCGCATCGCGCTCGGCGCGACGCGCGGCCGGCTGATTCGGCAATTGCTGGCGGAAAGCTTGCTGCTCGCCGCGGTTGGCGCCCTTGGCGGCATGGCCGTCGCTCGCGGGCTAACGCAGTTGCTGGTGTCGTGGCTGAGCACGCAACAGGATCCTCTATTTGTCGATTTGGCGACGGATTGGCGCATGCTGGCCTTCACGACCGTTGTGACGCTCCTCGCGTGCGTCTTGTTTGGACTCGCGCCCGCGTTGCGCGCTACGAAAGTCGCGCCCGGCGTGGCGCTGAAGTCAAGCGGACACAACGCCACGAGCTCGAGGTCGCGCTTCGGACTCCGCCGGGCTCTGGTCGTGTCGCAAATTGCGCTGTCGCTTATGCTCGTCGTCGGCGCCATTTTGTTCGCGCGAAGCCTTTGGCGCCTGGCAAATCTAGACGCAGGCTTCACGCAGCAGGGCGTGCTGGAAACAGACTTGGATTTCACTGAGCTGAAATTGCCTGCCGAACGCCGCTACGAATTCAAGCGCACGATGCTGGATCAAATACGGAGAATTCCAGGAGTGGACTCCGCTGCCACGGCGGCAATCGTCCCCCTGAGCGGCGACGGGATGAACCGGCAAGTCCTGGTGGAGCGTTCCGGCCAGGTAACGCAAAGCAAGTCGAACCTGAACCAAGTGAGTTCCGGCTACTTCGAGACTCTTCGAGCTCCGTTTCTTGCCGGTCGTGATTTCAATAACCTCGATACCCCGACGTCTCCAAAAGTCGTCATCGTGAATCAAGCATTCGCCAGCAAATTCTTCGATGGACAAAATCCCGTCGGGAAAACCATTCGCATCAAGGGATATAACGACGTGACTCCGCCGGTCGAAATCATCGGCTACGTCAAGGACGCCAAGTACAACAACCTGCGCGAAGACTTCCGGCCGACAATGTATACGCCGATCGCTCAGGACGAGCATCCTGACACCGGCGAAACGATCTTGCTGCGATCGAGCGCTTCCCTGTTCCGCCTCATCCCCCTGATTAAGGAAGCCGTCGAGAAAACCAGCCCGGCGATCGATCTGACCTTCACTCCTTTCCACACGCTGGTGGAACAATCCATGCTTCGCGACCGGCTGATGGCTCGACTGTCAGGGTTCTTCGGACTGCTCGCGGCGCTGCTCGCCACAATCGGTTTGTATGGCGTGATTTCCTACATGGTTTCGCAGCGAAGGAACGAGATTGGCATCCGCATGGCTCTGGGAGCGGACCGCGATAGCATCGTGAAGTTGGTGATGCAGGAGGCTGCCTGGCTCGTGGGATTAGGTCTGCTCGCGGGCACCGCCTTGGCTTTGGCAGGAGGCAGGACGGCGTCGGCTCTGCTATTCGGCCTCAAGCCGTGGGATGTAGCGACCTTCGCCATGGCTCTTTCGGGGTTGACGTTCGTGGCAGGCGCTGCGAGTTTGTTGCCGGCGCTGCGAGCGGCCCGCGTGGATCCGATGGTCGCACTACGAGACGAGTGACAGTCGAGGCGCGCAGACCCGAATGGCGCCCCGCGTAAAATCTCGTTGTCACATTTTGAAATTGCCACACCTAAAAGTGCGGCTGCCGGACGCCCGACCCTACTTCGCCGCTTGCTTCTTGTGCAGATCGGTACAGACCGACATGGCGGTGTTCGGATCGACCGCGCTGTCGCCTTCCTCGATGTGCTGGATGATTCCGTTCTTGTCGATGACGATATTTGCGCGTTGCGCCCACTGGTAGGTTTCGTTCTGGACGTCGTAGCCCTTCAGGATGCCGTATTCCTTTAGCATCTTCTTGTTCATGTCGCTGAGCAACGGGAACTTGATATCGATCTGCTTGGCGAAGGCGGCGTTCGCGGCGGGACTATCCATGCTTACGCCGAAAATTTCCGTGTCGGAGGGATCGATTTTTCCTGCGGTTATTCCAGACTGGACCGCCTGGAGTTGCTTGGTTCAACCACCGGTGAAGGCAAGGACGTAGATAGCGAGGAAGACGTTTTTCTTGCCTCGGTAATCGCTGAGCTTGACGGTTTTCCATTGATCGCTGAGGAGGGTGAAATCCGGAGCCGGGTCACCAACCTTCAGCGAGATTTTGGCTACTTCAGGTTTCGGAGTCTGCGCCGGGACCGAAGACATCGCCAGCGTCATGGCCCAGATCGCACAAACTGCGAGCACACGCTTCATTGTTTTTCTCCTTGCAACTTCACTCTTCCCCTAAAGGAGGATAGAAACACTGAGTCCCGACGTGATGATATGCCCTGCCAACGCCGGCAACATGGAAGAAAATTGTCATGTTTCTGTCAGCCTGCCCGATGGAGCAACATGGCTAAGGGAAAAGCTAGTGCCGAAGCGTACCGATACCACATCGCGCGCCATACTCGGCGCCCTACTCGCGACACGGCGTTGATTCCGCGAGGCTTTCGTAACTGCTAACGCGGTGCGGGTTGCGCGTAATAGCCCTGACGGGTGCGGGCGGTTAGGCCCGGCTTCGCCACCTTGATTTCCAGTTGGTGGTATTCGTCTCGCTTGTCGCCTTCAGGCGGATCGAACGACAATTCGTAGTAGGCCTGCGTATCGGCGAGGCATTGTCGCAGCAGGGCGGCGACGTCGTTATTGAAGTCGAGCGCGAGCCCACCACTCTGCCTGGCGATGACCTGGAGCGCCAGGTTCCCCGGTACGACCTGGCTCGGTTCCTTGACACCTTTGACGAATTCCTCGTAGTAGTTGGCGTGAAACTCGCTTTCCGTAGCGCCTAGGGGATCGATGCTGTAAAGGGTGATGCGCGCCTGCAGCAACTGCGTCGAGAAAGAGACGATGTCGGAAAACAGCCCTTGCTGCTCCTTCGAATCGAGCGCCTCGATGGCCCCAGGGCCCGAGAGTAGCGGCCAACCGGGAGAAACCCAAAGGATTATCTTGCGCCCCGGCTGCTGAGCCTCGCGAGTCGCGATCTCACGCAGGGCCTGCATGGAGAGGTTAAAGCGATCCGCGCCACTGTACTGTGAGTCTCGCCGGATGGTCCGGAGACCGACGGTGTATTTATCCAGAGCGGCGCTGACTGCGTTGCCGTCGGTCGACAAGCCTTCTTGAACTTGAACGCCCTGGTCGGTAAAGAAGGCCAACGCGGTGGGCTGTGCGAGACGACCTCCATCGGCACGCAGGAATTTGTCGATCTCTTCACGGACGTAAGCGACTTTCTCGAAGTCGACGTTCACCGCATCCACAACCACGAGCACCTCCACACGACCCGAGGTGCCGCCGAGCGCCCGAAAAGACGTAATGGTCTGCGGCAGTTTGTTATCGATGAGAGTGAAGTCCTGCTGCTCAAGACCACTAGCCGGGGGCCCGGATTTCCTGGTGACGACGACATCCAGGTAGATCGGGCTGCCGCCGGGTTTCGATCGCGGACTCTGCTGCTGCGCGGATGAAAGCGCGGCTGTGGAGAGTAGCGGTAGAAGAAAAAGAAGGCCAATACGCTTGGCGATGTGCATGGGTTCCTCTATCCGAGCTAAGGTGGGGTTCCAACTGGGCGCTCTGCTGATTTCAGCGCGCACATGAATAGATGCGATTCGGGCTCAAGAGGTTCAAGGAAGAATGAACGAGAGTCTTCGCGTTTCGCGTGCGGAGTTACCGGAGATAGCCCCAATTGTGGAGCTTGTCGGAGTCTTCCGCCCACCGGTCGCCGATATCGGTGCGGTAGTACATGTTGGGGATGAGGATGTTCTTGATGCGGGCATAGACTTGGGCCTGGGCTTGCTTCATGGTTTGCCCAGTGCCGACCACGGTAAGAACCACGCCAGAGGTACCGGCGATCAGCCATTGGCCGTTAACTTGTTTCACGTCTTCGATGTGGACCTGATCGGGAGTGCCGCGCTTGAACACGATGGCGTTGTCCTTGGAGAAAGACTCGAACGTGGGCTCGTCATCGAAAGGAAAAGGCGGAACGACGATGCGGACGCCGATTTGAAACCCGCTGCGCGTACGCCATTTCGGGTCGCAGCCATTCGCCAGCTCCCAGAAAAAATCGCTGATCGGAGTAAGCATTCCCTCTTGCTGAATAAAGATCGTCGGATACCCGAATCGCGACGTGAATTCGAGCGGGTAGATACCGTTGTTGTTCACGATGCAGTTAAGGTCGATGTAGCCGACGTACCCCTCTAACGCGAGTTTCGTTTCCATCTTCATCAGCGTCCGGAAGAAGATCGCGTTGGGCTCGCTCCAGAACATGGCAGTGCCCATTTCGCCCGTGGGAGGACCCACCTCACCGGGGAAAAGCTTCTTGTGCTCAAAGTTGATGTTGATCGGCGTGATGAACCGCTTGCCGTTGAAGAAAGCGCCGACGGCGACTTCCACGCCGTTGATACGCCGCTGTAACTGGAAAACCTTGATCTCGTCGCTGAAGGCCTTTTTGTAGGCTTCGAGCATGCGAATAACGTCTTCGCCGTCTTCTTCTTCCCCGACGAACAGGCGGCGCTTGACGTTTTGCGCTTCCCCACTGGGCTTGATCACATAGCGGTCAGGGTTCTTCTTCACGAACTCAATGGCGGGATCGAAAGACTCGAAGTCCTCGTAGGGAATAATGTTGACGCCGGCTTTCTTCAGCTCTTCCTGGCCAAATGAGCGGTCGTCTTCGAGCCGATCGGTGTATTCCGAACCCCCGATGACGGGCTTCCCGGCTGCGCGCAGGGCTTGGGCCCGTGCTCCCTGACCAAGCGTGTCATCGAAAACGACGATGTCCGCCCACTGGGTGTCTTTCTCCCAATCTAAAGACTTAGGAACAAAGCCGTCGGCGATGTCGCGCTCTTTTTCGGCATCGATGTAATACCGGACGTCGTGGCCTTCCTTAAGAATCTGCCACGCGATATCCCCGATCAAACCGGACAGTGAGACAAAAAGGAATTTGCGCTTTTCCATTTTCGATTACGACGCTCGCCCCTGGCGAGTGCCAAGCTAGTTTAGCGGCAACCGCGACGCGCATTGTAACAGTTTGTTTAAATTTGCCCGGGACGTCCCAGGCGGCAAGGCAACCCTTGGAGCCGGGAATGGGCATCTCACTCTGCGGCGGAGGCTTAAGGCCGCCCGATGGGGCTAATTTTTGGGGCTAGCCTGTCCTTTCGTTCAGGGTATACTATTTTCGCTCCGAGCCTAGTCCAGAAGAAGTGGCCCAGCCTAATGCGACGGTACTGCGGGCCGATATTGACCGGGAGAGGTGAAAGTTTGCGTCAAGCTTTTGCAGGGAAAACCACACTGCGGTTAAGCATTCTTGTTTTGGCGGGCGGAATGGTAGCGCTGACCGTCGGCGCCAGCAACGCTCAAATCCTCCATAAAAAGAAAACCGTTGATAAGTCCACCAGCGCCGATAACACGGCCGAACCCGATAAGGTTCTGTACGACCGCGCTATCGATGACATCAAGCACGGGCGCCAGGAAGTCGGGCGCCTGAGCCTCCAGACGCTGATCAACACTTATCCGGACAGCGAATATCTCGCTAAAGCGAAGCTGGCGATCGCGGATTCGTACTACCGAGAGGGCGGTTCAGCGAACCTGGCGCAAGCGATCCAGGCGTACAAAGACTTTGATATTTTCTTCCCCTTCTTGCCCGAAGCGTCCTACGCGCAACTCCAGGTAGCGAACACGCACTACAAAGAGATGGCCAAGCCGGATCGCGACCGCTCCGAGGCCAAGGCCGCCGAGGAAGAATTCCAAACCTTCCTCGAGAAATATCCCAAGGACCCGCTGGCGCCGCAGGCCGAGCAACGTCTGCGCAACGTGCAGGAGATCATTGCCGAAGGCGATTACCGCATCGGTTACTATTACTACGTGAAGGGCGACAAGCGCGCGGCGGCCGCCAGGCTGATCGCCATCACCAAGCGCTACCCCCTGTACAGCAAGTCGGACCATGCGCTGTGGATGCTCGGCGATATTTTCGAGCGCAGCGAACACAAAGAGATTGCCTCTCTCTATTACGCTCAGATCGTCCGGAATTATCCGCTTTCGCCACTCGCCGGCGACGCAAAATCCAAGCTCAAAGCCTTCAAGGTACCCGTCCCTCAGCCGGACCCCAAGGCCCAGGCGTGGATGGCTGCGGAACAGAACACCCCACGCGAGCATGACAGCCTGATCAAGAGGCCATTGGCGTTGGTGCGCTCGGGCCCGCACGCAGAGTTAATCGCGGCCGCGAAGACCGGCGCGCCTAACCTGCAGCCGGAATCGGACAACACCTCAGCTACCGACGTTCTGACGGGGGGGAACCGCTCATCGTTGGGCGGGTCCGCACCGGCGGCCGGCAATGCGGCCGTGGTTGAGATCGTAACACCGGGAAGCGCAGCCTCAACCGGCGGCGAGACCGCTCCAAGCGGGAGCGCGAGCGGTACGGAAGCGACGCCGCCAGCGGATGCCACGCCAGCACCGGCGGCAGCGCCGGCCGATGGCAGCAGCCCACCAAGCGCCGGTACCGCGGGCGACTCTAAGGCTGCGGCGGCACCAGCAGCTGCGGACCCAGCGACGAATCCAGTGACGACCACGACCACCACCGCAACGCCCGATGCCAAGCCTGCGGCCGATGGTTCTGCGGCAACGCCTGCAGCGGACGGCAAAACCGCAGACGGCAAGACCGCGGACGGTTCCCAGCAAAGTTCGACGGATTCGAGCTCAAGCGACCAAAAGGAATCCACCAGCAAGAAGAAAAAGGGGCTCCGCAAGCTGGTTCCCTGGTAGAGGTAAGCGGATTCCAGACAAGACCGAAGAGCGCGGCGCTGGCCGCGCTCTTTTTGTTTGGGCGGCAATCCAGGTCGTCCCCAGGCCTGTACGCCCGCCCCAAGCGGCCGTATCGAAAGTCCCGTGTTCGCTTCCGACACATGTGTTCCCGGTTGGCGTTGACGCCCCTAAGGCGGGATGCTCCAATATTCTTGAGTCATCCCTAAGTGCGATGTAGGCTATCGCTGCGTCGGGAGACGACCGGCCGGTCGACTCATTGCGGCCGTGCAACGTTATCAGGCGAGATACGGGAATATTCCCGGAGGACGTTCGGTGGCCAAGATCCTGGTTGCGGACGACAATAGCAATATCCAGAAGATGGTGGGTCTTGCGCTGAAGGACCACGGCATTGAGGTCGTGGCTGTGGGTAATGGCGAAGCGGCGGTGCGAAAAATTTCCGACATTCGCCCGGATCTCGTGCTCGCCGACGTATTTATGCCCGTCCGCAACGGCTACGAAGTGTGTCAGTATGTGAAACAAGATGCCTCGCTGGCGCACATTCCCGTCATCCTGCTCGTGGGAGCCTTCGATCCCCTGGATGAACAGGAAGCACAACGCGTAGGCGCTGACGGCGTCTTGAAAAAGCCTTTCGTCCCCCCTGACCCTCTAATTTCGATGGTGAAGTCCGCGCTGGTACGTGCCGGTGTGGCTCATGCGGGCTTCGCGCCAGCAAAGCCTGTCGTGGAAGCTCCGGTTGAAGCTCCAACGCCGGCGCCTCCGGTCCCGAATTTTGCTCCGAAACCGGTGGCCAATTTCCCTGGATTTGAAACGGAGTCGTTCGCGGAAGAAGTTCCCGCGCGCCCTGCCGCATTGAAGATTGAATCCGGGCAGCAACCAGTAGCGTTCGGCAGTTTGCTGGAGACACCCGGGACCGATACCGAAGAAGAGCCCAACGAAGTTACCGCAGTGCCGGCATTGGAGCGCGATTGGCGCACCGAGGAAGTCGACGAAGAAGAGGAAGAAGAGGACGTCGAAGCTAAGCCATCGTGGCGGCGCGATGCAGGAAGCGAAGGCTCCGAAGAGGAAGTTGCTGCGTCCGATGGCGGATGGCGCGACGCTGGATCGGAAGAAGCCCGGGGACACGGCAAGAAGAATTCGGTCTGGGCGCCTACGCGTGAAAAGGCAGATTTAGGCGATGCGGCGGAAGTTCAGGCGAACGTCCACAACGGGATGTCCGATTTCAGGAATATCCCGGCGGCTCCGTTTGCGGGAGAGGCCTGGGCGGCTGCAATCGAGGCCGGCGCGCAGAACAAAACGGCGGTCGCGGAGGAAGAACATCCGGCCCCTCGTGCGGCAGACCTGGAAGCCCTGGTGGGTCACGCCGAGCCTGCACCGCACGAACAGAGTTTCGTTTCCGAACCCGAAAGCATGCCAACGCCAAACGTCCACGAACAGAGTTTTGTTTCCGAAAGCGCACCGGAACCTGAGCCTGTGCCCGAACCCACGCCAGAACCGGCGATAGTGCCGACACCAATACCTGTCGAGGAACAGGCCGCTTTCGTTTCCGCCGCTATCGCGGAGCCCGAAAAGCAAGGCGCGACACCTTCGTGGTTCTCGACGCCTCCCAGTCCGTGGGACGCGGAAGCACAAAAGGCCAGCAAGCTCGCATCCACCTGGGATACGCCGATTGTGCCCGCAAGCATCGAGGCGCCAGCGCAAGAGCCTGCTCCGGAACCTGTAGAGGCACCGAATTCGTTTGCGACCGCGGCTGCTCCCGACGAAATCGAGGTGGTTTCCGCAGGCACCAGTTCCGTGTTGCCCGAAGCGGTTCAGACCGCTCGCGAAGAACTCTCGCACGGCGCAACCGAACTCGATATGGATGCTATCGTGGCCCGGGTGCTGGCTCGCATGAGCCAGGACCGGCTACAAGAAGTAGCGCGGGATATGCTGAAGCCGGTCATCGAAGCGATCGTCCGCGAAGAACTGAACAAGAAGCTGTAGTTCCCTTTCGATTCCGCGTTTCCAGATAAAATCGATCAAGTGACAGCCTACGTTGAAACTACCGGCTATTCGCCAAAGCGCCTGGGGCTCACTTGCCTCCCCGCTGCGTCGAGAGTATTAGCACCGTTTCTCTCGAAGCGCGTCGATGGCGAAGAGGAAACCTAGACCGCGCGAGGCCGCTATCGATCGCTTACGAGCGGATTGCCAGCCGTTCCTTTCCTTGTAAATTGTCAATACAACCAACTCGTCCATTCTGTATTCATAGAGTACGCCGAACGCAAGGCAAGCGAGACAGGGCTCCAGATGGAGCGGAGTGGCTCGATGAGACCTTCCATACCTTCCCGCAGGTTTCGATTCGTCGCCAATGGATACCTTCGCATCCAGCGAAGCAGGTTCTTAAGAGTCGTGCCCTGGAACTTGCCAGCATGGTTCTTGGTTCTTGGATTGTCCGGCTGCAGCATCTATTCTTCACCATCCTCCGGGCCTCCGCCGGCCGTGTCGATCGCCACGGCGCAGGATCTCGGAGTCGTCCAGACAAACCCGGATATTCTCGGAAGAGACGGCGGCTACAGCGCCCTATTCCAGGGCTACTCCGTGTGGCTGTACGGAGACACATTCATCGCCAAGCCCAACGCCGAAGACCAAACGTTGCTCAGCGATTCCTGGTCCTTTACAACGGACTTTACTGCGCAAGCCGGAATCACTGGATTTCAGGAGCAACTGGATTCCGCCGGCGCGCCCACCATGATTTTGCCGTTGACTCCAACGGAACAAGCGTTCAACCAGGCTCACAACGTCAACAATTGCCAGGCGCAGCCTTGCGGCGCGCGCTGGGCGCTTTGGCCATCGTCCATCGTCGTCAACCCCGCGAACAATAGCGCCTTGATTTTCTACATGGTGGTCAGCGCGCAGCCCGGCAATTTTAACTTTCAAGGCATCGGCACCTCCGTTGCTACCTGGCAGAACCTTCAACAACAGCCGCAGCGCCCCGCGTTGAATCCGCCGATTGTGGCAGACCATCCAGACCTTATCTTCACGCAAGACGAGCCGGGATTCGGTTCGGCCTCCTTCATCAGCAACGGAACGCTCTATGCCTATGGATGCGATTACAGCAGCGGGTGCCAACTGGGCAAAGTAGACCCCTCCAACGCGCAAGACCGCAGCGCCTGGAGCTTTTATGCCGGCAACGGCAATTGGTCCACGCAAATTGGCGATGCCGTTTCGGTTTTCAATGACGCCAGCATTCTCAGCATCTCGTGGAACGCTTTTCTCCAGCGCTACCTGGCCGTCTACAGTCCCCCGTTCTCGCAGAATGTCGTGATGCGCACGTCCGTGAATCCCGAAGGCCCCTGGTCCAGCGAAATCGTGGCCTTCGTCGCCATGCAACCCACGAGTGGCAACGTTTACGACGCGATTGCCCACGTCGAATACGACTCCAACGGTGGACAGACCATCTATGTAAGCTATTCACGCTCCACTCCCGCACCCTTCTCGAGCGAAGTGCGCCTGGTTGCGGTCGAATTCGCGTCTTCTGCCGCACAGCCATAGTGAGATGGTAACGCGAAATGGCGCCCGCGAGACGAGCGCGCCCAAATCAAACAATCGTTCCGCATCCAAAAAAGGTTAAACCGCACACGGATCAGCCCTTCTTCCTGCGCTTTCGTCGAATTGACCGTGCTGGCTTTCCCCTCGTATAGTCGAAAGATTGCTCTGCGACTGAAACGCACCGCGTGCAGGTGCAGCTGCGCAGAATTTTCAGGTGTAGGAGTATTGGGCCGAATGCCTCGCGAAATCGCCAAAGCGTATGAACCGCAGCAAATCGAACCCCGTTGGGCGGAGTTCTGGGTAAAGGAACAGCTGTTTCGCGCCGACGCGAGCGCGCCCGGCCCGGTATTCTCCATCGTGATTCCGCCCCCCAATGTGACCGGCTCCCTGCACATCGGGCACATGCTGGATCACACCGAGATCGACATCCTGACGCGCTGGCATCGCATGCGCGGCTACAACACTTTGTATCTGCCGGGCACGGACCACGCCGGCATTTCCACCCAGCGCGTAGTGGTGCGCCAGCTTGCGGAACAAGGCATCAATTACCGCGATCTCGGCCGCGAAGAGTTCGTACGCCGCGTTTGGAAATGGAAGGAAGAGAGCGGCGGCACCATTCAGCGCCAGATGCGCGACATTGGCGAAAGTTGCGACTGGTCTCGCGAGAAATTCACCCTGTCGCCGGAATTGTCACGCGTGGTCCGCGAAGTCTTCGTGCGCTTGTACGACGAGGGGTTGATCTACCGCGACAAACGCATGACCAACTGGTGCCCCGTCTGCCTGACCGTTCTGAGCGATTTGGAAGCGGTCCACGAAGAGCGCGCCGGGCACCTCTGGCACATCCGCTACCCGGTCGCCGGACGCAAAGAATATTTGATCGTGGCCACCACGCGCCCGGAAACGATGCTGGGCGACACCGCCATCGCGGTGCATCCCGAGGACGACCGCTATAAGAAATTGGTCGGGACAAGCGCCATCGTGCCGCTTGTGAATCGTGAAATTCCCATCATCGCCGACGAAATGGTGGACCGCGAGTTCGGCACCGGCGCCGTAAAAATCACCCCCGCGCACGATCCCAACGACTTCGAGGTCGGACGCCGGCATCATCTGGCCGAAATCGATGTGATGACCGACGACGGCCACATGAGCGCTGCCGCAGGCCCGTACGCAGGCATGGAGCGCTTCGCGGCGCGAAAAAAAGTCGTCGAGGATTTGAAGGCGCTCGGCTTGCTTGAGAAAATCAGCGATCACACCCACGCCATCGGAATCTGCGAACGCAGCCACACGATCGTGGAGCCGCGCGCTTCCACGCAATGGTTTTGCAAGATGAAGCCGCTGGCGGAGCCGGCGATCGCCGCCGTGGAGCGCGGTGATATTCTCATCGTTCCCGACAACCGCCGCGAAGAATATTTCAACTGGATGCGCAACATCCGCGATTGGACGCTGTCGCGCCAATTGTGGTGGGGCCACCGCATTCCCGCGTGGTACTGCAAGGAACACAATCATCTGACGGTTGCAACCGAAGCGCCCGCGAAGTGCGCCACCTGCGGCTCCGAGCATCTCACGCAAGACCCCGACGTGCTCGACACTTGGTTCAGCTCCGGACTATGGCCCTTTTCCACACTCGGCTGGCCGGAAAAAACCGCCGACTTCCAGAAATATTATCCGACCACCCTGCTCATCACCGGCTACGACATCCTCTTTTTCTGGGTCGCGCGCATGATCATGCTGGGGATTCATTTCACCGGCGAAGTTCCCTTCCGTGCCGTGTATTTGCACTCGCTGGTCCGCACCGCCAGCGGCGAGAAAATGTCGAAGTCCAAAGGCACTGGACTCGACCCAGTCAAACTGAATCAACAATATGGAACCGACGCGATGCGCTTCTGCCTCGCGTCCATGGCCGCGCCCGGCACCGACATCATCCTGTCCGACGATCGCCTAGCCAGCGCCCGCAATTTCGCGAACAAGATCTGGAACGCCTCGCGGTTCCTATTCATGAATCTCGATAAGTTCGAGCAGGGCGGTGGCGCGACATTCGAGGAATTGGCCGCGCCGGACGTTCGCGAGAACGCCCCTTACGACTTCAAAGGCAGCATTCCGCTCGTCGATGAATGGATCTTCGAAAAGCTCGCCGCCGCGCGCAACACCGTGAACACCGCCCTGGCGACCTATCGCTTCCACGAAGCCGCGCAGGTGATCTACCAATTCTTCTGGGGCGATTTCTGCGATTGGTACATCGAGTGGATCAAGCCTGATCTGCTGAACGCCGACCGCGAGCGTGCCTGCGTCGCGTGGAGAAACCTGTTCGCCGCGTTTGACGGCGCGCTGCGCCTGCTGCATCCCTTCATGCCCTTCATCACCGAGGAACTCTGGCATCAATTGCCGCAGCTCCCCGGACACAAATCGATCGCCCTGGAGCCTTTCGCCGCCAAGTACAAAGAATCGGGGGACCAGTCCCGCGTCAACGAGTTCGGTTTGCTCCAGGAAGTTATCGCGGAGCTTCGCAACATTCGCGCCGAAATGAAGCTCGATCCGAAAAAGAAAATCGCAGCCGAGCTTTACAGCTCCTACGAATACATTCGATCGACGATCGGCCGGAATCTCGACGGCATCGAGCGACTCGCTAGTTTGTCGGAGCTCCACGTCTCCTCGAATCGCCTCGCGGCATCGGGCGGCGCCATTCGTTCCACGTCCAAGTTCGATGTGCGCATCGCGTATGTAACCGACATCGTGGATATTGCGGGTGAAGTCGCGCGCCTCCGCAAGGAGATCGACGGTCTGGACAAGGCCATCAGTTCGAAGGAACGACAGCTCGACGACCAGAACTTCCGCAGCCGTGCTCCGGAAAAGATCGTGCGAGGCACGGAAGCGACTTTGGCGGAGCAAAAACTGGAATTGCACAAATTGCGGAGCCGGCTGAGCCAGATCGATAGCACTGCGTCGCGCGTTTGATTTTTTCATGGACTGGAACTCCCCCGAAATCGATGAGTTAATCCGGCGAGCCCTGGCCGAAGACGTTGGTTTCGGCGATGTTACCTGCCTGGCCACGATTCCGGCGGCCGCGGTCGCCCACGCGCGGATCATCGCAAAGTCGCCGCTGGTTTGCGCCGGCTTGCCGATCGCCGAGCGCGTTTTTCGCGCGCTCGAGGCAGGCGTCGCAGTTCAACTGTTGGCGCAAGATGGTGACGCCGTCGAGAATGGCCGCGAACTCGCGAAGATTCATGGCCACGCGCGCACGATTCTCTCCGGCGAACGCACCGCGCTCAACCTCCTGGCGCACCTGAGCGGGATCGCGACGCTCACCCATCAGTTCGTCGAGCGCCTCGCTGGAACCAACGCGAAAATTCGCGACACCCGAAAAACTGCGCCAGGCCTGCGCGCGCTCGAAAAATATTCCGTGCGGATGGGTGGGGGCACAAACCACCGCATCGGCCTCTACGACGCAATCTTGCTCAAAGAAAATCACATCGCCGTGGCAGGCGGCGTAAAGCCCGCGCTCGATCAAGCCCACGCCTACGTGTCTTCGCAGATGAAGCCGCAACAGATGACCGCATACGAAGCAACCGGCGCACCACGCGGAAATCCCGCAAACACTTCCCTGCCCATTCAAATCGAACTACGCGACGAGCGCGAACTGCGCGAAGCATTGGAAGCCGGAGCCGAGTCAGTGCTCCTCGATAACATGGCGCCGGAAGCCGCCAAAACCTGTGTCCAACTCGCGCGAAGCCTGCGACGCGACGTCGTCATCGAAATTTCCGGCGGCATCACCCTCGCCAACGCCCGAGCCTACGCAGAAACCGGAGCCGACTTCCTCTCCTCCGGCGCCCTAACCCATTCCGCCCCCGCCGCCGACCTCACCCTCCTCATGGACACCATCGCCGCCAAGTGAACTTCCGCGATGCCGCCGGCCAACACCCGCCGTTGACGTTGTAGGGGCGCAGCACCGCTGCGCCCCAAACGCCCAGACGTTCCCGCTTCAGGCCAGACCTGAATCAGACCCGTCGCAACTGTGCGTTTTTCACCGTGCGCATGGACTGGTAGCGCCGGCATCCTGCCGGCTCTTCCCTCATCCTCGCCGTCAAAAACGCCTGCAGGATGCTGGCGCTACCAGCAATCGCATTCGCGATTCAAGCCGATCAGGATTACACTGCTTCTCTTCCTATGGCCAAACGTAAGACCCAGCCAACGCTTCCGGGCGTCACCGATCGGCGAATCGCCGCGCTGCTGACGTTGCTCGCGGAAAACGCGACGATCGTCGTCAGCGGAGCGCGCATCGCGCGAGAAATCGGCGTGTCGCGCTCGACGGTGTGGCGTTGGGTGAATCGGCTGCGCGAATTGGGCGTCCGCGTAAAAGGTGAGCAGCACACCGGCTATTTTCTGGAGAAAGTGCCCGACATCCTCACGCCGGACATGCTGCGCCAGCGCTTGAAAGGCAGCTTGTTCGGAAAACACATCCACCATTTCTTCAGGGTCGATTCCACCAATCGCGTAGCCCTGGACTTGGGCCACGCCGGCGAGCCCGAAGGCACGGTGGTGCTTGCCGAAGAGCAAACCGCGGGACGCGGCCGCGCCGGGCATTCCTGGCATTCCGAACGCGCGACCGGAATCTATGCGACGCTGTTGCTGCGCCCACCTCTTGCGCCCGTACAAGCTCCACTGCTAACGATGATGGCAGGGCTTTCGGCGCACGCCGCGATCCAGGCGCAAACCGGATTGCAACTCGACCTGAAATGGCCGAACGACCTGCTGATCCGCGGGAAGAAAGCAGGCGGAATTCTGACGGAGATGCACGCCGAGCCGTCGCAAATCCGCTTCGTCATCGTCGGCGTCGGGCTGAACGTGAACCAGGAGAAGTTTCCGGCGGAGTTGAGCGCGATCGCCACTTCCCTGCGCGTCGAATCCGGAAAGCCGCAATCCCGGCTGGAATTGCTCGTTCGTTTGCTCCGCGAATTCGAGACCGACTACAATCGATTCTTGGCTGAGGGCGCCGAGAGCGTGACAAGCCGATTCGCGGCGACGTCTAGCTACGCCCAAGGCAAACGAGTTCGTGTGACGAACGGAAGAGACAGTTTCTCGGGCGTCACCGCGGGTCTTGGCCCTGAAGGCTTACTCCTGGTGAAGCGCGAGAGCGGACAAGTCGTCACGGTAATCGCCGGCGATGTGACGGAAGAACGAAGAATGACCCAAAGAACCAGCGAAGCAACGAAGCAATAAAGAGCATCGATTCTGTTTTGGTGTACGGAGATTTTGGCGGCAACGCATGCTATTGACCATTGATGTCGGCAATACGAATACGGTGTTGGGAGTCTTTCGCGGCGATGAACTGATCGCGAACTGGCGGCTCACCACCGCTCGCCTGCAGACCGTCGACGAATACGGCGTGCTGACCCGCAATCTTTTCACCCTTGCCGGACTCGACGGTGCGGCCATAGGCGGCGTGATCATCAGCTCCGTCGTGCCGCCGATGAATTGGACGCTGGCGGAGATGTCGCGCATTTATTTCGCTCAGAAGGCGCTGTTCGTGGAACTCGGGGTTAAGACCGGCATGGCGGTGCTGGTTGATAACCCGCTGGAAGTCGGAGCCGATCGCATCGTGAACGGCGTCGCGGCGTTTCACAAATATGGCGGTCCGTGCATCGTCGTGGATTTCGGCACCGCCATTACCTTCGACGTGATTTCCGAGCGCGGAGAATATCTGGGCGGCGTGATTGCGCCGGGACTCGGCATCGCGTCGGAAGCGCTGTTTGCGCGCGCGGCGAGGCTGCCTCGTGTAGAAATCAAGGATCCCGGCCGCGTCATCGGTACGAACACGGTCACGCACATGCAAGCAGGACTCTATTACGGCGCGGTCGATATGGTTGACGGCATGCTGACGCGTATCAAGGCGGAGATGAAGTCGCAGGCCACCGTTGTGGCTACGGGCGGCCAAGCTTCGCTGGTGGCCCGCGGCTCCAAGCAGATTCAGCACACCGACGAATTCTTGACGCTGACGGGTCTGCGTCTGATCTGGGAAAAGAACCAGCCCGCGGACGCGCAGAACCGGCACCCCGCGGACCTGCGCGCGGCAAAAAGCGGAGCTTCGCACGTTAAGAAAGTTCAGGGCTAGGCCGCGTGGATTTGGCTGGCGGCGGCGTTCGCAACATGGACGGTTGGAACTACTTCAACTACTTCACGGAAATCGAAGAATATTTCTGGAAGAAGCGAGGCGCGCACCTGCTGGTGTCGCCGCTGGACTGGGCGATCATGGAAACCTGGCAGAAGGCCGGCGTGCCGCTGGAAGCCGTGCTGAAAGGGATCGATCGCGCATTCGAGAGTTACGGCCGGTCGCGGCGTGGCGCGGGTAAGCCTTTGAAGAGCCTGGCGTATTGCACAGATGCGATACTGGAAGCGATGGCGGAGAACCAGGAGGCTGCCGCTGGAAGTACGCCGAAGAATGGACGCGCGGCTGCCGAGCCATTTTCGCGGGACGAATTGCGAGCTTACTTTACGAAGAACGCCGCGCAAATTGTGAAGGCGGCGGAAACACGGCGTGCAACCCACGCGGACTTGGCTGCGCGGCTCGCCGAGATCGCGCAATCGCTAGATTCGAGTTTGACCTTGCTGGACACTCCGGGAACTGTAGATGTGGAAGATCTCGAACGACGCCTGACCGTCCTGGATGAGAAGATACAAGCAAGCCTTACCCAGCATGCGAGCGAGGAATTGATGTTGCGCATCCGGCGCGAGGTCGATAGCCAGCTGGCGATGTACCGGCGAAAAATGAAGGCGGAACAGCTTGCTCTCGTCGAGCGGCAATACACGCAGAAGCGATTGCTTGAAGAGTTTGGATTGCCGCGGCTGAGTCTCTACTACTTTTCCTGACGCAGCACTTTCTTTCCACGCGAATCATCGCAGAATGGGATACACTTAGATGCCTGATGAGTTAAGATTATCGATTGAGAAGCTTGTGTATGGTGGTGACGGGTTGTCGCACGCCGACGGAAACACCGTGTTCGTGCCGTACGTGATGCCGGGAGAAGAGGTGCGGGCGGCAGTCAAGCAGAAGCGCAACAAATTGATCTGGGCGCAGTTGCAGGAAGTTACTTCACCGGCGCCGCTGCGGCAGAAAGCGCGATGCCCTCACTTTGGAACTTGCGGTGGTTGCCACTACCAGCACATTCCCGCTGTCGAGCAACTGCGGTTGAAAAAAGAGATTCTGCGCGAAACGCTTTCGCGTTTGGGCCGCATCACCTGGGATGGGCCGATACAGGAACACTCAGCGGAACCATATGGATATCGCAACCGTGCGCAATGGGCGCTGCGCGATTCCAAACCTTTGGCGCTCGGGTATTTCCTGCCGGAGAGCAAGGTGATCGTGCCCATCGATGTGTGCCCGGTGCTGTCGCCCACGCTTGAAAAAACGTTTGAACAGTTGCAGAACATGACGCGCTCGGGCTACCTGCCGGAGAAACTGCTGGAAATCGAGGCGTTCGTCGATTCGACCGATGAAAAGATCGCGCTGAACGTGGCGTTTGAGCGGTTTCCCAAGTCGGCGGCGGAACTCGCGGCGTCGTTCCGGCAAGCGCTTCCGAAAATCGAAAGCTTGTTGCTGTTGGATCAGAGCAAGGACCGGTTCGAGTTGACCGGCCCGGGATTTTTGTTTCATGAGGCGGGCGGGTTTCGGTTTCGCGTGAGCCACCTTTCGTTTTTCCAGGTGAACCGATTCCTTGTAGAGGATTTGCTGAAAACGATGACCTCGGGTGCGAAAGGCGACGTGGCGCTCGACTTGTACGCCGGCGTGGGATTTTTCACGCTGCCGCTGGCGAAAACGTTCAACAAGGTGATCAGCGTGGACGCGAATCTCGCGGCGACGACGGATCTCTATGCCAACGCCGAAAACGCCGGTGTGACCATCACTTCGCACAACGAGCATGCTGAAGAGTTTCTGCGCAAGACGCAGGAGAAACCAGACTTTGTTTCGCTCGACCCGCCGCGCGCGGGACTTGGCGTCGGCGCCGCGACGGCGCTGGCGGCGCTGGGCGCGCCGGAAATTGCGTATTTGTCCTGCGACCCGTCAACCTTGGCGCGGGATTTGGCCGTGCTTACTGGCTCGGCGAAGAAAAAAAACGTCGAGGCGCCGCCAGCGGTTCGCTACGAAATCTCGGAGATGCACCTGTTTGATCTGTTCCCGGAGACTTTCCACATCGAAACGCTCGTACGCTTGAGACGCGCTCCGTGAAACTCCCGGCCGTCGCCATTGCCGCAGCGTTTGTCTGTGGCCTTGCGCTCGGCTTGAGTTCGGTGTTTACGCACCTCAGCACTTCTCGTCATTTCCTGATTGCTGCTTTTGTCGCAGCGGCACTGCCTATTCTGGCCGGGCTAATCCTCGTGCGGTTGCAGTGGCTCGCGCTAGGCACTGGAGCTTCGGTCTTCTCCTGGGTCGTGCTCGGCGTTCTCAGCGCCGCAGTCGCGCAGCAGCCTTTGCCATCCGATCATGTCGCCGTACTTGTCGACGGCGGGCGGATCGACTTGCACTCGCCTCTGCGGTGGCACGGGGTGCTGCGAGATGAGCCGTCGCGGCTGCCCTGGGGCTATGGCTACGAGATCGAACTCCGCAGCGTCGATTATCGGGGCGAGACCTTGCCTTTACATGGCGGCATGCGCCTTACCTTTACTCCGCATTCGGGCGAGGAAGCGCTTCCCGATCTTCACGCTGGCGACGGCATCGCCGTTCTGGTGCAAGCCAAGCGTCCACAAGTCTTCCGGGACGAGGGCGCGTTCGACCGGCGCGCGTATTTGGCAACGCAGAATATTGATCTAACCGCTGGTTTACGATCGCCCAAGCTCCTGGAACGGACATCCGTCGCCAATGTGACGCCTCGAACGCTGTTGGCCCGGGCGCGACGTCGCCTGCGGGACGAGGTTGACTTGCTGTTCGGCGCGACACCGCAGGTCGCCGGAGTGCTGCGCGCGATGCTGTTGGGTGATCGGAGCTTCGTCGAGCGCGACGAAGCGACCGACTTCCAGAAGACTGGCGTCTTCCACGTTCTGGTT
This sequence comes from Candidatus Acidiferrum sp., assembly GCA_049512575.1. GTDB lineage: Bacteria > Acidobacteriota > Terriglobia > Acidiferrales > UBA7541 > Acidiferrum. The sequence continues at coordinate 37,599 of JBEKWY010000028.1, forward strand.
GTCGCGGGATTGCACGTCGGCGCTCTAGCAGCGCTCTTAATTTGGATGGGACGCAAGCTTCGCCTTTCGCCTGCATGCACGGGCATTTTCGTTCTGGCGTTGCTATTTGCGTATGTGGCCGTGGTGGAACAGCGAGCACCTGTGATGCGCGCCGCGCTGATGGCGGCCGCTGTAGTTACCGGCAGATTTTTCTATCGCCGGCTCGATCTGCTGAATTCGGCTGGTCTAGCAGCGATGATCCTGCTGCTGGCTCGGCCGCTAGCGCTGCGGGATTCAAGTTTCCAGCTTACGTTTGTCGCCATCGGCTGCATTGGTGGTTTGGCGCTGCCCTGGCTTGCAGCGACGGTGCAGCCCTATGTGAAAGCGCTACGCGGATGGCGCGATGTGACGCGGGACGCCGCGCACGAACCGCACGTGACGCAGTTTCGTCTCGACGTTCGCGCGACGGCGCGATCGTTCTCGGCGCGTGCGCCGATGCGCCTGACAGCCAGCGTGGAGAATGTTCTGGTTGGCGGCATGGCGATCGGTTTTCGTAGCTGGGAACTACTGGTGCTGACGCTGGTCCTGCAACTCGGAATGCTTCCGCTCATGGCGCGCGACTTTCATCGCGTGACGCTAGCTGCGCCGCTCGTGAATCTTTGCGCCGTGCCGTTGACCAGCGTCGTCGTGCCGCTTGGATTTTTCACGCTTGGAAGCGGACTGTTGCTGCCGGCGTTGGGGAAAATGCTAGCGATGCCGCTAGCTTGGTTGACCTGGCTGCTTCTGCATTTGGTCCAATGGTTCGCACAGTTTCCCACGTGGAGCTATCGGATTCCCGGCCCACCGATTTGGCTTCTGGCGAGCTTCTCCGTCACAACGGTCGCGATTGCGGTTGCATCCCGCGTCAGTTTCTCGATGAGGCGGACAACCGTGCTGACGCTCTGCGGCGCCCTGGCAATATGCTCGATGCTGGTGGCGCTGTTCCCCTTTGCGCCGGTGTGGTCGGCGGGAAAACTGGAGACGACCATCCTGGACGTCGGGCAGGGAGACTCACTCTTCGTCGTCTTGCCACACGGGAAGACGTTGCTGATCGATGGTGGCGGGGCGTTTGGTGGGTTTCCCGGCCAAGAGGAGAGAAACGGGATCGACCCAGGGGAAGAGGCGGTGTCGCCGTATTTGTGGTCGCGTGGATTTCAGAAGATCGATGTCGTGGCATTGACGCATGCGCATCAGGATCACCTCGGCGGCTTGACGGCAGTGCTCCAGAATTTCCGAGTGGGCAAGCTATGGATTGGGCGCGAGGTGGCGTCGCCGGCTTTGGCGAAGCTTGAGGACTTGGCGCACGCTCGCGGAATTCCCATCGAATACGAAGTCCGAGGGCGGAGCTTTTCCTGGGACGGCGTCGAAGGGCAATTTTTCTGGCCGGAGACTTCGCCCACCGACGTGGCGCCCTCTGCCAAGAACAACGACTCACTCGTACTCAGGTTGCACTACGGCAACCGCACGTTACTGCTTCCGGGAGATGCGGAGAAGGACGCGGAACGCGCCATCCTTGCGGAGAATCCCGAGGCCGACTTGCAGGCGGACGTCCTGAAGGTGGGGCACCACGGCAGCAAGAATTCGACGATGCCTGACTTTCTGGCGGCGGTCCGGCCACGGGTTGCGATTATTTCGTCCGGCGAAGGGAACCCTTACGGCCACCCTAGTCCCGAATTGGTCCAGCGGCTGGAGGGCGCCGGCGTACGCATCCTGCGGACGGACCGCGACGGGGCGGTACACATGCTTACCGACGGAGAGCGAGTGGAGGTTTCGTGTTTCGTGGCGTGCGCGGAGGAAGGATCGCGGGTTCTGGCGAGCGGGGATCAGGCCGGGCTGAAATGAAGAAAAGATGGCGGCGTGTTAACTAGGAGGTTACCCCACCCCCCTCTGGTTTTTTCGCAAGTGTTCATTCTACAGGTAGTTAAAACCCTTTGTTTTGATACACTTTTGCAAGTGTTCATTCTAAAAGGGTTACGTTAGACGGCGACAGACTCGAACCGCGGCCAAATTTATTACCTGTATGCCCGCGGAAAGTGCCGGAACAGCTTGTGCTTCGAGTCATACCCTGTGCCGGGGTTAACGCCGGGCGGGGCAAGCCCCGGCCCCTACAAGTGCGGCCTTGCTTCGGGTGCGGACTCCGCCGCACAAAGTGATTATACTACATAGATATATACCCTGTCAAGAACTTTCTATCGTGTATGAGGCTCACTGGGGTGGGGTGTTGCGGCTCAGGGCAGGCGGAGGCGCCAAATTAGGAGGAGGACGGCCAGGAGCAGGAGGAAGCCGATGGCGGAGCGATATTCGCGGTTTTTCTGGTATTGAGGCACGGAAAATGCGCCTTCGCGGCTGCCGGGAAGGTTTGCCGGGGTGAAGCGTGGGAAGAAGAGCGGGACGACGCGGACGTACGCTTCGAATGCGGCACCGTGATGCGAGCGAAGTTCGTTTTCTTCTCGGCGCATGACGATGGAATAGAACAGGGCAAAGTAGCCGAGGAGGATGGCCGCGGAAATCCAGGAATGGATGGCGATGGCGACGCCGAGGGCGAGAATGGCACTGCCGAGGTATAGCGGATTACGAGTGTAGGCGTAAGGTCCGGTGACGGTGAGGACCAGCTGCTTGTGGAGATGGCCCGCGGCCATGGCGCGGACCAACAAGCCGATAGCGCCCACGAGAGCGCCATAGAGAATGCTTTGCGGGGTCGGGCGGGCGAATACCAAAACGAGGATCGCGAGGGGATAGCCCAGGCGGACGCGCCAGCGCGCGAAGAAGGCGCCGGCGCTCATGTGATGGCACCGATCCGGCGGCGGACGGCGTTGAAGACGGACTCGACGGTAATGGCCAGCATGGAGGGATCGGTTTTGTTGTTGCGGACGTGGGAGGTAACGCTGTTGGGGGCGCGAAGGACGATGTCGCCGTCGCCGGGATCGGTGTCCTGGCCGACTTGTGCTACTGGGCCTGCGGGGGCGTCGATTTGGAGGCGGGGCGAGTTGGGGTACGGGCCGTTGCGGGCGGGATCCGTAGGGCCAAAGATGGCGACGGCCGGCGTGCCCAGGGCGATCGCCAGATGCAGGGGGCCGGTGTCGCCACCGACGATGCACTTTGCCGAGCGCAGTAGCGCCATCAGCGGGCCAAGCTCGGCATTGTAGAGCAGCGGATTGGCATCCCCACTTGCGTCGCACACGGCGGCAGCCAAGTCATCCTCACCGGGACCGTAATTTACGACGCAGCGAAGACCGAGCGAGTTTCGAATGTTCTGGCAGAGGGCACCGAATCGCTCGGCGGGCCAGCACTTTGCGCGCCAGCCGCCGCCCGGGCTCAAGACGATGTAGCGGTCGATGGCTGCGCTGCGGAGCTGCGAGCAGGCGACGGCTTCGTCCGCGGGAGAGACACGCAAGGTGGCCGGAGCGACGCGACGCTTGGCTCCGGCGCGGAGGGAAAGTTCGCCGTTCTGGTCGGCAATGTGGACGGTCGCGGGCTTCACGCGGTCGGTGTAAAGGATGGGCACGCCGAATTCGCGGATGGTGTGCGAGGAAAAGCCAATTCGCCGTTTGACGCCGCCAAAGAACGGGAGCGCGGCGGACTTCCACAAGCCCTGGTAGTCGATGGAAGCGTCCCAGTTGGATTGACGCACGGAGTGGATGGCTTCGCGTAGGGAGGGTAACTCGCGGCTCTCGATGGTGCGGACTTCGGAGGCAAGGCTGCTGCTTTCGACGAGGGATTTCCAGCGCGGGTGGGTGAGCCAGACGATTTCGGCGGTGGGGAAAGATTCACGCAACGCGGCAACGGCGGGAAAAGTGTGGACGATGTCTCCCAGAGAGCCCAGGCGCAAGACCAGGAAGCGCGGCTCAGGCATGCGGAGCCTTGCGCACGGAATCGAGAAATTCGCGGGTGGAGTGGTCTTTGGGGTCGCCGACGATGGCGACCTTGATGCCGAGACGGGCGGCGGTGGCGCGCTCTGGGACGGTGTCGGTCGTGTAGTCGGTGCCTTTGGCGTGAACGTCGGGGCGGAGAAATTCCAGCAGGGATTCGACGCTGGGCTCGCTGAAGAGGACGACGTAGTCGACAGCGCGAAGGGCCGCGACGAGATTGGCGCGCGCGGATTCCTGCAGGATGGGGCGGCCGGGACCTTTCAATTTGCAGACGCTGGAATCGCTGTTGACGGCGACGACGAGGAGGTCGCCTTCGCGGCGCGCGCCGTCGAGGTAGCGGACGTGACCGACGTGGAGGGTGTCGAAGCAGCCGTTGGCGAAGACGACGCGGGCACCACCGCCGTTGCGTTTGCGCTCCGCGAGGAGTTCGCGGAGTTGTTCGCGGGAGACAATTTTGGAATCGGCGTGGCGCATGGGTCAGCTGCCTGCTCCGGAGGCTTCACTGCGGATAGCGTCGAGAAGCTCAGTGCGGGAGACAGTGGCGGTGCCGCGCTTCATTACCACGAGACCGCCCGCAAAATTGGCGATGTGTGCGGCTTCGAGCGGGGACGCGCCGGAGGCGAGCGCGAGGGTGTAGGCCGCGAGAACGGTATCTCCAGCGCCAGTTACGTCCACGGCCTGGTTGCAGCCGTGGATGGGAATGTGCGTGAGGCGGGCGGGAGATTCGAATAGGGCCATGCCATCGCGGCCGCGGGTGACGAGCAGGGCTTGAAGCTTCATTGCGGAAAGGGTGGCGCGACCGCAGCGGGTGAGTTCTTCGAGGTTTTGGCCGATCGCGGTGTGATGAAGGGTTTCGAGTTCAGCTTCGTTGGGGGTGGCGGAGGTGACGCCGGATTTTGCGTAGGACGCGAGGGCGTAGCGGGCGTCGAGCGTGACGAGCAGGGATTTGCGCTTCGACGTTACGCGGCGAACGAGTTCGGGCGTTGCGATGCCAAAGCCGTAGTCGGAAACGGCCAGCGCGTGGGCCGAGCGCAGCTTGCCGCTCAGGAGCTGCTCGATTCGGCGGTGGGT